>NZ_JADPJJ010000075.1:0-25703 GCF_023073375.1 Bradyrhizobium sp. 197 | reverse complement strand
ACAGAACCCAAGATACCCCACGGGATCGCATCCCAATCAGCAAAGTCTCTTCTCTTCAACAACATAGACAGATGGGTGTTCTGATGCGCGGTTGTAGAAGTCGAGATGCCGGCCGATCGAATGTCGCGCCTCGCCGACGGTTTCGTAGGCTCGCAGATAGACCTCCTCGTATTTTACGCTGCGCCATAGCCGCTCGACGAAGACGTTGTCCCGCCAGGCACCCTTGCCGTCCATGCTGATCGCGATGTCGTGGCTGGCGAGGACGCCGGTGAAGGCCGCCCCAGTGAACTGGCTGCCCTGGTCGGTGTTGAAGATCTCCGGCTTGCCGTGACGGACCATCGCGTCCTCCAGCGTCTCGACGCAGAACGCCGCCTCCATGGTGATCGACAGCCGCCACGACAGCACACGGCGGGTCGCCCAGTCGAGCACCGCGGCGAGATAGACAAAGTCACGTGCCATCGGGATGTAGGTGATATCCATCGCCCACACCTGATTGGCCCGCTCGATCGCCAGACCGCGCAGCAGATACGGATAGATCTTGTGGCCCGGTTCGGGCTTGGTGGTGCGCGGACGGCGATAGAGTGCCTCTATCCCCATGGCCATGGACCAGCCCCGCGAGTCTCGCGGCGTCGGAATCGAACCGATCAGGCGAACGCTCTAGCTTTTGACTCCGCGAGGCGCTGTTCGCGTTGCTCGGAGAGGACATCAGCACCATCGACGGCCTCGGTCCTTACCTCTCGCTGAAGCTGATCGCTGAATGCGGCGACGACCTCTCTTCGTGGCCAAGTGCAAAGCATTTTACCTCCTGGCTGGGATTGGCGCCGAGCAACAAGATCTCCGGCGGCAAAATGCTCTCGTCGCGAACGCGCCGATCCGGCGGCCGGGCGGCGGCACTTCTGCGCCTCGCTGCCGTGACCGTGGGTCGTACACTCCTCCATTTGGGGACAGGGAAACTTAGTGGCCCGCCGAGCAGTTACCGGGGACGAGCCTTGGAACGGCAAGCTGGAGATGCACTTGCTTCCCCGACCAGCCCAATTGCGCTTGAAGAGATATGGCAGGAGTCAAACTTCCGTAGAAGGTCGGAGTGAATGAAGCAGTCCCAACACTATCTTGAGCGCGCTGAGAACTGCGCGACACTTGCAGAGCAGGCCGAAAACAAGCCCGCCAAGAACCGCTACAAGAGGATGGAGGAGGCTTGGCGCGCCCTCGCCGAGGAGCAGCAGTGGCTTGACGGCGAGGTCGCACCTCAGGAGCGAACTGCATAAATTCTTTACGGCTCCTACGTGCCTCAGACCTAGTGTGGCCGTAAGGTGAATCGGTAGCTCGCCGCGCAGCTTTTGCTGTCGAGCAGAGCGTGGACCACCAGCGAGGTCGCTCCGGGCGCCGGCCGCTCGAGCCAGAAGGCCTTGAACAGCGGAAATTCCTCGCCCTTGGGTTCGCCTGTATCCCGGGCGGAGAGGCCGTACGTCTGCCCCTTGGCGACGGCGCGGAAATAGCTCGCGCCAAGGAATACGCAGACCTCGTCGTAGTAGTCGGCGCGGTTCATGGGCGCGTGGATGCGGAAGCCGGCAAACCCGAGATCGGTCTCCTCGAACGCCGGGACCTTCTCGCCGAAGGAGAAGTCCTCCTTGCGGTATTTGATTTCGGTGGCCTTTCGGTCCGCGACCTCGAAGATGTTCACGCGGTTCTTGTAGAAGAAGCCGCGATGGAAGAACTGCGCTTCGAACGGGAGATTCTTGCCCCGCCAGAGGGCACGCTCGGGCAGGAAGCGGATCGAGCGGTACCGATCGTAGTCGAGGTCGTTCAATTTGCTCGGCAGCTTCTCGTCCGGAGCCTCGTACGGTTTGCCCGCCAGCATACGGGCCAAGTCCCGCACCGTGGACGGCCCGAACGCGCCGTCGGAAGGACGAGCTGCGGCGAAACCGCTCTGGGGTGCGATCAGCAATGCTGGCAGTAACGCCGAACCTTGAACAAGCTGGCGTCGGTTCACGTGCCCTCCTATGCTGCTGCTGCTGCGCCAAGCAACGACCGCCGCGCCCGCGAGTTCCATCGCCGCGGATCACTGGCGCGAAGACCCGCCATCACAAGGCAAGTGCGGGCGCTGGCCTGTTTCCGACCTCAGTGGCCTAAGTTGATTTTCGCAGTGGCCTGATTTGAAAAGAGGCCCCAGCTCTGGGGGCAAAAGGGAACGATGGAGCTGGGGCCAATCGGGGTCGCCCTCAAGGAAAGGGCACCGGGAAAACTTGACAACAGCAGCAACGTTCCTATGCAAAGCGCCGCCGTCTAAGACAGCGGCCCCCTCACGCTTCCGGTTACAATGATTTCGAAATGAAATGGCTCCGCTAGACCCGGGTTGCCAGTTTTTCCCGGTTAACAAATCCCCGCCATCACAAATGTGAATCAGGCTCCTAAATTCCGGAAAGAATTTGGAGTCGTTGCGTTGAATCAATTCTTGCCCGGCTGCGCCAGATGGATTGAGCCAATGAGCAAGAGAGCGCCACCGCCCCAAAGAAACCCACCGACGAGGAGCGCACGGAAGGACTGCGCGAGGTCGTCGGGGAGGACATCAAGGAACAGCGCGAGCTTATCGAAAAGCTACGGCGCAAGATGAACTAAGGCCGCCTCAGTGGGCGGCCTCTTCCCTCTTTTTCAGAAAAACCTTCATCGCGCTGACCATTTGAATCATCAGTACCCAAGTGCGCAATCGCAGACAGGAAATTCGGAGCCTCCGTGGCGACGTTGTACTAAATGTGTTAGACCTTGCTCCGCGGCGCCCCTCAAAGGTGCCACACAAAAATAGATCGCCGGGCCGAAAACCCCAATAAAATCAATAGCTGACGGGATTGTTATAACAGTTCAATCCTGTCTGGCAATTGCTACTTCTCAACCGTGCTCTTCGTCCCCCTTTGGGCGAGCTTTCCAAGCGGAAGTTTATGGGCGGGGCGCAGGCTTGTTGATCGCAGCAACCCGCCACAGCATCTGATTTGGCTGCAAGGATAGGATTTGAACAAACCCTATCGATTTCGTAGCGATCGGGGCTATCGCCCTCGCGCGGCAGTCTAGCCGACGTATTCCCAACTTTTCCTAGTCGATGCAGGAGAGCCGCTTCGAACGAATGCCGCGGTCGGGCGGCAGTCGTGATCGAACCCCTCTCCGCCGAAAGTCTCCGCAAAACGGGAATATTCGTAAGCGCTTAGCCGTAACCCTTGCTTCGGGATCTGGATAGCTATGCGAAGAAGCCTCCTGCTTTGGACGGAGGTTTTGGATGGGATTGGACAGCAAAAAGGACGTCCATTTGGACGGCCCATCGGCGGGGTCGGTTACGGCTGTAGACCGCACCGCATTTGCAGTGCCGATGTTCGTCCGACATGGCGGGCTATGTACAATTTGACCGGCGGTTTGGCTATTGGTCCAAAGCCGGATGCGGTTTTCAGTCTCCAAGCTAATCCCGTCATTTCGAATGCCATCATGGGCGCAGGACTCAAGAGCTTGAAGTCGTGCGGGACAATGAGACCTACCCGATGCATGGCTGCTCCTACTGTCCGAAATGTGGATGATAGCCCAGACGGGTTATCATCCAGGAGGTATGCTCTGCCGCCGAACCCGAGCTCACGCACGGGCCGAATGGCCGAGAGCGCCGTTCGGACCCGCATTGAGAGCCAGACTCAAGCCTACCTTTTTGATAGCCCAAAGTCAGGCAGCCGCCTCCGCCTCCGCCTCCCGTCGAGCGTTCCTGCGCAATCTCCGCTGGCACGCCGAAGGTCCGGTGGAACGCGCGACGCATGCGTTCTCGGTCCGCAAAGCCCGTTTCTTGCGCCACGACATTAACCGTGTGCTGTCCCTCTTCGATCATGAACCTAGCGGCCTCCAGCCGGAGCCTCTCCACGGCTTTTGCTGGTGACTGGCGAGTCTCACCCAGGCGCGGCTGAACTGGCGGGAGCTCAGGTTGGCGACCGCCGCAAGCTCCTCGATCGACAATCGGTTCTGCAAATTTTGACGGATGTGCGCCAGCACCAATTCTATGCGATCGGACTTCGGCGTCTTATCGAGGAGCGCGGAATGCTGTTTTTGCCGCCCATCCGACGCTGGTGCCGCGCTATTTCCTTCTGATGAGATGGAACTTTTCAGAACTTCAAACCTTCGTGGTTCTCGGGGATTTAGGTTAACAGCCGATCATGGTAGTATTTTACCTGTGTTCGGGTTTAGGGGAGGTGGGCGTTATGGACGTCCGAAATGGCACCGGGTCTCAACGCGACCGCATCGAATCGCTCTGGCCGTTCATTTGGCAAGATCCATCGGCAGCTTTTCTTGAGCAGCTTCCAGTTGCCATCTACGCCTGCGATGCGCGTGGCCGGATCCTATGGTTTAACTCAAGAGCGACAGAATTGTGGGGCCGTTCACCGCGTCTGGGCGATGATTCCGAACTTTTTTGCGGATCGTACAAGCTTTTCTTCGACGGGAAGCCAATCGCCCGCGAGCAGACGCCGATGGCCGAGGTCCTGAGGACCGGAATTCCTGTCCGTGGCCTGGAAGGTCGAGTGGAAAGACCTGATGGCTCCCACATTTGGGCCGTTGTGAACATTGCACCGATGCTTGACCAGAATGGTGACGTGGAGGGCGCGATCAATTGCTTTCACGAGCGCGTCGGCGGAGGATGTCTGGAAGATCCGGCTGCGCGCAGAGATGACTGGCTGCGCGCGAGAGATGAGCGCCTTGCCGCCACCTATGAGCACGTAGGTGCCGGCATCGTGGAGGCCGACCAAGACGGCCGAATGCTCCGGGTCAACCAGCAACTGTGCCGGCTAACCGGCTATGCGGCTTCCGAACTCGTCGGAAGGACCATATTTCAGGAAACACTTCCCGAGGACGTGTCTGACGATCGCGAGCAATTCCGCCGCCAACTCGCGGGGGAGGTGGATCGATACACCATTGAAAAGCGCATCTACTGCAAGGACGGAGGTTATATCTGGGCGTCTGTGACCTCGTCCAGCGTCCGAGACGCCGCCGGCAGGTTTCTTTACGCTGTTCGCGTGCAGCACGACATTACTGACCGCAAGCGAACCGAGGGAGAACTCGCCCGGCGCAGGGAGGAGCAGGCTGCACTTTTTGCTTTCTCGGAAAGGCTGCAGCACTGCAGGTCAACTGAAGAGATCTATGACGCTGCCCTCGCCGCCATCACGCGGGCCCTGGGATGCGAGCGGGCCTCCATCCTGCTGTTCGACGAGAGCCGCGTGATGAAGTTTGCCGCGTGGCGAAGCCTCTCTGAAGATTATCGGTCCGCTGTCGAAGGGCACTCGCCGTGGGCTCCGGACGAAGCCGACCCGCGTTCCGTCTGCGTTGAAGATATCGCTGCCGCGGAGCTACCCGAGGAAATGAAGCAAGCCATTATCCGTGAAGGTATCAGGTCCGCTGCATTCATACCGCTTCTGCGGGATGGGCGCCTCACCGGAAAGTTCATGGCATATCACTCAATCCCGCACAGTTTCAGTGAGGCGGAAATCGACGTGTCGCTTGCGCTGGCGCGCCTTCTTGGATTTAGCCTGTCACGACTAGCGGCGGAAGATGCGCGCCGCACAGCCGAGCGCGACACCCGACAACTGGCCGCAATCGTACAATCTTCGGATGATGCGATCATAAGCAAAGATCTAGAAGGAGTAATACAGACCTGGAATGAAGGCGCGGTGCGACTGTTCGGCTATCACAAGGAGGAAGTGATAGGCCAGCCGATTACGCTGCTCATACCGCCTGATCGTCAAGACGAGGAGCCGAGAATCCTGGCGCTGATCCGGAACGGAGAACGTATCCATCATTTTGAAACTATTCGTCGGCGCAAGGACGGAAGCCTGATCGATATCTCCCTTACCTTATCTCCCATACGCGATCGCGGGGGACGCATCGTCGGAGTCTCGAAAATCGCGCGTGATATCACGAAGCGGAAGATTGCCGAGGCAAGCCTTCAGGAAAGCGAGCGGCGGCTGCAAGAATTGCTCGCAGCAATTCCGGCGGCAATATATACCACGGACGCCGAAGGCAGGATCACCTATTTCAACCAGATGGCCGTCGAGTTCGCCGGACGAACGCCGACACTCGGCAGTGATGAATGGTGCGTGACCTGGAAGCTCTATAATCCGGACGGCACCTTCCTGCCCCACGACCAATGCCCGATGGCGATCGCGTTGAGGGAAGGTCGGCCGGTGCGCGGTGCGGAAGCCGTTGCGGAACGACCGGACGGTACGCGGGTGCCGTTCATACCATTTCCGACTCCTTTGCGCGACGCTTCCGGAAAGATCACCGGCGCTATCAACATGCTGGTGGATCTAAGCGAGCGGAAGCAGGCCGAAACGCAGCAGCGCCTCCTGCTCAATGAGCTCAATCATCGCACCAAGAACAACATGCAGGTCCTGCAATCGCTGCTGTTCGGCGCTGCGAGGAGCGCCAAGAGCGTGGAGGCGCGGCGTGTTCTGCAAGAGGCAAGTGGGAGGATCGCAGCGATGGCGGCCGCACAGCGCGTGCTCTACGGCACGACTGACGCGGCCAAGTTCTCCGTGGACCAATTCCTGGGGGCCGTCGTCGAGACGGTGCAGCAAACTTTGCCATCAGACGTGAAGATCGTTCGAACTCAGGCAAGCGGCATATTGTTCAACGAGATCGCCATGCCGCTCGCCTTGATTTTGAACGAACTCCTGACGAACGCAGCCAAGCATGGTGCCAAGGACGGGGACACCGGCAGCGTTCGAGTGGGATTGACCGAGCGCGACGGACATTTCGAGCTTCATGTCGAAGATGATGGCAATGGGTATGATTTATCAGCCGTCCGCAACACATCGTCCGGCCTGCGACTTGTACTTGGTCTCGCCCGCCAACTTCATGCTGATTTCGAGGTAACTAGAATGCCGTCACGCGCGACCCTGCGTTTCTCCGCAGGAAGAGGCGCATGATGCTTCACTCGCATTTCGACTATACATCCTTTGCCGCACCATTCGATCGTTCGGGCAAAGAAGGGAATGAAGCGGAACGACAAAACCCGACGGAGCAGCTCGGTAACGCCGGCGGCATCCTGATTGTGGAAGACGATTATCTGATCGCGATGGAGGCCGAAAGTGCCTTGACGGATGCCGGATTCAGCGTCACTGGGGTGGCGGCTACGGCTGAGGAAGCGCTTGAAATGGCAAATCAGCGCAGGCCAGTCCTCGTCATCATGGACGTTCGTCTCGCCGGCCGTCGTGACGGAATTGATGCCGCCGGTGACCTGTTCCGCGGTCTTGGTTTGCGGTGTGTATTCGCCACGGCGAATGACGATCATCAGACGCGCGCGCGAGCCGAGCCGTTCCGCCCCATAGGATGGCTGACAAAGCCCTATACCATGGTATCACTTATAAGCTTGGTTCGGACAGTCATCTCGAATCCGAATTGATACGAGCTGATCGGCCACAACGGGCGCATTTAAGTGAGTCCCGGAAAACTGCCGAGTGGGGCGCGTTTACGACTTCCCAGGCAGCGAGGCCGGATCGGAAATGCGCTCTCGCGATAACCATTCGTGCGAGTCGACTGCAATAAGAACGGGTGCGATGCCAGTTACGACGGCAAAAATGTGGTGGGCACAAGGCTAATGGGAATAAGCGTTCATATCGATGGAGTGTGCCCTGCCGGCTTGGAACCGGCGCAGCAACGGCATGGTTGAATCACGGCAACGGTAAGCAACAATGCGTCGCCCCGTTTGGGTATAATGTTTTCTGAGTTCGAGAATGCGCGATGTACGCGCAGGAGTCCGTCAGAGTGGCAGTCAAATTTAGAAACAATGTGCAGGTCCGTGGCAGTGGCGAGCAGGCAATGATGTTCGCTCATGGCTTCGGGTGCGACCAGAACATGTGGCGCTTCGTAGCACCTGCCTTTGAGGCAGATTTCACCACAGTCCTCTTCGACCATGTCGGGGCGGGGCGCTCCGATCTCAGCGCATATGACCGCCAGAAATATTCTACGTTGGCCGGCTATGCCGACGATGTCGTTGAGATCGGCCGCGCGCTCGGCCTGAAGGGCGCCGTCTTCGTAGGGCATTCCGTCAGCGCGATGATCGGCGTGCTTGCCGCAATCAAAGACCCTGAACTGTTCGAAAGCCTGGTCCTGGTGGGACCGTCTGCGCGCTACATAGATGACGGCGACTATGTCGGCGGCTTCAGCGCCCAGCAAATCGAGGAACTCCTCTCGTTTTTGGAGGAGAACCACATGGGATGGTCCGCCCAGATGGCGCCCGCCATCATGGGTAATCCAGACCGGCCCGAACTCGGCGAGGAACTGACCAACAGTTTCTGCCGGACCGATCCCGCGATCGCCAAGGAGTTCGCCCGGGTTACGTTCCTTTCCGACAACCGCGGGGACCTGGCCAAGATCAAGGCGCGCACCCTTATCCTCCAGTGCAGCGAAGACATCATCGCCGGGATGCAAGTCGGCGCCTACGTCCAGCGCAACATCCCCGGCAGCCAGATGACCGTGCTAAAGGCGACCGGCCACTGTCCCAATCTGAGCGCTCCGGCCGAAGTAGTGACCGCCATCCGCGAGTTCGTCTGACGTGATAAATTCCCTCGCGGGCGACAGCGACTTCGAAGACCTGTACGAAAACGCGCCTTGCGGATACCTGTCGCTGCGACCCGACGGGCGCATCGACCGTGCCAACAAGACGCTCGCGGGATGGACCGGGTATGCCGCCGACGATCTCCCCGGCTTGCGGCTCAGCGAGCTGCTCAACATGGCCGGGCGGATCTTCTTCGAGACGCATGTGTCGCCCCTCCTGCGTATGCAGGGCTTCTTTGACGAATTCGCGCTGGATCTCCTCACCAAAGATGGGAAGCGGCTGCCCGCCATCGCTAACGCGCGCGAACGCAGGGACGACGCCGGTGCCCTGCTGTTCACGCGGCTGACCGTGCTGCGCGCCGCCGACCGGCGCCGCTATGAGCGCGATCTGATCGATGCCCGTAAGCAAAGCGACGAACTGAAGGTCGCGCTCGAGGAACGCCTGCGCCAGGAGCGGGAGAATGCGGAGCTGCGCGAACAGTTCATCGCGGTTCTCGGCCATGACCTTCGCAATCCGCTTGCGTCCATCGCCGCCGGGGCGCGGCTGATGCTGAAGGCCAAGACGCCGGAGGACGGGCTCAGGCTCGAAGCCATGATGCAAAGCAGCGTCGGCCGCATGGCGAAGATGATCGACAGCGTGATGGACCTGGCGCGGGGCCGCTTGGGCGGAGGCATCTCGGTTTCGAAGTCGATCACTGGAATCGAGCCGGTACTCGATCAAGTAATCGCGGAACTCGCCACCGCCCACCCGGACCGTGGTATCGAAACGCAATTCGAACTCGAGACCCCTGTCTTCTGCGATCCGGCCCGCATCGCACAGCTATTTTCCAATCTGCTCGGCAACGCGATCAGCCACGGCGCGCCGGACCGGCCGGTGCGTATCGGTGCCATGACCAAAAGCGGGGTCTTCGAACTTTTTGTGGCCAATAACGGAGCGTCGATACCCGCAGAAGCTCGGAAGCGGCTGTTTCAGCCGTTTTATCGCGGAACCGCACATGGCCCCTCGGAAGGACTCGGCCTTGGTCTCTACATAGCCGCGGAGATCGCGAAGGCCCACGGCGGCACGCTTGATGTCGCCTCTTCGGAGCGGGAGACGCGGTTCACGTTCCGGATGCCTCTCGAAGGCGACGGGTCGCTGCGGCCCGGCTAAATAAACGGACGGGCGCGTTTCTCCAGTATCGACGTAAACAGATCCGCGTGACGGCGAGCTTTTGCCGCACCCAATCCCTCCTTGTCCGTTCTCCCTCTGAGGTGCTTGTGCGATGCAAAAAGCTTATGCGCAATTGGTGGCATGGACCAGAAACGCCCCAAGGGCGGAGGCCCGCGAAAGCCGCTGGATGATCCCGCCAGCAGGCCAACTGGTCCAGACACCGCGCTCGGCGCCTTTTATAGACGGGCTTTCAGCGCGCATCGGCAAGGCCAAGGCCGTGACCGCCACGGCCCGCAAGATCGCAGTTCTGTTCTACAATGCTGTGCGATACGGAATAGACTATGTCGATCCCGGGGCCTCGTCCTACGAGACGCGTTACCGGACGCGAGTGGTTAACAATTTGCATCGGCGTGCCAAGGCATTCGGCTTTGTTCTCCAGCCCTTGGAGCCGAAAGTAGTTGCTGCCGTTTCTTAGGAATCATTCTCCAGCGTCAGCTCTCCGATCTTGGCATGCAGCGACTTCACATCGACTGCAGGCGCGGCCGGCGGCCCGCCCCCTGGTCCGAAAATCCCGGAAGCATTGCCCTCAAGCTGCGATTTCCACGCCGTAATCTGATTGGGGTGAACGTCAAAATGCTCGGTAAGTTAGGCTATGGTCCGATCGCCTTTGACGGCGGCCAGAGCCACCTTCGCCTTGAAGGCCGGTGAGTGATTCCGGCGTGCTCGTCTGCTCATCGTCTCGCCATCGCTCCCGCCGACGCCTCCGACGCCGACACTCTGCTCGCGAATGCCGATCTGGCCCTGCACAGTGCAAAAGGTGCCGGTGGTCGGCGTATCAGGAATTCGTTCCAACGCTTCGGGCCAAAGCCGAATCTCGTCGTGTCCTCGACAACGAGCTCCGTCGCGCATGGACCAACAAGGAATTTGTCCTTTATTTTCAGCCACAGGTCCGCTCCGATAACGCCGCAATCGTTGGCGCGGAGGCCTTGCTCCGGTGGCAACATCCGACTCGTGGGCTGATAGCGCCGGCGGTCTTCATCGAGGCGCTTGCCGAGAGTGCGATATCGCTCGAGGTCGGACGGTGGATTTTGGCGTCTGCTTGTCGCAGCGCTGTCTCATGGCGTGAGAAGACACTTGGCAACTTGAGAGTCGCGGTAAACCTCTTTGCCGTCCACTTTCGGCAGGGAACGCTGCTTCAGGACGTCAAGGGTGCTCTGCAAGACAGCGGATTGCCGCCGCAGGCTTTAGAACTCGAAATCACCGAAAACATTGCACTCTTCCAGGATGAAGCCCTGCTTTCACCTTTGAGAGAACTCAGGGCGATGGGGGTGAGCATTGCGTTCGATGATTTCGGGACGGGTTATGCTTCGTTGAGTTGCCTCACAAGTTATCCTTTGACGCGCATCAAAATCGATCGCAGTTTCTTGCAAAACGCATGTGCCAACTCTGCGCCGAAAGATTCTGCAATCGTTCGATCGATCATGGCGCTGGCACGAAATCTGAACCTCGACGTGACCGCCGAGGGCGTTCGAAACGATTGCTCAAGCGACGTTTCTTCGATTGGAGAACTGTCAAGAATTACAGGGTTACTTGTTCTCGAAGCCACTGCCTGCCGAGGCATTCGAGTAATTGCTATCTCATCGCGAAGAGTATGCGCGAATTGCATGAGTCCTATCTCTCTCAAGCGACCCCAGCACCGAAGACGGCCTGATTTGGCCCGACTGGACTAGGCCGTGAACCCATAAATCTGCCGAGCCGACGGCCTACCAGAGGGCGCTATGCGCCGGTAGCGACCAAATTTGCAGCGCAGCTAAATGACGCGATATTGCCACACAAGGGGCTTCAGGCCGTGAAGGCCCGCGAGTGGACATTGGGCGATGCCGCCTCCCTTGGCGCCAAAAGTCGACCTCAACGTCTTCGACGCCGAAGCGAATTGACAATTTCCTCTGCGGCATCCTGAAGCTCGCCGAGATGCCGGGAGGCAAAGGCCTCGACCGAAAAGGCGGTTTTGAGCCAGACAATGTTAATCGATCCCAGGACCCGAGGTCCGTCACGCAGGGGAACCGCAATCGAAATCAGGCCGTCCGCATGCGGAGGTCGGCCATACCAGCCGCCGACATGTGTTGGATCGCGGGTTGCGTAGCCGCGCGCTCGTACCTCCGCGAGAATGGCATTGAGGCGCGCCGGCTCTCGCGCCAAGCGGTCTTCCGCTTTGCTTGATGTGCGCAGCATCTCGAAAATTCGCTGCCGCTCTTTGGCAGGACAGTAGGCCAGATAAGCTCGTCCAACTCCCGTCAGGAGCCAATTCACCTGTAATCCAATCCGCTCCTCCTGCAACAGGATCGGGCTGCGCGAACGGCTGGTTTCGCGGATTTCCATATGATCGCCGGCAGGCACCATCAAATCGGATGGCCAGGACACGCGTTCACACAATCGCTGAAGGATCGGTGCCGCGGCTTCCGCGATACGGTCACGATGTTCGCGACGCGAAGGCGCGTGCGCAAGCGTCGCGCCGATGCGGTAGCGCCCGTCGGCAAGGCGTCGCGTAACCAGACCCGATCGTCCGAGCGTGTGAAGGATCCGCAGCAGGCTCGGTTTGGATATGTTCGTGAAGGCGTAAAGCTCTTGCAGCGACGAATCAGGCTGCATTTGCAGCGCTTGGAGCACAAGGAGACCGCGCTCCAAGCTCTTAATCACTTTCGAGCCCGCCATCTCCAACCTACGTTCCACACTGTGGAATTGTTGTTTCCGCAATGTGGAACATAGCGTTCCACATTGCGGAATGCACGTCGATTTTTCTGGTAATCGCGGCCGTCACGTTAAAAGGTGGCGTGCCTGCAGGCCACGATTTGCAACTTCGAATTCTCGTCTTCCGATGGAGACTTCCATGAAATCCCACCTGCTTTGCTGCATCCCTTCTTTGTCGATCGCGACCCTAGCCCTGCTTGTGGCCTCGGCATCACACGCTGGCGCGCAGACGCCGTTTCCAACAGGAACGGTTCGATTCGTGGCGCCGTTTTCCGCCAGCACGCCACCCGATATCATCAGCCGCATCGTCTCGAAGGAGCTGACGGAATCCGAGGGCTGGCGCGTGATCGTCGAGAATCGGCCCGGCGGCGTCACCACCATCGCGGCGACCGACGTCCTCACCCAGCCGGCGGATGGCAATAGCCTCTATGCGATGTCCGTTCCATCAGTTGCGGCGCCGTCGCTCGTGCCGAATATCTCGTTCAATCTCGACAAGGACTTCGATCCAGTCATCAAGGCGACCGTCTCCTACAACGTGTTGGTGGTCAATCCAACCGTGCCAGCCAAGACCGTCGCGGAGCTGGTGGAGCTTCTGAAGAGCCAGCCCGACAAGTTGACTTTCTCCTCTGGAGGTTTCGGCACGCCGGCGCATCTGATCGGGGAGCAGTTCAAGCTGCAAACTGGCACGCGAGCCCAGCACGTTTCCTATGCACAATTTCCGCAAGCGATCGGCGATTTGCTCAACGGCACCAACGCGTTCATGTTTATCACCATGTTGCCGGTGGTCGACCTGATCAAGACTGGCAAGCTGCGGGCGCTCGCGGTGACCGGTCCGAAGCGCGTGCCGATCCTCGCGGACGTTCCGACAATCGTGGAAGCCGGCTTCCCGTCACTGGTTGTCGAGGACTGGACCGGTTTTGCAGTCAAGCACGGCACTCCAAAGGCGGCAGTCGCACGGCTCAACGCTGCGATCAACAAGGCGCTGGAGAAGCCTTCGGTACGAAACGCACTGGCGAAGATCGGCGCTGAAGCCGCAGGCGGCACGCCCGAGCAGTTCGGCCGGCTGGTTGGCGACCAGGTCGCGCACTGGCACAAGGTCGTCGCCGACGCCGGCATAAAGGTCCAGCAATAGTGACAGCCGATTTTCGAGTTACCTTGCTCGGGACGGGGGTGCCAATCCCTCGTCCCGATCGTTTCGGTCCGAGCACGCTGATCGAGGCCGGCGATCACACCATCTTGATTGACGCCGGGCGCGGCGCGACCATGCGCCTATTCCAACTTGGTATTCCTATCGGCAAGATCGACGCATTGTTGCTGACCCATTTTCATTCGGATCACACCGTCGGCATTCCCGATCTCTGGTTGACTGGCTGGCTGAGCTCGCATTTCGGCAACCGACAGCGGCCATTCAGTGTGATCGGCCCGGTAGGCACAGCGAGGCTGATGCATCATCTCGAAGAGGCCTATGCTCGCGACATCGAGATCCGCGTGGAAGACGAAAAGCTCGCGCGAGAGCATGTCGCGATAGCTGTGGAGGAGTTTGACGAGGACAGCGTCGTATACAAGGCCAATGATCTGCGCATCATAGCCTTCACGGTCGATCACGGCGATGCCATCAAGCCGGCCTACGGTTATCGCATCGAGTACCGCGGCCGCGTGGCAGTCATATCAGGCGATACCCGCTACAACGCGAACGTCCTGCGCTACGGCGAGGGCGCCGACCTGCTGGTGCACGAGGTCGCAATGGCGCGGCCGGAACTGCTGGGCGAAGCCTACATCCAGCGCATTGTTAATCATCATACTTC
Source organism: Bradyrhizobium sp. 197 (assembly GCF_023073375.1). Lineage (NCBI taxonomy): Bacteria > Pseudomonadati > Pseudomonadota > Alphaproteobacteria > Hyphomicrobiales > Nitrobacteraceae > Bradyrhizobium > Bradyrhizobium sp. 197. The sequence continues at coordinate 11,432 of NZ_JADPJJ010000075.1, read as the reverse complement.
ACCGCAAGAAGCCGGTCGCGTTTTTGCCCAAACGCAGCCGAAACTTGCCGCGTTCACGCACCTCGTAATGCTCGCCAGCGACACGGTGACGGCACCGACCGTTGACGAACTGATCGCGGCAACGCGCGAGACCTATGCTGGACCGCTTGAAGTTGGCGAGGATCTGATGAGCTTCGAGATAGGCGAGACGGTCATCGCCGGACGCACTTGCGTCTAGAGTGCCGCTTTGTGTCATTCGCGCCCAGGTCGAGCTAGTAGCAAGTCCGGCCAAGTCCGAAAACGAAAGTTAAAAGCATTAGCGGCGGCGCCATAAGTTATGGCGGGTTGATGACGCTACCCGAGAAGTGATTCAAGCTCGAAACGGGAGCCTCGAATCATGCGCTATGAGCTCAGCGACTACGAATGGACCGCGATCAGACCGATGCTACCGAACAAGCCGCGCGGCGTTCGGCGCGTAAACGACCGTCGCGTGCTCAATGGGATCTTTTGGGTCCTGCGTTCAGGTGCGCCATGGCGCGATTTGCCGGAGAAGTACGGTCCCCGCACCACTTGTTACAATCGCTTCGTCCGGTGGCGGCGGGCTGGCGTCTGGGACCGGATCATGGAAGCACTGGCCGCCGGTCAGCTGCAGCGGCCGCTGCCGGACGGTGCGCTTCGGATCGTCGCCCGCGGCGTGAAGGAAGACCCGGCGCCGACCGCGTAGGTTCTGCACAGCCCCACGGAACACGTGGACAAGCTGGAGCCACCGCATTTCGGAATCCCTGACCCGTGCTAACGGCCAGGAACGAGCCGGCGGCCCCAAGGATTCGTCTCGGCAGGAGCGATCTCGATGCTGATGACGAAGGAAAGACCGAGGGCGATCCGGACCCTGCGAGGCTGGGCGATCCACGTGCTGCAGGAAGCCCGCGCCATCTACGAATGCGAGGAGCACGGCTGGGCAAAGGACCGTGCCGACCCGCATGCGCGAGAGCACGCGTTGGCCATCGCCAGGCAGCCCCCCCGACCGGCTTGTCTCCGGATCAGGCGGTGGCCGAGGTCCGCGAAGTGCTGGATTCGATCGGCGACACCTGCCCGGAATGCACGCCCTAACACTGAGCCCGCGAGCGGATGTAATTTGTCGCGCCGCAACACTTGGCTTCCAAAATTGCGATGTGACCCGCCCCGTCTTCTTTTACTGGCGGCCCCGATTCCCTTGGTCGACGAATTCTACCGGCGTGCCCTTGGAAAGCCGTTCCGCGACGCGCTCGGCGTCCCAGTTCGTGAGACGGACACACCCGTGCGATTCCGACTTGGACACCTTTCCCGGAAACGGCGTGCCGTGGATCCCGTAGCCATCTGCCGAGAGATTGATCCACATTGAACCGACCGGATTGTTCGGGCCCGGCTTGATGACGAACGGCTTGCGCGAATGGACGCCCTTGAAGTGGTAGGCCGGGTTATAGCGGTAGATCGGATTGCCATCGATCTCCGTCACCTTCAATGTGCCCGAGGGAGATGGCTTCTCCTCACTGCCGATCGTCGCGGGATAGAATCCAATCAGGGCGTTCGACTTATCGAAGAGTTTCACCGTCTGGCGAGACTTGTCGACTTCGACCTTGGCCGCCTTCTCGGAGCTCTGCTCGGCCCCGGTGTCGATCACGACGATTGACTCGCCGGCCCGGTCGAGGTTGCGCCCCGGATTCAAGGCGGACAGCAGGTCCTCCCTCATATGAAACTTCTCGGCCAAACCTTCGCGCGGGCTGGCGTAGGACAGCTTCGGGATGTCCTTCATGTCCTCCATCTTCGCGGGAAGCTTCTTGAGGAACGGTCCTGCGACGTCCTGGTCCGCGATGGTGTAGTTCATCGTCACGGGACGACCGTCCGCCGCGAGCTTCCCCCAAACCTCGGGACTGACGTCGTCCGAGGCCGGCAATTGCTGCGCCTCCTCATAGGCGCATAGGGCCTTCTTCGCATTCTCTCCGAACCTGCCATCAACCTCGCCGGGGGAGAAGTGCGCCCGATCTAGCAGAACCTGCAGCCTCACCCCCGCCGGGGTCGGCTTCTCGCTCGAGAGCGTCTTCCTCGATGGCTCCGCCGTGTCGATCGCCGCAGCCTTCATTTCCTTGCCGAATGCGGAGCTCGTCGCCAGCGCTAGGCAAATAAAGATACCTCCGAAAGCCGCGCTCCGACCCGGCGCGCGACGACGCAAGCCCATCACTTTCGATCCGCAGGCGCCTGAGCGTTTGCCTTGTTGGCGTCGGCCTTGTTCGCTTCGTGGTGACCAATGGCGCAACCCGCGGCGGCGCCAAGCTTGCCGTGTCCGGCCATGTGGCCGGCGACGCCACCGACGATGGAGCCTTTGATGCAGCCCTTGGCGTCGGCGGCGGGTGCTAAGGCGAACGAAATCGCGGCCACTAAGGCCACCGACATAATACATTTCATTTGCATTCTCCGAATCTGGATCACTGCCTGCTCAACGCGTCCCGGACAAACTCCGTTCCGACGTATATTTCCGGCCACTCATTCCGGGCCAGGCGGAGAGCATCTGTGCCGGCGCCCCAGGCCTCCAGCGCCGCCTTGATCGAGGGGGGCCGCGATGGCGAGGTCGTGGATGCCAAGCCATGTCCGGTAAGTCTTCAGCTTTGGTGATGGAGACTGCCGGCGGCCGCGACGTTCAACGCCGCCGAGCGAACCAGACTCCCAGTACGAAGGCCGCCAACAGCGAGCGCAGCGGCGCCTCCACCGTCGCCTTCCGGAGCCGCTCGGCCAATTCATCCACGGACTGCCGGAGGTCCGTTTGCTTCCTCGTCCGCGGCGTTTCCCGAGGAGGATTCTCAAAGCCGCCCTGATCTTTCGTCAGCCCGGAGGCCTCCGTCATCGCCGAGATTTCGCGCTCATCCATGCGGTCCTCCTACGTTTGCTGTAGCAAGCGCCATCGAGAGCCCCAGGTTCCTACGCCGACTTCCGCCGCGCTCCTGACGCGGGCTTCTTCACTGCTGTTTCCTTGGCCGGCTTCTTGCCGGCGATCGGCATCAGCATCTCCTTCTGGGCCGCCGCAGCTTTCTTCGTCTTCTTGGCAGGCTTTTTCGGCGCCTCGGTCTTGGCTGCTGCGCTGCCCACGCTCTTGCGTAGCGCGTCCATCAAATCGACGACGTTCTCGCCTTTCGGTCGATCCTTCGGCACGATCGGCTTGCCGGCCCGCTTCTGGTTGATGAGCTCGATCAGCGCGCTTTCATAATGGTCCTCGAACTTCTCCGGCTCGAAGCTGCCCGCCTTCTGGTTCACGATGTGCCTGGCCAGATCGAGCATGTCCTTGGTGACTTTGACGTCCTGGATCTCGTCGAAGTATTCGTGTTCGCTGCGCACTTCGTACGGATAGCGCAGCAGCGTGCCGACGAGACCCTTGTCCATCGGCTCGAGCGCGATGATGTGTTCGCGGTTGGTCAGCACCACCCGCCCGATCGCCACCTTGTTCATCTCGCGGATGGTCTCGCGGATGACCGCGAAGGCGTCGTGGCCGACTTTGCCGTCGGGGCGGATGTAGTAGGGGCGGATCAGGTAGCGCGGATCGATGTCGGCCTTGTCGACGAACTCGTCGATCTCGATGGTGCGGGTGGATTCCAGCGCAATCTCCTCAAGCTCCTCCTTGGTCACCTCGATGAACTGGTCCTTCTCGAGCTGGTAGCCCTTGACGATGTCCTCGTTGGGCACCTCGTCGCCGGTGTCGGCGTCGACTTTGAGGTACTTGATGCGGCGGCCGGTCTGACGGTTGAGCTGGTTGAAGGAGATCTTTTCGCTCTCCGACGTCGCCGGGTAGAGCGCGACGGGGCACGTGACGAGCGACAGCCTCAGAAAGCCTTTCCAGTTCGCGCGGGGGGCCATGTGTACGCAACGCTCCAGGTACGGGGACATGGACTCAAGACGAACGGGGCGACACAGTTCCGACAATGCCCGAGGTGTCCACCGCACATTGAGGCCACACCCGGCGGCGCCTTGTCCGCGCGGTCCTCGAGCATCGTTCGCAGGCAACGCCTCGATGGGCCGCGGATGATGTCTTTGGACGAGGACGACGTCCGGATCAAGTGCCCTCGGACGCTTGCTCCTCCCCCAGCGGCCACGGTCCGTCACTAGGGGGAAAAGGTAACGACCTCGACCGGGATCGAGGTCGCCAACCTATTGGCTAGGTTTCGCTCCCGGCTGGGGCTTGGGTGGCAAGGGGTGCCGAGAGCAAGGATTCGACGCGGCAGAGGGCCGATCGTTCCCTTGCGGAGCGAAGCAGCGCTGGCAGCACCCCTTCGTACGCGTGATGAGCGGGAGCGCCGCGCGAGTCTGGGCGCGGCAGGACTGGCCTAGTCGATTAAATCCGAAAGGCGCCGCCCCGAAGGGCGGCGCCTGAAGCATCAATCACCAGCGGCCGGTGCCGAAGCTGAAGCCGATGCTCGGCCCGCCTCCGTAATAGCCGTACCCGCGATCGTAGTAGCCCGGACCGCCGTAGGAGCCGTAGCTTCTGCGCACCACGTAGCCGTCGTCGCCGCCGTAATAGCGCTGCACGTATCGTGGGCCACGGGTCCGGTAGCAGCGGCCATACTCGCTGCAGACCAGGCGGACCTGATCGATGTTTGCCGCCTCTGTGGATCCGACCGGGCTTGGGTTGAGCGGCGCTGCCGAGGCCGCCGACGCCAGCATGGCGGTGGCGACAAACGCTCCGAGAGCAATAGTTCTCATGTTCGTTCTCCTTGGTGTGACAAGATCAATCGATCTCTTCGATGACGCGACGTTCCCCTGGTTCGACGATGTAGGTGCGGCTATCCCGGTTGATGTACCGGTACTCCCGCAGGCTCGGCGCCTCGCGGTAAACCTCCTCGGGGAAAGTCTCGACTTCCACGCCTTCCGGCAGGCGCTCCCCCCTGCGGATCTCGGTGCGCACGGTGCTGCCGGTGGTCTGCCGCTCGCGCTCGACAGGGCGAACCTTGGCGTGCTTCCGGATCACCTCGCGATCACGATCGCTGAACGTCGCCTTGCGCTGCTCCGTCCTCGCCGGCGCAGCGGCCGTCGAGCGGCCGGAGTACGGCAGGACCGTCACGATCTTGTAGGTCGACGGTTCGACGATCACGATCTCGTCCTTGACCAGGACGAAGTTGTAACCGCGGTACTGCGGGACGATCTCGACGACCTCGGCCGGCAGCGGCTGCAAGCGGATATCGCGCGGCACGGCCGTGCCCACCGACAACGAGAAGTTCACGTTGTTGAGGGGCTGCACGTTCAGATGCGAAATCGACGTGCTGATCCGGGTTCGCTGCTGGTCGTTGATGTTCACCGACGCGTTCACGTTGGTGTTCGAGGAACGATCGGCCGTGTTCTGCTGATTGTTCGGCTGCTGCGCCGTGTTCGTCGAACCGCTACCCGTCGGCGACTGCGCTTGGTTGGTGCCTGAGGCGGGCGGATTGGCGCTCTGCGTCTGGGTATTCGTGTTCGAAGGAGAATTGGTCTGCGCCTGGTTGGGAGGCGTCGTGGTCTGATTGGACGGCTGATTGGTCTGAGCCTGGTTGGTCGAGTTGTTCGAGGCCGGCGCCTGCGTGGTGTTGGTACCCGTGCCCGAATTGGACGACTGGCCTGCAGCGGTCTGACCGGTCGAGGACGGAGACTGCGTCTGGGCCGAATTCGCCGAAGGATTGGCGGACTGTGCGGATCCCGAAGATGACGACGGCGTCGAAGAGGACGGCGTCGTGGATGTGGAATCCTGCTGACGCGTCGGCAGATTGGAATTCGACGTGCTCGGAGAAGACTGGGCAAAAGCGGAAGTCGCGATCGCGACTGCAGCGGTGGTAGCCAAGAATAATCGCTTGTTCATCTGAACCTCCTTAATGCGGACGTCGAACAACCTCGGGCGGGACGCTGGGTTCCATTGCGGGAAAACTTGGCAATTCCGCGGGAAGCGCGGTTTCTGTTGTCCCGAAATGGTGCAGATCGCGAGAGTGGGAACTTCGGTCGCGCGGCGTCGTTGGCGATGACTACTTACGAGTCATTTTTCACTTTGAGGAGGACATCATGAAGAAGCTTATCGTGTGCGGCGCTCTCGCCGCCTTCGCCCTCGGCACGCAGGCCGCCAGCGCCGCCGAGTTCTACATCGTGCGCGACGCCACCACCAAGAAGTGCACAATCGTCGACAGCAAGCCGACCACCACCACCACGACGGTCGTGGGCGACGGCGTCTACAAGACCAAGGTCGAGGCGGAGTCCGCGGTCAAGACCACGAAGGTCTGCACCGAGCAGTAATAGCCGCGGCGGCGTCAAGAGCCGTCTGAAGCGTTCTGACAGCGATTGGAGGAGAAATGCCCGTACTGATTTTGTGGGCCGTTCCCGCCGTCCTGGTTGTTGGCGGCGTCGGCTATTTCCTGGTTCACATGCACTGAGCGGATACACCGCACGGATGAACGACCCGCCCAATGATCTGGGCGGGCCGTTTTGCGTTGCAGTCAGTACACTGGCTCCCAAGGGCACAAAAAAAGGGCCCCGTAGTTGGGGCCCTAATTCGCCGAGAGCACGCGTCGCGCTAGTTGTAGTCCGAGTATTTGAACTGCGGAAGCGCCTTCAATTGCTCTTTGTTGCCGCTCATGACGGCGTGGTCGGGGACCCAATCGTTCGTGGTGCGGTTCGTCGTGGTTGTCGACGCGGTCCCGGTCGTGGTCGTGTCGCGCGACGTGGTCGACGTGCCGCTCGAGCTGGTCCGGACCGGCTCTTCAACGAACTTCAGCTTGTCCATCGAGACGGCGATGTCGTGCTCGCCCATGCCGAGGAAGCCGCCGACTCCGATGACCACCGCGTGGATCTTGCCGTTCTTGTCGACGAGCAATTCGTTGATGTCGCCGAGCTTCTCGTTGGCCTCGTTGTAGACGTTCAGGCCCATCAGCTTCGAGGCGCGCCAATTTCCCTTGAGCGCCATCTTCGCATCGGCCGGCTGGGCGGTCGCCGCCGTCGCGGCGCGATCCACGGGCTGAGTAGATTGCGCGAAAGCAGCGCCGCCGATCACGGCAGTTCCAAGCAAGGCGACAGCAAGAAAGCTTTTCATAGATTTTCTCCTCCAACGTGAGCCGCACCCGTCCGGATGCCGGCCTCAACGCCGCCAATTACCGCTTGTTCCCGACCCGGAACGGATCGCCAAGGTCGATAGGCAGCCGGCTTTTCCAGCGCCCCCAAGCGAGCCGCGGAATAGATCTCTCACGTAAAGCGCGCTCCGCGGGCGACCAGCTCGCGATATCGGGTCTCGTAATCGTTCGCCATCCGGCTTGCGACGAAGCGCTCCTCGAACCGGGCGCGGACCACTCGTCTGTCCAGCCGGCGCAGTTCTTTCACCGCTCTGATCGCCTGCTCCTCACCGTCGACGATGAAGTCGGTGACGCCGTCCTCCACGACTTCCGGCACCGAACCTGATCGATAGGCGATCACGGGCGTCCCGCACGCCATCGCCTCGATCATCACCAGACCGAATGGCTCGGGCCAATGATCGGAAACAGCAGGCCCGCTGCGTTGGCGAGGAAAGGCTGCTTCTTCGCATCGTCGACCTCGCCGACGAGCTGGACCTGCCGGCCGTCGATGTTCGGCTCGAGCTTGTTCTTGAAGTAGGCCGTCTCCGCGCGAGGGATCTTGGCGGCGATCCGCAGCGGCATCCGCGCCGCACGTGCGATGCGTATGGCGTCCTCCGGTCCCTTGTCCGCCGTCAGCCGCCCCAGAAAGGCCAGGTACGAACCCGGTTCGTAGGAGGGCCTAAACATATCCTTGGGCAGTCCGTGCTGGATCGTCGCGATCCAGTTCGCCTCCGGAAGCGGCCGACGCTGGTCGGCGGAAATCGAGACGAATGGAGCGTCCGCAAAGGCACCGATTACCTGGGGCAGACCGGGAAGATCGAGCCGGCCGTGCATCGTCGTCAGGAAAGGCACGCCGGTCCGGCTCAGCACCGGAAGGGGCAACCAGTCGACGTGTGAGTGGATCACGTCGAAGTCGCGCGAGCGCTCGGCGATGGCCTCGATCAGAAGCGCGCAGGCGGCGTTCGGATCCGCACCCTTCCGCCCCAGGCGCAGCGCGCGCGGCCACACCGCGTGGAACTTTCCCTTCGTCATCGAGTCACCGCTTGCGAACAGGGTGAAGTCGAGTTGGGCATATTCCTTATCAACGTTCTCACCGCTCCGGGTTTGGAAGTCGTCGGTCCATTTCCGGCCGAACTGCAACAAAACGTAGTTTTTACGGCGGCGGTTGGATCGGAAGCGAAAGAAACCGCCGCTGCCAAGACCCTCATTGAATACCTCAAAGGTCCGGCGGCCGTTGCAATCATCAAGTCCAAGGGCATGGATCCCGGTTGATCCGACGGGTCAACCTGTCGGCGGTAAACGCCTCCCGCGCTTCCAAACGTTTCCCACTTCCGCTGTTGGCCCGTTCCGGACCAAGTGCGACGGTTTTATTATGTCCGCTGTTCGGGGTGGATCGGAAGTGACAGGTAGAGGTCTGCACCGACGCGATTGACCCAAACCGGACACGCGGCGCTCACCGGCTTAATTCGATTTTGGGGACGGCGGATTGAACTTTATAGATGGGCCGATCTGGACGTACTCCTCACGGATGGAGTTGCCTCCTATCTTCACGACACACCCGATGTGCCAGTCCCAATGCGCCTCAAGCTTCATTGACCCCCAACGGTTCTTGCATCCTTCATTTGACATGTATGGAATGATGACCAGTGCGAGACTGTCAATCGGCGTTGGCTTATTCCATGCCGAAACACACGGTCATCGCGAGCAACTCTTCGCGCTTGTAGCCAAAATGACTACACATCGCCGCGTTCACGGCGAGGAAACGATGCGAATGGGACTCCGCCACTCACATCGGAATTGGGTTTTCTTCATAGAGCAGCCGAAAGGAAGCTTCCCGGCGCTTGAGCTCGTCGGTTTGGCCGTGAGGCGACGACTTCCGGTCTACTTGGATAAGCGGACGTGGTTAGATCGGGCCGGCACGTCACGAAGGGGCCAGAAGCGGACCTAGGGCCGGCCCTCTGGAGAAGGCCAGCCCGCTGTTCGTCACATTAGAAATACGCCTATGCGGCAGCCTTGATAAGTCCAAGCTGCGTCAAGGCCGCCACACCATCGTCGAGGCCGATCTCCTCGACAATCTTGCCATCCTTGAGCTTCAGGACGGTCGTACCGGTGAACTTCATGTTGCGCCCTGTGTTGGCAGGCAGTGATCCCGCCAAAAAGTCGCGGAAGGCGGGCCCGGTGTGCGTGCCACCACCTTCCCAGCGTCCAACAACGTAATCGCCTTCCGCGATCAGGTCAGCCGCACCCCAGAAGTTGAGGTCCGGAAACGCCTTTCGAAAGTCAGTCATGAAGGCTTTAATGTCGTCGCGGCCGCGACGAGGTTCGTGAAGCGAATATTGCAACAGCATGTCCGGCGCTGCGAGTTCGTCCACGATCTTCAGGTTGCAGGTCGCGCCCCAAAAGTCTGTAAACCAGCGACCCACGATCGCTTTGTTGTCACTTTCCTTCGACATGTAGCTAATTCCTCTGCTTGTGTTTTCAGTTCGAGTGGACGCCTTGCAGATGGGATCGGGGCCGGCTTGGACCATGCCGTCGGGACGGATGTGCAGCCCAGACTGAGGATCAATCGCCAGCCGTTCGAACAGCTCTCGCAGTTCTGGTCGGAGGCCATCTCCACAAAGAGCTGCGATAGAGTGAAACTTGTGCATGTCGTGCTCCTATGTGCGCCCGCCCACGATAGGATTTCACGCAGATTGATCCACCCGATTTCCGATCGGCCGCTGCGCCAACACAGGTCGGCTTCGGGTCACAAGGCGAAAGAAATCAAACTGAGCAATTCTCGTCCGCTATGCCTCAGTGAGTGAACCTCGCGGAGGGATGCCGCCACTTTCGCCGATGGCCATGTGTGGACGGCTCCGGGTTGGCAAGGAGAATCTTCACCTGCGGCGTTGGTCGGAGCAGCCGTGTGTTCGGCCTTCTTGTGCGGTACTCATGACCGCTGGCCATAATGCCCTCCGCGGATCAGGTCCCGATCAAAAGCACGCATTCGAAGATGCCATGGCCCATGTGGGTTGTCCTGATCGCCGGATCGACCGGCGCTGCATTAGTGCTGTTCGCCCTTCCAACCGTTACGTCACAGCCGGATGACCGGCTGTGATCTCGTTCACGCCGTAAGGCCGGCGGGTTCCTTGTAGGGTTCGTTCCTGGCCATCATCGCCCATGCCATCCTGGCGAGCTTATTGGCGAGTGCGATGGCTGCGACCTTGGTAGGGCGCCGTGCCAACAACGCAGTGAGCCAAGGCCGATGGCTTGTGCCATGGATCTTGGCATAGCGGATCACGGCGAGTGCGCCCGCTGTGAATAGGCTGCGTAAATAGCGATCGCCTTGCTTGCTGATCCGGCCAAGCTTGTCCTTGCCCCCACTCGAGTTCTGCTTCGGCACGAGCCCGACCCAGGCCGAGAAGTCCCGCCCCGATCGGAAGGTCTTGGCATCGGCAACGCTCGCGACTAGCGCCGTTGCCAGTGCTGGACCGACGCCAGAGATCGCATCCAGTCGCTTGCTCGTCGCCTTTGATCGATGCCAGGCAACAATGCCTATCGAACTCCAGGATCTGAGCCTTCAGTGCCCGCAACTGGCCGCCGAGAGCCGAAAGACACGCGCGGGCCACCTCCGGAACTCGGCGGTCGGCTGGATCGGCGACGACTTCTAACAGCTGTTCGACACCCCTGCGCCCGACGGGGGCAACAATCCCGAACTCGGCCAGATATGCGCGGATCGAGTTGATGACGGCAGTCTGCTGGCGAATGAAGAGATGGCGCACGCGATGAAGCATCAGACAGCTCTGTTGTTCGATGGTCTTGGTCGGCACGAACCGCATGTTGGGCCTTGTGACCGCCTCGCAAATAGCCTCCGCATCGGTGCTGTCGTTCTTCTGCCGCTTAACGTAGGGCTTCACATAGGCCGGAGGCATCAATCGCACCGTATGCCCCAACGCCTGCAGCTCGCGCGACCAATAATGCGAGGACGCGCAAGCCTCGATCCCCACGAGGCACGTCGGCAACTTCTCAAAGAAGGACAGACGAAACGGCGCTTGAGCTGACGGCGTATGATCACTTGGCCGGCTGCATCGACCCCATGCACTTGAAAGACCGACTTCGCGATATCCAGACCGATTGTTGAAACTGACTGCATAGGTTGCTCCTCCGAATCGTGGGAGCCTTAAACGGCGCCCATTGTTTGGCACTCTCGTGCCCGTGGAGGAGCCGTCCACAGCATCAGGAGCGGACGTCGCCCGCCTCTCTCGATCAGCTCGTCGCCTCTGAGCTAATCTTGTTGATGGCTGTGGCATTTGACGCCGATTCTCGCTAACATTTCAAAAGGTGCCGGTTCAGACCGGTGACGCTTTACGGCGGGAGAATCCCTTGAGC
>NZ_JADPJJ010000134.1:0-27391 GCF_023073375.1 Bradyrhizobium sp. 197 | reverse complement strand
TTCGTTGGCAGATGCGGCTCTATCTGAGCCCACTGCTTGTCGTTGAGCCAGAACAGTCCTTTGCGCATCGAAGTCCCCCGTGCCGAATCAACTTGGCACCAGGGAATCAGAACTCGCTAATCAGGTACAGACCCTAGGGCAGACGCTTCCGGATGACACGGCGGCCGCGGCTCCGTTGTGGAGCGCGGCATTGGCTTGCGCGAAGCGGTCGCCGCAAGCGGTACGGCGGGCGATCGGCGCATCCGACCAGGTGACGGACCAGCAGCTCGGAGACCTTCTGTTCAACACCATTGTGGCGACCCGGCAGGGCACGGCGGTCACCCGGCACAAGTATGACGAGGTCTGGTCACTGATCAGCCATTCGGATCGCAAGGTTCGGCTGGTCGTCCCGCAGATGATGGAATGGCTGGCGCGTCTCGATCCGCAGGCTGCGGGCGCGCCAAAGGAGTTTCCGTTCATGCTGGCGGCCGGTGGTCGCCGCATGTTCAATGCCAACCAGATATTTCGCGATCCCGCGTGGCGTCGCGACGACCCGGACGGCGCCCTGTTGATCAATTCGAGCGATCTGAGCGAGTTGGGCGCGAAGGATGGTGACTGGATCGCGGTCGAGTCGGCGGTCGGGCGGCTCGTCGTCCGCTGCAAGGTCGATGACGCCATGCGGAACGGCCAGTTGGCGCTGCCGCACGGCTACGGTCAGGCATACCCGACATCAGACGGAGAGCGCCTGATCAACGGACCGCGCATCAATCTGCTCACCGAGAGCGGCAACCGTGATCCCATTGCGGGCACGCCCTACCACAAGAACGTCCCGGTGCGTTTGACCCTGGTGTCCGGGCACGAAGCTGCCGCCTATCAGTCGCAATCCGAGCGAATTCATAAGAGAGCGGCCGGACAATAGCTCGAAGGGAGCGTCGAATGACCGAGAAACCAATCGCAATCGTGACCGGAGTAGGGCCAGGCACGGGAGCTGCCATCGTCAAGCGCTTCTCTGCTGGCGGGTTTCGTATCATCGCGCTTGCCCGCTCAGCGGAGCTCACCAATCGACTTGCGCAAGAGCTTCCGGACGTGCACGCGGTGACCTGCGACGTCTCCGAGGAGGCTCAGGTGCGGACCGCAGTCGCTGACGTAAAGCGCCGCTTTGGCGCGGCGGACATTCTCATCCACAACGCGGTCGGAGGGGGTTGGGGGAGTTTTCGCGAGATCGATCCGAAGATGCTGAAGGGCAACTTCGAAGTCAACGTGATGGGTCTGTTGTACCTGTCGCGAGAAGTGGCGCCTGACATGATCGCTCGGGGCAAGGGCGCAATCCTGGTGACCGGCAACACCTCTTCGATCCGAGGCAAAGCCAATTTCGCCGGCTTCGCGCCGACGAAGGCGGCGCAGCGCATTCTGGCCGAGTCGATCGCACGTGAAGTAGGACCTCTCGGCGTCCACGTCTCCTACGTTCTCATCGACGCCGTTATCGATACGCCCCGGATGCGCGCGCGGATGAGCGACAAACCGGATGAGTTCTTCATCAAGCCGGCGGCGATCGCCGACGAATTATTGCATCTCTACGGTCAGGATCGCTCGGCCTGGTCGTTTCTCACGGAACTGCGGCCATTCAACGAAAATTGGTAACGCTCGAACACGGGCACGGCGCGCTGGGTCACTTTGGAGAGCTCTCCGCGGGACTTGAAAGGTCAGGAACATGACTGATGGATCCATCGCGGTTGATGCGGGGACGGACGAACTGCTGTGCGCGATCCGGGATCGCGTCGCGGTGATTACCTTGAACCGGCCCGGAGCCCGAAATTCGTTGTCCGATCATCTTACGCCGGCGTTGCGCCGGATGATCAAACAGAATGGAGATGATCCTGAGGTCGGAGCCCTCCTGATTACCGGTGCAGGCACTGCCTTCTGTTCGGGCGGCGATGTTAAGGGAATGGGCGGCAACGCTGCCGCGCCGGCGATGTCATTCAGCGACAAGGTTGCGCGATTGCGGGAACGTCAGCGAACCCTGACCGGCGTACTTGTTTCGGTGCGGAAGCCCACCATCGCAGCTTTGCCGGGACCGGCGGCTGGCGCCGGGCTTGCGATCGCACTCGCTTGCGACCTTCGTATCGCGGCCGAATCCACGATCATGACGACAGGCTATGCCAGGATTGCGCTCACCGGCGATTACGGCATTTCGTGGTTGTTGACCCGGCTTGCCGGGACGGCACGTGCTCGCGAACTGATGTTTCTGTCTGAACGGATCAGTGCACGGCGCTGCGAAGCATTGGGCCTTATCAATCGCGTGGTGTCTGATTCCGAACTGCAAAGCGAAGCATTCGAAATGGCGAGAGCATTGGCGAATGGCCCGGCGAGCGCCTATGCCTCCATGAAGGATAATCTCGACCTTGCGCTGTCGGCCGACTTCTTGACGTCACTAGATCAAGAGGCCGAGAGGATGGTCCTCGCGGCGGGCACTGCGCAGCACGCCGAAGCTGTCCGGGCTTTTATTGAGAAGCGTCCGCCGACTTACAGGTAAAACTCTTTCAGGTCATGACTTCGAAGGCCTAGCGGGCCGTACCCGCAACCGCACAAGCTGGAGCTGCCAAGCTAGAGCGTTTCACTTTTTGACTGAAGCATAACCGGCGTTAGCGAAGTAGTTGGCGCATTCACGAGGCTGGATGTCGTGGACGAGGTGACCGATGTGTCGCCAAGTGTCCTCGATGGTGCGCTTCTGAGCTTGCCGCATCCAATGCTTGATCTTGGCGAAGGCCTGTTCGATCGGGTTGAGGTCGGGGGAGTATGGCGGCAGGTACCAGAGCCTGGCGCCAGCGGCCTGGATCATCTGCCTGACAGCTTTCGACTTGTCGCTTCCAAGATTGTCGAGAATGACGATATCGCCCTCGCGCAGGGTTGGCAGGAGAAGGTGCTCAACATAGGCGCGGAAGCATTCGCCGTTGATCGGCCCGTCGAAGACGCAGGGTGCCGTGAGTTGGTCGTGGCGGAGCGCGCCGAGGAACGTGAGGGTACGCCAGTAACCGTGCGGTGCGAAGCCACGCAGGCGTGCCCCTTTGGCACCCCCAGCCCCGCAAAGGGGCCATATTGGTTTTGATCCAGGTCTCATCGATGAAGACGAGCCGGCCCGGATCGAGCCCGGCCTGCCAGGATTGCCAACGCTGACGCCTACGAGAGACGTCGGCCCGAGCCTGCTCAAGAGCGAACAGTGTTTTTTTGAACCGCAGCCCTTCCCGGCGCAGGAACAGCCAGACCGCGTTGTGCGAGACCTTGACCCCACGGGCCGCCAGTTCCGCCTTCAGGCCATGTAACGTCAGGTGGGGCGTCTGAGTGATTCGCTCGACGATGAAGGCGCGGTGCGGATCAAGTACAGGCTTGCGGTGTCCGCCCATCTTGCCAGGCACAACCGAGCCGGTCGCCCGCTGCCGCTGTGACCACTTCACAACTGACGAGACCGCAACGCCGAACCGTTCTGCCATAGACCGGCAGCTCTCGCCTGCCAAAACCGACGCCACCACTCGCTCGCGAAGATCCAGGGAAAGAGGTCGGGTCATGCGATGCTGGCCTCCAATCCAGTCAGCATCTTGAATCACAAACCGCCAGAAACCGGAATCCCCTCCGATTCAATTAAGCAATGAAACGCTCTAATTGCTCATTCGACTGCGGCGATACGAATGGGACGCGTTCCGATCGGAGCGCCGGTCGCGCGGTCGATGGTGAGGGGATCGATCTCCGTTCCGTTTTCGGCATCAAAGAACCGGGTCACCTTGCCTCCGCTGCGATGCTTGCGTCCCCACGCACCAATCGCGAATAGGACCGGCAAGAAGTCGCGCCCGGCTTCCGTCAGCACATATTCGTCCCGTGGCGGACGGTCTGAATAACGGCGCTTCTCCAGCACTCCCTCGTCAACCAGCGCCGAAAGGCGCCCCGTCAGCATCGTCGGCGCGATACCGAGACTCCTGCGAAAATCGTCGAAGCGGGTCAGTCCCGCATGGGCGTCGCGCATGATCAGCATGCTCCATGCGTCTCCGACCAGCGCCAGGCTTCGGGCGATCAGGCAAGGCTGGGCCGAAGGTTTCTTCATGTAAGTCTCATTTTAGTAGTGACTTGATACTAAATTGATAGTAACAGATCATTCGTCGGTGTTCCACACCAAATTGGGAAGACCGGAGCCGAGGACGCGGAATTGCGCTGATGCCGGGTGCTTCCGCCAGCATTGGGCTGGCGTCGGGCCAAGGCCAACATAGCGGCCTATCAACACGTGCACCTCTTCGTGCGCACAGGAAGAACCGCGTCATCCGATATCCCTCTGATCTCAGGGATTCCGGTGTCAGCCGAACTATGGAGTAAGTGATGTCAACTTATGTCAGCCACCCAGGATCGGTCGTGCGCTATGTCGATGCGCCGAATCTTTCGATCAGTGCTGCAGGAACAACTTTTGCCTATCGCGATATCGGTCCACGCACTGGCGTGCCATTGATCCTTCTCAACCATTGGGGCGCGGTTCTCGACAATTTCGATCCACCGATCGTCGACGGGCTCGCCACCAGGCATCGCGTGATCGCGATCGACTACCGCGGCATCGGCGCTTCAGGCGGGAAAGCGCCTGTTAGCGTTGGCGAAATGGCAGAAGATACGATTGCTCTGATCGCCGCGCTGGGTTTTGAAAAAGTCGATCTGCTCGGCTTTTCCCTCGGCGGCTTCGTAGCCCAGGATATCGCACTGAAGGCCCCTGGTCTCGTGCGAAAGCTGATTCTGACCGGCACGGGCCCGGCAGGCGGCAAAGGTATCGAGAAGGTCGGGCCGGTGTCCTGGCCGCTGATGATCAAGGGCTTGCTGACTTTGCGAGACCCGAAATTCTATCTGTTCTTCACCTCCACAGCCAATGGCCGCCGGGCCGCAAAGGCCTTTCTGGAAAGGCTGAAGGAGCGTAAGTCAAATCGGGACAAAGGAGCCACGCCAGTGGCCTTGTTGCGGCAGCTCAAGGCGATCAAGAGCTGGGGCCAGCAGGCGCCTCAGGATCTCGGCAGCCTCCGCATCCCGGTCCTGATCGCGAATGGCGATAACGACATCATGGTGCCGACCGCAAACAGCACCGACATGGCACGGCGTGTTCCGGGCGCCCAACTGGTCATCTACGAAGATGCCGGGCACGGCGGGATTTTCCAGTACCACGCCGATTTCGTGCCGAAGGCGCTGTCGTTCCTCGACGCCTGACGCCGCGACCATATTTTCAAATTGGAGATGACATCATGAAGGCATTCGTCGTCGACAAATATAAGAAGAAAGGGGCTCTGCGCTCGGCAACCATGCCAGAACCGGAGTTGCGGGACGATGATGTCCTGGTTCGGGTTCGCGCAACTGCT
Organism: Bradyrhizobium sp. 197; assembly: GCF_023073375.1. Classification (NCBI taxonomy): domain Bacteria; kingdom Pseudomonadati; phylum Pseudomonadota; class Alphaproteobacteria; order Hyphomicrobiales; family Nitrobacteraceae; genus Bradyrhizobium; species Bradyrhizobium sp. 197. The sequence goes on along the minus strand of NZ_JADPJJ010000134.1, from coordinate 22,037 downwards.
GTGAACGTCCTGGACTCCAAGCTCAGGAATGGAGAATTCAAGCTCATCCTGCCGTATCGTCCGCCCTTCATTCTGGGCCACGATGTTGCCGGGACGGTCGTCAGGGTTGGCCGCAATGTCAGGCGATTCAAGGCAGGCGACGAGGTCTATGCGCGGCCGCGCGATCATCGGATCGGAACATTCGCCGAATTCATTGCCATGAACGAAGCCGACGTGGCGCCGAAGCCCTCGAACATCAGCATGGAAGAGGCCGCTTCCATCCCGCTGGTGGGGCTGACCGCCTGGCAGGCGCTAGTCGAGGTGGGCCAGCTGAGGCCCGGCCAGAAGGTCTTCATCCAGGCGGGCTCCGGCGGGGTGGGGAGTTTCGCGATCCAACTCGCCAAGCATCTCGGTGCGGTCGTCGCGACGACGACGAGCGCGAAGAATGTCGAGCTGGTCAAGAGCCTCGGCGCGGACTTGGTCATCGACTACAAGACCCAGGATTTCGAGAAAGTCTTGTCGGGCTACGATCTGGTCCTGCACAGCCAGGACGGCAAGACGCTTGAAAAATCTCTGCGCGTGCTCAAGCCGGGCGGCCTGCTCATCTCAATCTCCGGGCCGCCCGACCCCGAATTCGCGAGGGAGCAGGGGATGAACATCTTCCTGAAACTGGTGCTGCGTTTGCTGAGCCATGGTGTGCGGAAGAAAGCCAGAAAACTTGGTGTGCGCTTCTCATTCCTGTTCATGCGAGCGCAGGGACAGCAGCTACGCGAAATCACGTCCCTGATCGAATCCGGCGTGATCCGTCCGGTCGTGGACAAGGTTTTCCCGTTCGAAAAAACCGGCGACGCGCTCGCCTATGTCGAGACCGGGCGCGCAAAGGGCAAGGTCGTGATCGCGGTGAAACAATAGTTCCGTAACGGTGCCGCCTGCGTTGCGACGCCATACGCCGGCCGGCACCAAGTGCATGAGGAAACGACATGACTGAATCCAACCGCGATACACAGCCTTTCCAGCAGGACGTCGCACTTATTGTCGGCGGTGGCCCGGGCATCAGTTCGAGTTGCGCCAGGCTGTTCGCGGAAAACGGAATGCGTGTCGCCGTCGCAGCCAGGAATCCGGAAAAAGCCGTCCTTGAGACTCTCGAAAAGGTGCACGGCGTACGTCGCTACGCCTGCGATGCAAGCGAACCGGAGGCCGTGGCACAGCTGTTCGCGAATGTCGCTCGAGAGATCGGAGCGCCGAGGCTTGTCGTGCATAACATCGATGGCCGCGTTCCCGGCATTTTCCGCAAGGACATTCTCGAAGCCGACCCGATAATGGCGCTCGAAACAATCCGAAACTCGGCATTCAGCGCGTTTCTGGTAGGTCAACAGGCAGCTCGGCTCATGCTCGGAAACGAACCCGACGTCAATGGTACGAGAGGAACGTTAATCTTTACGAACGCCAGCGCGGCGCTCAAGGGTTTTCCATCGAGTGGTGCATTTGCGATGGCGTGCCATGCCAAATCCGGACTCGCGCAAAGCATGGCGAGAGAATTGATGCCGCAGGGAATCCATGTGGCGAATGTGCCGATCGATGCCGCGATCGGTTGGACTCAGGAAGACGGGACCCGCGCGCACCGTCTGGCGGGGACGACCGTGGAAGACAACATGGCCGACCCTGTCCATATTGCGGAAACCTATCTGCAGCTGCACCGCCAGCATCGGTCGACCTGGGCTTTTGAAGTCGTGCTGCGGCCGTGGGTCGAGAAATGGTAATTACGCTCAGCTGATCCCTCCGAACAAGTGCGCGGAGATCGCCAATTCTAAATTGGAATTCGATTTCTGCACCAAGAATTCCGCCATTCTCTGGCACATTGACGTCTGCTCGTCTTGACAGTTCTATTTTAGAACGGTTTACTCCGCGGGCCGATATGAATGAAGGGTGCGGACCTCCCGGTTGAAGGAGGCCGCGCACGCTGCCGAAAACAAGGCGCGAGGGAGGATGGCATGAGGAGCGTGGACGAGCTTACCGCAGCCGAACTGCTGGACGGCCTGCCGTCCAGAGTGCACGAGGTTTACGCGCCGTTCGTGCGGGATATTCCGGATCATCCGGCCTTCGTGGAAGGCGGGCGTTCCTGGAGCTACCGGCAGTTCTCGGATGCTGTCGACGCTGCTGCAAAGAATCTCGCCGGGTTGGGCATCAGGCCCGGTGATCGCGTGATGATTGCCAGTGAGAACAGCGTGGCCCTCGGCGTGATGCTCTTCGCAGCGAGCAAGCTCGATGCCTGGGGTATTCCGGTCAATCCCCGCCTTTCGCCCCGAGAGATCGACCTGATTGGGACGCACAGCGGCGCCAGACGCGTTCTGTTCAACTCGGCTCTGTCGAAGGAAGCGGCCGATCATGCCACTCGCGTCGGAGCGAAAATCGGCGCCGTCGGACCATTTGGTGGAATCGGTGTCGGTCCTCTCAATGCGGATGCGAAAGCAGAGCCCGTCGAGAAGGATGGCGCCCGCCAGGTCGCAGGCCTTTTATACACCTCGGGCACGACCGGTGCGCCGAAGGGCGTCATGCTGAGCCACCGCAATCTGCTCTTCACCGCAAGGACGTCGGGAATCCTTCGACGAAGCAGTCCAGGCGACCGCATTTACGGCGTGCTGCCGATGTCGCACATCGTCGGGTATGCGATCCTACTGATTTCGACGCTGATGCACGGCGGCACGTTGCACGTCGTGGCCAAGGCCGATCCCGCTGCGCTGGCTCATGCCATCGCCGAGCAAGGGATTACGAGCCTATTCGGCGTGCCTGCCACATATCAGCGGCTGCTTGAGCACAAGGCGGTCAAGGGCATCCAACGGCTCGAGCGGGGCAGCCTGCGGATCATGGCGGTGGCTGGCGCTCCGCTAGACCTCGATCTCAAGAAGCGGATCGAGGACGAGTTTGGAATCCCGCTGTTGAACAACTACGGCATAACCGAATGTTCGCCCGGCCTGTCGGGTGTCCGTTCGGAACAGCCTGTCTCGGACGAGTCGGTCGGCCCTTTTCTTCCCGGCGTCGAGCACCGGATCGTGGACGGACAAGGAAAAAAGGTGGCGACCGGTGAGGTGGGCGAATTGCACGTACGAGGTCCGAACATCATGCTCGGCTACTATCGTGCGCCCGACCTGACAGCGGCGGCGATCGATGAGCAGGGATGGTTCAACACGGGAGATCTCGCGCGGGTGAACGGCAAGGGGCATCTCTACATTGCCGGCCGCACCAAGGAGCTCATCATCCGCTCCGGCTTCAACGTTTATCCCGCCGAGGTGGAAGCGGTCCTGAACGCGCACGACCAGGTCGTTCAGTCGGCCGTCGTCGGACGAAAGGTCGAGGGCAACGAGGAGGTCGTCGCGTTCGTTCAGCTTCTCCCCGGTGCGAGCATCAGCGCGGAAGACCTAAAGGCGTATACGGCCCAATTGCTCACGTCCTACAAGCGTCCAACCGAATTGATCGTGCTCGACGCTCTGCCCTCGGCCTCCACCGGCAAGATACTGAAACACAAGCTGCGAGAGATGGCGAACGAACAGGCCGCCCCGAAGGCGTCGCGTGCGGCCGCCGCTGGCTGACGGGCGTCAGGATGATTTGAACGGCAATATGCCGGTTTAAGAAAGAACGTGAGCGACGGACTTGTCGCCGAAGGGAGATGACAATGTTGAGAAGCGTCATGATTGTAGCCGCGCTCGCGGCATCCATAGCCGGGGCGCATGCGCAGACGCCGGGCGTCACTGAATCCGAGATAAAGATAGGAGCGACGTTCCCTTTCAGCGGCCCCGCTTCGCCGCTCAGCAATACCGGAAAGGGCATGATCGCCTACGTCAATTCTATCAACGAGCGCGGCGGCATCAACGGGCGGAAGATAAACCTCGTCACCTACGACGATGCCTACAGTCCCCCCAAGACGGTGGAGCAGACCAGGAAACTCGTGGAAAGTGACGAGGTGGCGTTCCTGTTCGGCCCGCTGGGGACGCCCGGCATCAGCGCTACTATCAAGTACGTCAACGCGAAGAAAGTCCCGCATCTGTTTGTTGTGAGCGGAGTCACAAAATTCACGAACTTCGCTGAATTCCCCATGACCACGACGGGATTGCCGAGCTACGACACCGAGGGACGAATCTACGCGAAATACATCACCCAGACCCGGCCGGACGCGAAGATTGCCATCCTGTATCAGAACGACGATCTGGGTAAGGACTTCGTCAATGCATTCAAGGGCTATTTGAAGGACGATTTCGACAAGAAAGTCGTCGCGTCGTCCTACGAAGTGACGGAGCCGACCATTGATTCCCATGTCGTTTCGCTGAAATCGTCTGGCGCATCGGCGTTTTTGGTGGCCGGCACGCCAAAATTCGCAGCGCAGGCCATCAAGAAGGCAGATGAGATAGCTTGGAAGCCGCTGTTCCTGATCAACTTTGTTTCGAGCTCGGTGTCTTCGACCATCGTCCCCGCAGGACCGGAAAAGGCCGTAGGCATAGTCGCCGCGACAATCACGAAGGATCCGAATGATAAGAAGTGGGCCGACGATCCCGGCATCAAATGGTACCGCGAGTTCTTTGCCAAATACCTGCCGGGCGCAGATATCGGAGACAACAATTATCTGTTCGGGACCCAGCAGGGACAGATCCTGGAGCAGGTACTCAAGCAATGTGGCAACGATCTCTCGCGGGAGAATATCGTCAGGCAATCGCGCAGCATCCGCGGGTTGTCGCTTCCCACTGTTATACCAGGTGTCATCATCAACACGGGCCCCGAAAGCAGTATGGCGTATACGCAGCTGCAGCTGCAGCGCTGGAATGGGACCACGTGGGAGCAATTTGGTAGTGTACTCAGCGCCGACGGGAAATGAATTGTATCGTCTGAACACGCTGCGCAGGTGATTTGAGCCACGCGATCAACTGAATCATGGAGCACGGATGTCCAGCGACGTTCTTTTCCGGCCTTTCAAGCTGAAAGGGCTGACCTTGCCGAACCGGGTCGTGATGGCGCCGATGACGCGCTCATTCTCTCCGGGCGGAATCCCGACCGGCGACGTCGCGCAGTATTACCGTCGGCGTGCCGAAGGAGCGGTCGGCCTCATTATCTCGGAGGGCACGGGCGTGGATCGTCCGGCATCCCTGAACGATCCGAATGTTCCCCGTTTTCACGGTGAGAAGGAGTTGGCGGGGTGGCGGCGTGTGGTCGACGAGGTGCATGCCGCCGGTGGCCTGATGGCACCGCAGCTATGGCACGTCGGAGCCGTTCGCACCCGCGCCCAGGATTGGTCTCCTCCGGGTGCTTACGACAGTCCGTCCGGTCTGTCGCGACCGGAGAAGAAATTTGGCGAGCCGATGAGCGAAGCGGACATCGCCGACGCCATTCGCGCCTTCGCCGATGCAGCGCTTGCGGCGAAGCGCCTGGGATTCGACGCCGTCGAATTGCATGGCGCGCACGGCTATCTGATCGATCAATTCTTCTGGGCGGGCACCAATCGCCGCGAGGATGCTTATGGTGGCAAGGACCTGCCGGGTCGGGCGCGGTTTGCCGCTGATATCATCCACGCGGTTCGCAAATCGGTCGGACCGGACTTTCCGATACTGCTCCGCATCAGCCAGTGGAAGCAGCAGGACTATGAAGTGAAGCTGGCCGAGACGCCTCGCGCGTTGGAAGCCTGGCTCAAACCTCTGGTCGACGCCGGAGTAGATGTTCTGCATTGCTCGCAACGGCGCTTCTGGGAGCCGGAGTTCGATGGTTCCGACTTGAACTTCGCCGGATGGGCGAAGAAGGTCACGGGTGTACCGACGATTTCGGTCGGGTCAGTCGGTCTGACCGGCGAATTCATCGCTGCATACAGCGGAGAAAGCTCGCGTCCGGCGTCCCTCGACGAGTTAATCCGCCGCCTCGATCGCGAGGAGTTCGATCTTGTCGCGGTGGGTCGGGCGCTGCTTCAGGATCCGCAGTGGCTACTGAAGATACGCGACGGCCGGACAGAGGAATTGATGGCTTTCGAACGAACTGCATTCGCAGCGCTGAGCTAATCCGAGCGATGAAGGGTGTCGGGGCAGGGTTCGTCGCTACTGAATAACGGCTATCGAAAATGTTGGGTAGCCGGTGCTGCGGCGATCGGTCCAAGCTGGCTGGCAACGAATGATCGGCTGCCCGGCAGTCGACGACGGGAGGAGCCTGCGTGTCCTTGCGCAGTCGCCTGGAAGCAATTCGGAGACTGGCAATGAACGACACGAAAACCCAGGTCGGCCAAATCCGCACCGAGGTGCACGGGCATGTGTTCAAGATCATCATCGACAACGTTGCGAAGAAGAATTCGTTCAGTCCGCAGATGATGGCGCAGATGTCGGATGCGATGACGCTTCTCGACCGCACCGACGACTACTGGGTCGGGGTACTTTGCGCCGAGGGCCCGGATTTCACGGCCGGGCTGGATATGCCGAAATTCTTCGGACCCAAGGCCGAGAATACCGAGATCAAGCCCGACAACATCGATGCGTTCGCGTTGAAGAGCCGGTGTCGCAAGCCGATCGTGACGGCAGTGCAGGGGATCTGCTTCACGATTGGCATCGAAATGATGCTCGCTGGCGACATCGTCGTGGCGGCCGACGACGCACGGTTCTGTCAGATGGAATCCAAGCGCGGGATCGCGCCTCTTGGTGGTGCCCATTTCCGATATCTGACACGGGCGGGCTGGGGAGACGCGATGTATCACCTGTTCCTATGCGACGAGTTCGATGCCGCGCGGGCTTACAAGATCGGGTTTGTTCAGGAAGTCGTCGCTCCCGGCCAGCAGATTGCGCGCGCGATGGAGATTGCGAATCTGATCGCCAAGAACGCGCCGATCGGCATTCAGGTGACGAAGGAGGCCGCGTTGAAATACATCGAGGCCGGCGAGAGAGCCGCGATCGATTACATTCCCAAGATCAAGGATCGCGTCTTCAGCAGCGAAGACATGAAAGAAGGCATCCAGTCATTCGTGGAGCGCCGCTCGGCAGTATTCCGCGGGAAATAGAGATCCCACGACCGCTTGGTAGAACTTCGCTCCGGACCAGAGGATTTGACCATGGGAAGCATCAAGAAGGCATTCGATCTCACCGGCAGGAATGCTCTTGTTACGGGAGGCTCCCGTGGCCTTGGGTTGCAGATCGCCGAGGCGCTGGGTGAGCAAGGAGCACGGATCGTGATCTCCTCTCGCAAGGCGCCAGACCTGGAAAAGGCCCAGGCGCACCTTGCCGGGCTCGGCATCAAGGCGGAATGGATCGCAGCGGATAATTCCAGGGACGAAGACGTCAAGCGCCTCGCCGACGAAACGATCAAGAAGCTCGGACGGGTGGACATTCTGGTGAACAACGCGGGCGCCACCTGGGGCGCGCCGACGGAAGATCACCCGATCGAAGCCTGGGACAAGGTGATGAACTTGAACATCCGCTCGCTGTTCCTGCTCAGCCAACAGATCGCCAAGGGTTCGATGATACCGAACAAATATGGCCGCATCGTCAACCTTGCTTCGATCGCGGGCCTGTTCGGAAGTTCCGGGGATATGCAGACGGTCGCCTACAACACAAGCAAAGGCGCTGTCGTCAACTTCACGCGGGCGTTGGCGGGGAGCTGGGGGCGTTACGGAATTACGGCCAATGCTCTGGCGCCTGGCTTTTTCCCATCGAAGATGACAAAGGGAACGATCGAAGCGGTCGGGGTCGAAAAGCTCGCCGCTGGCGCGCCGCTGCGCCGCATCGGTGATGAGGACGATCTGAAAGGTGCCGCGGTTCTGTTCGCCAGCGACGCCGGCAAGCACATTACCGGACAGATCCTTGCCGTCGATGGTGGTCTGACTTCGGTGCTATCGTCTTCCTGAACGTCTTGGTCTGGCGGCCTGCGGTTTTGTAGTGACACCGTTCGCGGCGGTGGAGGGCTAAGGGACCACCAGCGTCAGCGTCTCGGCGACCAGAGCCGGCGTTTGACTATTCTCGATCTCAAGTACCGCGTTGCCCTTGATCAGCATACGCCCGTTGTCCTTCGGTTCGACACTTGTCATGGAAAGCTGAAGGCGAACGCGGTTACCCGATCTTACGGGTGTCAGGAACCTGACTTTGTCCAGACCATAGTTGAAGACGGCAGATGCGTCGACCGGAGCGAGCCCCAGGTCCATGCCAAGTGGCGCAATCAATGACAGGCTCAGGAAGCCGTGGGCAATGGTGCCGCCTACAGGACTTTCCTTGCTCGCGCGGTCCGCATCCACGTGGATCCACTGCCTGTCCCCAGTACAGGCCGCGAACTGGTCGATCATGGGCTGGTCGATGGTGACCCAGTCGGATGTTCCGAAATTCTGGCCCACGAAATCCCTGATCGCCTCGAGCTTAATCTGTGCCATCGCTGTGTCCGTTGTTCGACCGTTTGGCATATTTCCCCAAACTGCGAGGAAGGCCATGTCGATTTTGTTGAACGGGGAACGCAATATTGAATAGCGGCCAGGCTTTGATGGCTTTTTCGCTTGTGTTTCCGGGTCCTGCGACGTCGTTCGCACTCGGCGATCAGGAACCAAAAGCGCTTGCGCAAAGGACGAGAGCATGACCGAGGCAAGCTGGGATTTGTTTCGCTTGTTTTCCGTGGTGGCGAGAACTGGAAGCGTCAACCGTGCCGCACACGAACTGGGAATGAGCCAACCGACATTGAGCAGGCGTCTGAAGGAGCTGGAGCGCTACGTGGCCGCTCCCCTGTTCTTTCGCGCCTCGTCCGGGGTGAAGCTGACGCGGGAAGGCGAGGACCTGCAACGCTCGGCCGGCGATATGATGCTCGCATTCGAGTCGTTTCATCGCGATCTGCGTTCGCGCGTCGGGCAACGATCGTCAGTGGTCAGGATATCGGCGACCGAAGGCATGACCAAGCACTGGCTTCTCCCGCGGGTTGCGGAGCTGCGACGGCGCGATAGTCGAATCTACCTGGAAATCATCTCCACGGTGAACCAGCAGAGCTTGGCAACGAGCGATCTGGACTACGTCATCAGGATGGGAGATCCCGGCGAGAACGATCTCATTGGAAAGCGGGTCGCGGACGTGCCGATGGGGATTTTTGCCTCCGAGCGGTACCTTGCCGGACGCCCCGCGCCTCGGTCATTGTCAGAGCTGAGGGATCACGACATCATCGGCCATACTGCCGATTTTGTCTCCTTCCGCAACGTTCGGCCCAATCAGAGGGATTTGTTGGAGTATTTCTCGGAAGCGGCGGGCATCCGCAGCGTTGTTCGGGTCAACCCAATTGCCAACCATTTCGCCGCCGCCGGTTGCGGTCTCGGGCTTGCGCTTCTTGCTGTACCATTCGCGCAAGCCGAGGGACTGGTTCAGGTCTTGCCGCAAGAGACAGTTACGATGAACGTATGGCTGCTGCGCCGGCGCGAGAGCGACCTGAGAAAATTGACTCGTGAAGTCAGGCGATTCCTGGAAGCAGAATTCACCGCTTCCAGGGAATGGCTCGCGGGCAACCCTCGAAATGCGAGAGTGACCAAGCGCAAGGCCTGAGGCCGTCTCACATGCTGCCTTCGCCGCATCTGGAAATATCGCGGTAAGACACGCGAAGAGGCCGTGGTCATTCTGCGCTGAATAGCGGTAGTTCAGAATTTAGATACTTGCCGGGCGCCGGGCCGGTCATCCTCCATCTCAAAAATCATAACGGGAGGGATGGATGTCCAAATCGGAAGGGGCCTTGCTGTCAACGCCGATCCAGACGATCGCGGAAATTCCGCGACGTTACGCGGCCATCACGCCCGACGCCGTCGCCGTGAGCTTCGAGGGGCGCGAGACAAGCTATCGGGTTTTGGAGGAATTATCCAATCAAGTCGCCAATGGCCTCATGGCTGGGGGTGTGCGACCGGGCAGCCGAATTGCGATACTCGACAAGAATTCGGATATCTTTTTTCAAGTGCTTCTCGGGGCAGCCAAGGCCCGCGCCGTCCTGGTTCCCATCAATGCAAGGCTGGCACCTCCCGAGATCGTTTTCGCGGTCAACGATGCCAAAACCGAGATTCTCTTCGTCGGGGAATCGTTCGAGAAACTTACCACTGAAATCCAGGATCAGCTGGAAACTGTTTACCAAATCATTGTGTTGGACTCTCGTTACCTCAAGTGGCGCGATGCCCACCCGACGACCGAGGCGAGCCTGCCAGTCAGCCCCGATGACGTTTGCTTGCAGCTCTACACCAGCGGCACGACCGGCTATCCGAAGGGCGTGCAGCTTTCTCACGCCAATTTTCCACTACACGCGCTTGACGACTGGAAGGCGTGGTCGTCCGACGATGTCATGCTGCTCGCAATGCCGTTGTTCCACATCGCAGGGGTCGGTACCGGCGTATTCGGTCTGGTCCCCGGCCTCAAGACGATCGTGCTTAGCGAGTTCGTTCCATCGGTGGCGCTTGAAACGATACAGCGCGAACGAGCTACGGTCACGTTCCTCGTTCCGGCAATGCTATTGGCGATGCTGGCCGAACGTAACGTTGAAAAAATCGATCTCTCCTCACTGAGACAGATTCTTTACGGAGCCTCCCCGATACCGCTCGAGCTTCTCAGGAAGTCGCTCCGGGTGTTCAGGCATACGGGGTTCTTCCAGGTCTACGGCCTGACCGAAACGACCGGCGTCATCACGGTTCTGGATGCTGCAGACCATTCCTCGAACAATAGGGATATCCTGAGGTCATGCGGCCGTCCGGTCGAAGGCATTGAACTGATGGTCATCGACGCGTCGGGCAAACCGCTACCAGCCCGAGAGGTGGGTGAAGTCGTGTGCCGCTCATCGCAAAATATGAAGGGATACTGGAATCGGGCAGAGGACACCGCGAGGACTCTCAGGAACGGATGGCTGCATACCGGCGATGCCGGATTCCTCGATGAAAACGGCTATTTGTACATTCATGATCGTTTGAAAGACATGATCGTTTCCGGCGGAGAGAACGTCTACCCCGCCGAGATCGAAAGTGCCTTGTATGGACACGCGGATATCGCCGACGTCGCCGTCATCGGCGTGCCTGACGACCGGTGGGGTGAAGCGGTCAAGGCCCTCGTCGTGTTGAAACCGGATCGTACGGCGGACCCGGCGGGCATACTGCATTTCGCGCGAGGAAGGCTGGCGGGGTTCAAGATCCCGAAGTCGATCGAATTCGTGCACGAACTTCCCCGCAATCCGTCCGGGAAAATCCTCAAGCGGCTGCTGCGAGAGCGCTATTGGGAAGGATACGAGCGGATGGTCAATTGAGCGTGGTTGGCCGAATTGAACGTATCGGGCCGGGAGACGCTTTTGCTAGGCGACCGCTGCGTCCTGCGACTTGAGCGACTGAAGCGTCAGCACCTCGGTCAAGCGCAGATGTTCCGTCATCAAATCGGTGGCGAGTTTCACATGCCGGCTAAGAATGGCTTGGGCCAGTGCCGAATGTTCGGCGCGCAGATCACGATCGGCGCGCGACATTCGCACATTGATGCGGCGATAGCGTTCGCCCTGGACGAAGAGTTGTTCGCGGATTCGCAGCAGCCAGGGACTATCGCAGGCCGCCACCAGGGTGGCATGGAATTTCGCGTGCGCGATCATCCAGTCGTCGCCCAGGTCGTGAATGTCGTGGGGCGTATGCGAGAGTTCATGATCGGCTGCGACAATAGCAGCCTCCCATTTGAGGCCGCCGAGTTTCATCGCGCGGTGCATGCATTTCAGTTCGATGTCGATTCTGACGGCCGTCAGATCCGAAACATCGGCGGCATTGATGGGCGCCACCCGGAAACCTCGCTGGGGCTCCGCAATGACCAGCGCCTCGGCAGAGAGACGCGACAGGGCCTCCCGTACAACGCTCGGGCTGACCCCAAGATATTGAGCCAGATCTTGAATTTTCAGCTTTCCGTCGGCCGGCAAGCGGCCGGCCAAGATGTCCGAGCGAAGTCGAGCATAGGCTGAAACGGTAAGGCTGGTCGCGTCCTGAGGCATCCCTGGCATTTTCACAAGGATTCGGAGGAATACAAGATGAATCCAATAATATCTTTTTTATGTTGACCGTATGAGTTTTTCAGATACCGTTCCATTATCGAACCGAACGACTGACTCAAAAAAATCCGGAGGAATTCAATGACCACACCAAACGAGTTGGTTACCGTCAGTCGGGAGGGCGATCTCGTTACCCTGACGATGACTTTCGCTCCCTACAATCTCGTGGCCAAGCCGCTGCTGACCGCGCTGCTGGATGCAGTCGAACAGGCTCATAAGGGAGGCGCGCGTGCCATCATCCTGCGGAGCGGATTGCGACACTTCTCCGCCGGTGCTGAAATAGAACTATTCGACAATCGCGGCGAACGGATGCCCGAAATCGATGTGTGCGCCTGCCTGGATGCGCTCGAACAGGTTCCTGTGCCGATCATCGCGAGCATGCACGGATTGGCCCTCGGTGGCGGATTCGAGCTGGCGCTGGCCTGCGACATCATCGTTGCCGCGGACTCCGCGAAGGCCGGCATGGTCGAGGTGACGCTGGGCCTGCATCCGCTGATGGGCGCCATACAACGTGTGGCATCGCGCGCCGGCGTGGCGCGCGCCAAGGAGATGGCTCTGTTCGGACGTCGCTATGATGCGGCGACGCTGGAGCGCTGGAATATCGTCAATCGCGTCGTGCCCGAAGCCCAGCTTGAAGAAATGACGCGGATCCTCGCGCTCGAGCTTGCGGTGGGCCCGACAGTGGCGCATGGCGCCACCAAACGACTGGTCCGGGAATATATGGAAGACAGCGTCGTGAAAGCCGACCGCGCAATGTCTGACGCGCAGCGTCCGATCTTCCAGAGCAACGATCTCGTCGTCGGCCTGAAGGCCTTCCGCGAGTCCGGGCCTGGTCACGCCATTTTCTCGGGCCGCTGAGGGACGTTGTCATGACAAATCGTACACCCCTTGCCGGAATCAAGGTCGTCGACTTCTCGCGCGTCCTTGCTGGTCCCCACTGCACCAGGGCCCTGTCGGACCTCGGCGCCGACGTGATCAAGATCGAGCCGCCGCGCGGAGACATCTCACGGTACGCCCTGCCTGGCGACGAAACCGCGAGCATGTCCTACTACTATATCCAACAGAACGTGGGGAAACGGAACATCAGCATCGACCTGAACTTCCCCGAAGGAAGAGAAGTCGTGCGCAAGATGTGCGATAGCGCCGACATTATCGTCGAGAATTTTCGCGCCGGCACATTGAAATTCTTCGGCCTCGATTATGAATCCGTCGCCGCGCGCAACCCGAAAGTAATCTACGCCTCAATCAGCGGCTACGGCCAGGGCAGCGCGCTGTCACACCGCAGCGCCTACGCGCCGACCGTCCATGCCGAATCCGGCTTTGTCGGCGGGATGATCGACCATCTCGGCGAGGATCTCACGGTCAAGAGGCATGATGCCTACTCGCATGCCGACATTTATACGGGCCTCGAAGCGATCATCGGCATTCTGGCAGCACTGCATCACCGCGACCAGACAGGCGAGGGCCAATATGTCGATATTGCGATGGCCGCCACCATGCTTGCCGTCAATGAACGGGTGCATGCCGATCTCTCCGGCGTGGATCTCGGCGCCGAACCGGCGGCGCTCGGACCTGCTGACTCGCCGTTCTTCAAGACAAGCTACGGTGACGTCATCACAATCGCGACCAGTGTCGTCAGCAGCCTGACGTTTCCGAACTACATCGCGGCGATGCGTCGCCCCGATCTCGCTTCAGATCCCAGATTCGCCACGCCGGCGGCGCGCCGGAAGAATCTCAACGCCCTTTACCAGATCATCCAGCAGTGGATTCTTTCCTTTGCCACGGCCGGCGAACTCGATGCACAGCTCGACGAAGTGAAGCTGGCGTTCGGCGTGGTTCGCTCGGTCAAGGACTTCGCCGGTTCGGACTGGGTCAAATGGTGGGGCGCGATAGAAGAGGTTACCGACCGCCGCGGCAAGGCGGTCAGGATCCCCGGCAAGCCCTGGCACTTCTCGAAGACGCCGCTGGCCGCTGCGCGCGAAGCCGCCTTTCGCGGTGAACACAACGTCGAAGTGATGAAGGAATACGGCTACTCCGACCAGGAGATCGCAGCCCTTACCAATTCGGGCGTGCTGTTGACGAACATTCCGCCGCGACCCTCGCCGTCGATAGAAGCATCCGCGCCGCCCGATAGTGACGATGTCCTGAAGCAGGCGTCCTAGCTGCGTCGAAACCAACTGATCAAGAAATGGGGGAGGGAAATCATGTCGTTGTCGTCGGAACAAACGCGAAAAATCCTGTCTAATCCGTCTTTTCGGGAACTGACCGCCGCACGGGCAAGGTTGCGGTGGGGCTCTCGATCGTCACGTTGTTGATGTTCTTCGGCTTCATCGGGCTGATTTCGGCGGCGTCGTCAGCGCTCGGGAAGAGCATGGCAGGCGGAGCCGTTCCGTTGGGCATGGTGATCGCGCTTGGCATGATCGCCCTGGTCGTTGCCCTGACCGGTTACTATGTACGCCGTTCCAACACCTACTTCGACGGCCTGACACAGCTCGTTCGCCGGGAGTGTGGCCGATGATCATGCGCATTCTGCTGGCCGCCATTGCGGCGACGGTGTCCTTTTCGGCCCATGCGCAGGCGACCGCTGTTGTAGCGGGCCGCGATCTGAACTGGGTTGCCATAGGCATGTTCCTGTTGATCGTCGCCGTCACGCTCCTCATCACCTATCGATCGGCTGGCAGAACCAAATCGAAGGCGGACTTCTATACCGCGGGACATGAGATCACGCCGCTCCAGAACGGCCTGGCGATTGCGGGGGATTTTCTTTCGGCCGCGGCTTTCCTCGGTATCTCGGCGCTGATCTATGCGACCGGCTTTGATGGCCTCGTCTATGCGTTGGGCTTCTTGACGGGTTGGCCGATCGTGCTGTTCATGATGTCGGAGCGCTTGCGCAACCTCGGCAGTTACACGTTCGCCGACGCAGCGTCGTTTCGCCTCGATCGGACCTCGGTCCGTCTGGTCGCCGCCACCGGCAGTCTCGTCGTCGTGCTGTTTTACCTGATCGCGCAGATGATCGGTGCCGGCAAGGTCATTCAGCTTCTGTTCGGGGTGAACTATCTGTTCGCAGTCGCCGGCGTCGGACTTCTGATGATCGTCTATGTGGCTGTCGGCGGCATGCAGGCAACCACCTGGGTTCAGATCACCAAAGCGCTGCTGCTGCTGATCGGCGGCACCTTGATGGCGCTGGTGGTGCTGTGGCGCTTCGATTTCAGTCTTGGACGCCTATTCGCCGAGGCGAGCCGGGTGCACCCCAAGGGGGCCTCAGTTCTCTCTCCAGGCGGGCTGTTCGCTGAGCCGGTTTCCGCGATCTCGCTTGGACTCGCGCTGGTGTTCGGTACCGCGGGATTGCCGCATATCCTGATGCGGTTCTTCACCGTCAGCGATTCCGCAGGCGCAAGGAAGTCGGTTTTCTATGCGACGACCTGTGTAGCTTACTTCTGCCTAGTCATCCCGCTGTTCGGCTTTGCTGCGGTGGTGGTCCTTATGCCGGATGCGAGTTTCTTCAACGTCGGCGCGGGCGGCCAGTTCAACAAGATTACCGATCTGATCGGCGGTCCCAATATGGCGGCGGTGCACCTGGCGGGCGCTCTCGGCGGACCAATCCTGCTTGGGTTTATCTCGGCCGTCGCGTTTGCCACCATTCTCGCCGTGGTCGCCGGATTGACACTCGCCGGCGCCTCGGCGGTGAGCCACGATATTTATGGGCAGGTGATTGCGAAGGGTAACGCGCCAGAGGCACGTGAGGTGATGGTTGCGAAGATTGCCGCGGTGGCGACCGGCATCGTCGCGGTGGGCCTTGCCATCACTTTCGAGAACCAGAATGTCGCGTTCATGGCGGGGTTAGCGCTTTCGGTCGCGGCAAGCTGCAATTTTCCAGTGCTGGCGATGGCGATCTTTTGGCGCGGTACCACCACGCGCGGCGCCGTTGCCGGTGGCCTGGTCGGCCTGTTCAGCTCTCTCCTTTTCGTCGTGCTGAGCAAGACAGTCTGGGTCGCGGTATTCCATTTCGCGGCGCCGTTATTTCCCTACGACAATCCGGCGCTCTTCTCGATGCCCCTGGCATTTCTGGTGATTTGGCTCGGTTCGCTGAGTGACCGAACGGCCCGCGCCGCGGCCGAGCGGCGGGCGTTTGATGCTCAGTTTGTGCAATCCGAGATCGGCATCGGACCCTCTGAGGGCAATAACGCGCTGGCGGGAGCTGCAGGATGAACGCCATGATCGACGAGACCCACGATCCGGCGCGCCGCAGTTTTGTGGCGGCCGCCAATGACCCCTCCGGCGACTTCCCCATCCAGAACCTGCCGCTCGGTGTCTTCAGCCGTGGCAAGGACGGAAAGCGATCCGCGGGGATTGGGATCGGCGACCAGATCCTCGATCTTCATGCGGCGCACAGCGCCGGTCTCCTGCCGGCAGAAATTCCCGAGTGGACCGTCGCCGACTCCTCGCTCAACTCGCTGTTTGCGTTGGGACCTCGCGCGTTGCACAACTTACGAAAGGCAGTCAGTGCCGCGCTTGACGCGGGTTCAAGCGGTGAGGCTGCGCGCCGCCGTGCGTCGGACCTGCTGGTCCCATTGAGCGCTTGCACGATGTATCGTCCGACTGCGGTGCCGAACTACACGGATTTTTATGCCGGCATACATCACGCGAAGGCGGCCGGCGCACTCCTCACGCCTGAAAATCCGCTGCCCGCCAACTACAAATGGGTGCCGATTGCCTATCACGGGCGGGCGTCTTCGGTGCAAATCGGGCAGGGAATTGTCCGCAGACCCATGGGACAGCGGACGCCGTCGGTTGACGGGGGCAGTCCTGGCTTCGGTCCGTGCGAACGACTCGATTTCGAACTGGAGATGGGGTTCTATCTCAGTGGCGGCAACGAGCTCGGAAGTCCGATCCCGGTTGCGCGCGCAAGCGAACAGATCGTCGGCTATTCACTTCTCAACGACTGGTCGGCGAGGGACGTCCAGCGCTGGGAGATGTATCCACTCGGACCATTCCTCAGCAAGAGTTTCGCAACGTCCGTCTCGCCGTGGGTTGTCACTACTGACGCGTTGGCTCCGTTCCGCATTCCGGCGATGGTTCGTCCTCACGGGGACCCCCAGCCGTTGAAATACCTGCTCGACGAGGACGATCAGAAAAGTGGCGGGCTGGACATAAGCCTGAAGGTTTTTCTCACGACCGAAAAGATGCGGGCCGCAAGGGACGTTCCTGTCGAAATTCTCAGCTCGAACGCCAAATATCTATATTGGACACCGGCGCAGATGGTTGCGCACCACACGATCAATGGATGCAACCTTCTACCGGGGGACCTGATCGGCACCGGCACGATCTCCGGACCTACCGACGCTGAATTGAGCAGCATGCTCGAATTCACTTCTGCCGGAACCCGCCCCATTACGCTTCCCAACGGAGAGCGTCGCGGCTTTCTACACGACGGTGACGAGATCCGATTTGAGGGGCGCTGCACTCGTGAGGGCTTTGCATCCATCGGCTTCGGAGTGTGCGTCGGAACGATTGCGGCATCTCATCAGACGGAGCTTGAAAGCAGGGCGGCCTGATCCGCGCGCGTTAAGCGAAGAGTCGCCCCTCGAGCGATCCGCGACGAACGGGTGGTACTGCCCGGAAGACGGCAGAACAATAGCTAGGGGAGGAACTACCATGGAGAATTGCCACATGATCGCACACGCCATGATCACGATGCCGGACATCGACATGGAAGAGGTCCAGTTTGGGCAACTTATCGTCCTTCTCGCAGCTTTGTCGGTCGCCGTGTTGGGCCGCCTTGTGGCGTTTATCTTTTGACCCTCTCACGACGCGGTTGATGTAGTCGTGGGGTCAAGCAAACTCGGCGATCGTGTGTGGGAGCCTGCGTGATGGAAGCTGCGGCGCTCCCTAAGATTGTGCGCGAACGTTGAATTTGCCAGCGCGACAGCGGGTCCCGATTTTGGTCTCTCGCCGCACTCGTTTAGGAGCTGTCAAGCCGCTGCTTCAACGGCGGCTTTTGACGAACTACCAAGGGTCTAGGTCGCGGGTTGGCTGCCCGGTTGTGATCTGCGCTGGCCGCTTTCCCATTTGGAAAAGCCTGCTAAGCAATTGATTCTCACTAGGGGCGAATTCGCACATTTTTCCAAATGCGGCTTGAAATCGTTGAACAATCAGACTGATTTTGATTCCGCCATTCTGACGTTGGTCCAAACCAAAGATTGCCAGTGAAATCTAAGATACTGCGCCCGGCTTCCGTTGTTCATTTGGAACGGGCATTTGGAAATGGCCCCGCCGTCGGCGACGAAGGATCTAACCAATCCCGCCGCGTATCCGATCCCAAGGTCCTCAGCAGCTCTCGTTCTCGTCTACGAAGGTCGCAACGAAATCGCAACGAATTGGGTGAAACGACCGTGAACAAAACGGGACGGAAATGTCTGCCATAGCTATAAAAATCAACAACTTAGAAGATGTTCACTGCGTTCGGGACGCAGGGGTCGCAGGTTCGAATCCTGCCACTCCGACCATTCTTCCAAAAGTCGACGTTTTCCTAGAGGCTTGTTCCTAAGGGCTTGGCGGACCGGCCGCCAGCGCCTCGGGAGCGCCTTTCTGCAACGATTTTCGGGGCGGGTCCACGGCCGATTTGGCCGGGCAGGGCGGCTTGTTGCGGCGGCATGGCTTGCCGGGTTCAGGACGAACCGGTCGGGTGGGGCTGGAACGAGACGACGATCCGCTTGGCCTTGATCCGGCCGTGCACGCCATAGCCGGGCTCGAAGCTCAACGTCGTACCGTCGGGATCGATCTCGATGCTGAACGCGAAGATGATACCGGCTTCTGTAAAATCGAACAGCTGGACCTCGATCAGCTCGAAAATGCTAAACGTGACGTCCACATGCTTCGTCAGCACGAAATAGCCGTGTGCATCGACCTCGGACGTCATCTGGAACGCGTGGGCGACCAGCCGGCTTGGCGCGCCCTGGCGAAGCTCCAGCTCCCGCAACGTCGCATCGTGGAATGAGGGGACACTCTCGAACCAGGCGCACAACGCTATGCCGCCTTCCAGATCGCCAATCGCTGCTTTCGCCATCAAGGATATCCCGTGCGCAAATTTGTTGCGCAAGCTACAGGATTTCAATGACGGTGCACCTGACACGTCGAGCAGCATAGGTAGAGAAAGCGAAACCCATCAATGTCGCGCGTCCGCGCGGATCGCGGCGGCCCATCGATCCTTAACTGGAGAGAATCAGTTGCCAGCCGGTCACGCCGACGGCTAGATGAACCCACAGTCGATCGCACGTTCGGCGGCGCGATCGGCCAATAACAAGAACAGGGCTGGAAATCATGTATAAAAAGATCGTCGCGCTCGTTGCCGCTTTCGGCTTCGCTGGCTGCGGGTCGGCATGGGCCGCGTGGCCGGACGACAAGCCAATCGAAGTCGTCGTTGGCTTTGCACCCGGAGGCGGTACCGATGTCATGGCTCGCAAACTTCTTCCCTTCGTGGAGCGTGCGCTGGGCGGTAAGGCGAAGTTTGTCGTCTTGAACAAGCCCGGCGCCGGCGGAGAGATCGCGTTTGCTTCGATCGCGCGCGCGGCGCCCGACGCCTATTCGATCGGCGTCGTTAACGTGCCGGGCTACAACTTTTTGCCGATGACTCGCAAAACCCAATATACCATGGACGAAATCCGGCTGGTCGCACGGGTCGTCGAAGATCCGAATGTGATCGTGGTGCCCGCCGAGAGCAGATTCAAGGATCTGCCGGATGTCATTGCCGCACTTCGCAGCAAGCCGGGCTCGGTGACGTTTGGTCACAATGGGGCCGGCACGAACGGCCATTTGGCCATTCGCATGCTCGCAGCGGCCGCGAAGGTGGAGCCCAACGAAATCTCCTACCGAGGAACGGCCGCACAGAGGACCGATCTGTTGGGCGGGCATCTGGAAGTGGGGATGGTCAGTCTCAGTGAAATTCCCGAATTGCATGGTACCAACAAGGGGCAACTACGCGTCATCGCGATGCTGTCGAAGAAGCGCTTTCCAACGCTGCCCGAAGTTCCGACGGCAGAGGAGGTGGGCTTTCCGGTCATGACGACGGCGGAACGCGGCTTCGCGGTCCCGAAGGGGGTTCCGGACGACATCGTCAAGAAGCTGGAAGCGGGGATTGCCGAAGGCCTGCGTAATCCTGAGTTCGTGACGAGCTCACCCGGCGACGAGCCGGTGATCGCCTTCATGCCTGGTGCCGAGTGGCAAAAACGCCTCGACACTATGTCCGACGCTTTGCGTCCTTATGCGGAGGACATGCGAGCGAACGAGCAGAAGTGATCTATCCTGCTGTAGCCAAGCCTACCGCCTCGCCACCAGCACACCGAGCATGAACGCCACCACCAGCGACGGCAACGGGGCTTCGCGCACCATGCCGCGGACGATCTCCGGCCAGTGCTGATCCGGGGCGAGTCTCGGCGATCGCATATCACCGGTCGGCTCGATCCCCCAATTCGACGCGAGTTCGGCGATCTCGCTCGATGCCAGTCGCACGCCGTCACGGACGCGGAAGATCGCGGCGTCCGCTCGCTCTCGTGGCGCAAGCAACATCATCGTCGTGATGGCCGTGCGCAACGTCATCTCTCCGTAGCCTTGCAGCCTTACCGATTCTTCGGGATCGGACGTCATGCGAAAACCCTCACAGCGCCAAATTCCTCACATCGCAAAGTGGCGCGCGATGGTGAATGCCGCCGTCGCGCACAGGACCAGCGTGGATATCGCGCCGGCCACGCCGCGTGCGAGATGGGCTCGCGTCAGGTGCCTGGTCATGATCTTGCTCCATGCTCTCAGGAAAATGGCGGCGGCGGACGTTGGTTCCTTGCGCGGCTGGCGAATCGCGCCGGCGCTGACTACTTCCGCAGCAACTCGCTCAGCGCTGCGGTCGCCTCGGCGCAGCGGATGTCGTCGATCTCGCGCGACAGGCTGAGTGCGCTCGATTTCAGCTCTTCGACCTTCCAGCTATCCGGATGCTGGTTTTCGAGATGACCGAGACGCTTGTTGAGATCGTCCAGTCTCGATTGGAGCTGCCCGGCGCTGGCGGCCCCGTTCACTTTCCAAACGCGTTGTGCACGCATCGTAGTTCCCCTGCTAATCTCACGGCGTTGTGAGAGCGGTTCGTGGCCGGAATGGGAATTTGTCTGGGCCGGCTTTAGATCGCGGGGAACCGTTGCAGATTAGCCACGGAAGTTCCGGGATTTCAGCAGCGACCGCGCCTGTGTCGCTTCCTGTCAATCCGCCTGCGCGAAAATATTCCGCTTTACCGAAATTCGGTTTTGGCGTATGTGTCGCCCATCCCGGCTCGACCAAGAGGGGCGATCTTGTGTCGTCACGTTTCGCGAGCCGGGCTTGCGGTGGACGCGGCAGCGTCGGGCGCGAAAGTACGGGCAGGGCGGATTGCTCTCCGTGAGCCCGAGGCTTCGTGCCGACGAGCGGCGCTGTCAGGTTCGTCTCGCCAGCATTCTTCCGGTAACGTCGACAACGCCGGGAGATAATGCGGCGAGCAGCGAACCGTGCGTACGGCAAAACCGTGTGGTCCTGGCCGTCGTTGCTACGGTCAAGCCTTGGCGGATGCGGCACTTGCGTCAACCGGCGCGGCGCCCGCGACTTTCGCTGGGGTGAGGGAGGCCAAAACGAACTCGGCTCCCGGGAGAGCACGGCATAAGCCGTAAAGCCACTGCGCAGGGAAGGCCGAGTGATTGGCTACACCTGTATGCTGCTGTGCGGTTTCCTTGCGCTACATCTTCGCGCAGCGGACCGCAGGTGCCAGCCGGCACCCGGCCTTCCCTGCACCCTCTTGGACAAGAGGGTGAAGCGACCAAGCAAAGCTCGGGCGAAAAGCGCCGCGAGGGTGCGAAGCTGTGTCTGCAGTTGAAATGGATGTTGGAGATTGCGATGCCGCTCCTTGCTCCGTCATTGCGAGCGTAGCGGTAACTGCCCAGGTGGCCGTTTGTATTCTCTTGACTGACCACATGTGTTTGTGAGTCAAGGTATGGGTGACGCCGCCAAATTCCTCATTGTCTGTGGAT
>NZ_JADPJJ010000040.1:0-27794 GCF_023073375.1 Bradyrhizobium sp. 197 | reverse complement strand
ACTTGAAGCGCATCCTGAAGCTTGGTCGGCTCCGATTGCGCGGCCCGCAAGGTGCCCAGGATGAGTTTGTTCTAGCCGCCATCGCCCAGAATCTGAGGCAATTTGCATCGCTCGTCGCACGACCGCCACCGGCTCAGGCTCTGCGCATCGCGTAGCGTAGCGTCGAAGTTGCTTAAAATGCGTCAGGGCCAGCGCTTCAGAGCGCGGCTCAACGAAAGGCCTAGCGGCCAAATCCATTGCAGCCGACTTTTGCAACAAAATCGGCCAAATCCGGACATCAACAGTGCGATGCCAAAGACATAGCAGCTTGTCGATCGTCATAGTGCAGTGCGTTTTTGCCGTGTATCTTAGCCAGTGATCTGACGCACGGGGCCGTGCTGCTCATGCGTCGAACCATTCAGCCAAAGCCCGTAGCCGACAGCTGTATGAAATACAGCGTATGTGAGCGCATTTTCGATGATGACGGAAGCGGGGCCGCCGTGGGTGATAAAAGCCTTCTCGGCAAACCAAATAGCATAATACGCAAAATATGCGCCAGCGAACCCGCGCCAAAAAGTCCCGGGAAGGAAATCAATTTTGAACGCCATTAGCACAAGACCGCAGGCCGAAAGCACCTCAATTGCAAGGTCGACAATCTGCGTCGCGCCGAAAGTCCCTGCATCGGCGATGCCATAACACGCGAGCACGACAGCGAATAATGCAAAAAGCTTCCAACCCACGCAAACCTCCGTAATCGTAGCCGCCACCTTAGGTAGAGGTTATTGGTAAAGCTCTCGCTGCCAAGCTTGGTTTAGCTAAGGTTATGACGATAGCCCAAAGCTTAGGGAACGGAACTCGATCCCTGCACGTCAGGCCGGCGTGTCGCTCAAGTCGGCGATGGGTCAATCGCGTCGGTGCAGACGTCTACCTGTCACTTCCGGTCTACCCCGAACAGCGGACATAGTGAACCGGCGCAGTTGGTCCGGAACGGGCCACAAGCTGACTTAGGTTCGGGATGCCCCGTCACGGACTAGTCTCGCTCTGTCTTTGGATCAGGGACATATCCGAGACGCGGGTAGTGATCGGCAACCCATGCTGTCTGAGAACGCTCCACCCGGCCCATAGTCCAACAAGGCCGAAAAGACTGGCCGCAGGAAGAACCCAGGTCATTTGTCTGGCGCCTAGTGTAGCGGCCATCGTCGCGCAAAATACAGCGACCAACACGGCAGGAAGGATATATGGCCAGTTTCCTATAACTCCGTCCAACCCTCTTGGGCTGATGAGCAATACTGCAATCACCCCGCAGCAACTCATGCCTAAAAGGAGGACATTCCCGCCCACGTCGAGCACTAGGCTTACCGCGTGCTGTGGCATTGATCGGCCTCCCAGCACGTGTTCGTAAAGACGAACGCCCGAGGCATAAGTCATAAGAAGACAGAACAACCCGAATACGAAGCCGATTGTCTTGAAGAGAGACCTTGCTGCTTGTACTTCCATGCCTGGCACCCCTTTCACCTCCGCTCAACGCTCCTCAACGTTCGACCAAAGCCCCACTTTGGGTAGAGTGCATCGGTGAATTCCCCGCTCAAGTTTTTGGTTAAGATCCGGTTACTGCAATCGCCTGAAGGCGTCGGAGTACGATGGTCTCCAATACCGCCCAAAGAACACACCACGCCGTCTCACTTCTGCAATGGGTCACAGACCGACGAACTGGCGCCCGGCTGCAAACTACGCGTCTACCCTCTGAGCCGACATGTCGCGGCGCCACGCGAACGGAAGCGACGGGCCACAACCGGAAATTGACATTCGTGGCTGCGCTCGACTAAGCAACCGCTCAGTATATGGAGCGCCCAATGGCCGAACAATCCAGCGCGGGTGAGTACAGGTTCTTTCTCGACCTGTTCATCGTGCATCCAACCTTGGTGCCGGACGAAATCACCAAAATCCTAGGAATGGAGCCCGACATCACTCATTGTCTCGGCGCTCCCCGAAGAACCCCGAAGGGCACGCCTCTATCCGGAACGTATGCTAACACGCGATGGCGGCGCAGCACGGAACACGTCGTCGAAGATCCAGGCTTTGCGTCTGAATTGTCACGTCTGATCGACGCACTGGGGCCTCACAAGGCGTTCTTTTCGGAGGTCAAAGCCAACGGTGGAACTGCAAGCATCATTATTAAATTCATGGACGGCTTTCTCGCCGACGAATTGTCCAGCGTAATGCTTGCTCGACTTGTGGAGCTCGATTTATCACTCGGGATCGAGTGCTACGCGGGTCTTCCACAGTCGCGGACGGCTCCTCCTCGATGACTGCTTAGGGTCACAAGCTGCCGAACCGGCGTTCGGCTGCAAACTTCCGGTCTGCTCCTGTGAGCCGACTCCAGCGACACCGCGCGAACGGAAGTGATGGGCCAGTAGCGGCCATCCTCAATGGAAAGATTTGTCCAGTTTTAGATGACCAACACATGTCGACGATGCGGGTTCGCGGGCAATTGCGGGCAAGAGCAGATGATTTACAAACCGGGTGCTTCCGCCGGGAATGCTCGCGAGAGACGCCACAGCCAAGACAAGATCAAGTTCTGGGACATAAGCGGGCGTGCCGGAGCGTTATCCCACAATCAGCTGCCCGCCTTCGGCACGTCTCGAACGGTCCACAGACTGTTTCTGAGTTATTACCCGCTTCAGGAAACTTCGAGAACCTTCCGGTTATCGAAATTTTACGGCCCCGGACTACCTTCGTGGCGAAGGAGCCTGTCATGAAGCCATCAGAAATCTACAAGGAGAACGCCGACAACTGCGCCATGCTCGCAGAAGGAGAGCCCTCCAAGGACAGCCCAGCTTACAAGCGGTACCGGCGCATGGAACAGGCCTGGCGGTCTTTGGCCGAAGAGCAGGAATGGCTGGATGGGGAAGTACCGCCGGTTCGGACGAATCGCGCCGACATATCGAAAAAGCCGTCTGGTTAGGACGGCAATGGCTGTGGGACACGAAGCCCCACCGGGCGGTCCCTTGGCAATGACTTTCGCGGACGCTGATGAGGCAAGCCGAAGCACAATCGCCGAAGTTGGTGTCCGATGCTGATGGAAAGTGAGTGTCAATGACTGTTTTCTCGGGTTCGGTATTCGCGATGGAAGTTGAGGGCAAAGCTATCTTCGCGTTTGAGGCAAAGAATTTCCGGGAAGCCTTCGAGTTGTGCAAAGAGGACTGGGTTCGTGATGACTTGACCGCGATTACATCGAACGGCCTTCCGCTTTGCTCCTCGACGGCCAAGTTGACAGTTCGCAGGGCTGATGAAGCCGAGATTGTCATCTATCGAAACGCAGCTCTCCAAGCTCAGACCGAAGACTTGGTCCTAGCATATCTTGTGGATTTAGATTGAGCGTAGCGCAAGAATAATTGCCAAGCGGGGTTTCTGAGCGCCGCTGGCGTATCGGTGCAGCGACGTACGATAGACGCCAACGTTTCGAGCGCCTCCGGCCGTGGCATCGGACTCGCGCCGCTCTGGCAGGTGCGCAGGCTCATCGATCAGGGGATCGTCGAGCAAATCCTCGTCCGCCACGAGCCGCCCCCATCCCACTCCAGATTGTCTGGCCCAAGCGGGGCGCTGGCGCGATGCCTCGGCGGGTCCGCACCGCGATCGAATTCGTCGTGGCGCGGCCTTCCGCCCTGC
This sequence comes from Bradyrhizobium sp. 197, assembly GCF_023073375.1. Lineage (NCBI taxonomy): Bacteria > Pseudomonadati > Pseudomonadota > Alphaproteobacteria > Hyphomicrobiales > Nitrobacteraceae > Bradyrhizobium > Bradyrhizobium sp. 197. The sequence goes on along the minus strand of NZ_JADPJJ010000040.1, from coordinate 24,146 downwards.
GGATGTGACTTGCTGTCTTCGCCACGACGGCCACATCGGCGCCCTCGGGTCAGGCACGCAACAGCAGGCTGGCGCGCCGGTCAAGGCCTGGGTGAAGACTGGGCAGCGTGCCCCACGCCGTGACAAGGCGCTAGGGCGCGGTTCGCCCTGCGAACGAAGTCCAATCGAACTTGTAGTTCACGCCGAGCGTCATCACGTGATAGCGCTGCTTGATTGTCTCCGACTGCACCGCTGCCAGCGGCGCCGGCGCGTTGGCGAAGGTGACTGTGGTGGTGCCGAGGTCGACATATTTGTAATCGCCCACGACCGACCAATGCGCGTCGAGCGCGTGCTCGATGCCCGCGCCGGCGGTCCAGCCCCAGGCCGTCGTATCGCTGTTGAGGATCCCGCCCGTGAAGCCGAGCCCCAGCTTGTTGAACACCGGATCGGCGTTGAGCATGAAGTTGGTGTGACCCAGCGCCGCGCCGGCCTTGACGTAATAGAGCGTGCTGTCGGCCGCGTAACCGACGCGGCCCGTGAAGGTTGCGATCCGGTCCAACCTCGAGCCGCAATCCATCGCTGCGGCCGCGGGATCGGGGAAGCCCGCGAAACAGGTGAAGGTGCCCTCGATCTGCGACCATGAGCCGGCGGCTTCGAGCCCGAAGACCGCGTGCCCGCGCTGGTAGTTTATGCCGACCTGTGCGCCCGCGACCGCGCCGCCCGCGCGCACCCGATCGCCAAAACCGATCCACGGGTACGGATCGGCCCAGTCACTGTATCCGCTGCCGCCACCGAGATGTCCGCCGAAATAGATTCCGGTCCAGTCCCGCGGAGCTGCCGGCGCCTTGTCGTACGGCGCGGCCGACGTTGCGGCGCGAGGGTCCCCGCCAAACCGGTATGAGGTTTGCACAAAGCCGCCCCAACGCTCGGTATAGAACTTTTCGGGCTGGATGCCTGGGACACCAGCAGTCTGGGTGTAGGCGCTGCTGGTCGCGAGATACATGTAACGGCCGCCCACACCGACGCTCAAGCGATCGGTCATCGCGTAGGAGACGATCGCCTCAATTTGCGTGCCCCAGCCGTGGCCTTGTTCAGGGCCCGGGTTGATATCGGGCCTGAGCCAATGATTGTCCTCCCCCTGGAAGTTGACGTACGGAAGATAGGCGGCATCGATTTCGAGCTTCCAGCGGTCGCTGAGCGGGACGCGCGTATTCAAGCCGACCGCGACGCCGCGCCAAATTTCAGTTTCGCTGAGGCCGGCCAGCGACGTTTCCGGCGCAATCGCCGGCACGCAGGCGGGGTACGACGCGATCTGGACGCAGTCGTGCGTCGGGCCACTTTCGTAGAATGAGCGATAGCCCACATAGGGACCGAGCTCTCCGCCCGGCCCCTTGATGAGATTATATCCCACATCGAGCCCTCCATAGCGGAGGTGGCCGTCGCGCTGTTGCTGAACCGTGTTCGAGTACGGCGTCAGGCTGGGCGGAAAATCCTCGTCGTACATCTGTCCGCCGACGAAGTTGCCGAGCCCGAAATTGCCTTTCACGAACATGCCGTTGCGATGATCGAGTCGCGCGAAGATCTCGGCGGCGTAGTTGGTCATGCCCGTATAAGTGAGGCGCGATTGGATATAGTCCAGGCTTGGGGTATCGCCGAAGTCCTGGGCCTTGCGGCCACTGCTCACGACGGCGCGCGCCCCCGCCTCGATGACCCAGTCGGACCAAATCTGCGGTGCCTTGACGTACGATTTCGACGGCGCGATCGACGCGTAGGCACCGGCTACCGGATCAGTGCCGAGCTTGTAGTTCACGCCCATTTTCACCGTGTGCAGGTCCTGCATCAGCTGGACGTTCGAGGCGTTCCCGAACTGGTCCGTGAAGGTGAACGTCTTGCTGCCGAAATACGTATAGCCGTATTCGACCTTGGCGGACCAAGCGGGCGAGAAGCCGTATTCGAGCCCAGTGCCGACCGTGTAGCCCCAGCGGGTATCATCAGCCTTGAAACGATTGTCCGGAGGGAAGAACTCGGGGAGGTCAATCAACGAAGTGACAGCCTCGTGCGCCTCGTGGGCCCAGGCGGCGCCCGCTTTGCCGTAGATGAGCAAATTGCCGTAGGTCGTGCCGAGGCGGCCGGTCACCGAGCCCAGCGCGTCGATGCGGGTATGGCAATTGAAGGACAGGAGCCCCGTGCCCACTGCGCATTTGGCGTTGCTGTCGAAATCCGCCCAGCTGGCTTCACCCTCGATGCCGGTCACCCAGCGGCCGAACTGCCAGTTGTAGCCGGCCTGGCCGCCAAAGATCATGCCGCCTGTCACGCCGGTGCCGGCGAACATGAGGTCGCCAAACGCGTTGAACAAGCCGTCAGCCCGCTCCCAATCGGTACGTCCCCAGCCGCCGCCGCCATGGGCGCCGACATAGAAGCCGGTCCAGTTGCGGTTGCCGGTCGGCGCGGCCGCGAACACCGGGCCGGCCCCGACGGCGAACGACGGGATGCCCTCGCCGAGATGGTAGTTCACCCCAAGCTTGATGAGCTGCGCGTCGCTTCCCACCGCGACGTTCGACTGATTGCCGAACTGGTCCGTCAGGGTCGTGGTCTTGTCGCCGAAGTGGAGATAGTCGTACTCGATCTTCGCGGACAGCCCGGGGGCGAAGGCGTATTCGAGCCCAAGGCCGGCGGTCCAGCCAAGGCGCGTCGCGCTGCCGTAAAACTGATTGACGTTTCCGAAGGTCGGGTACGGCGTCGTCGCAAGCTCCTCGCGCGCCCAGCCAAAACCGCCCTTGCCGTAAAGCAAGAACTGGTCGACCGTGAAGCCAAGCCGCGCGGTTGCGGTGCCAAGCGCATTGGTGCGGGTGCGACAGATCCAGACGCTATTCCCGCATTCGGCGATACCTTGCAGGTCCGCGACGCTCGCATCCGCCTCGACGCCGAGCACCCAGCGGCCGATTTGCTTGTTATAGCCGATCTGCGCGCCACCGATGGTGCCGTCGCTCGAGGCTTCGCCGAAGAACGGAGTGAAAGGCGCGAGCGCGCCGCTGCCGCTGCGCCAGGCATCGTAGCCCCAACCGCTGCCGAGGTGTGTGCCCACATACAAGCCGGTCCAGGACGCAACCGGCGGCGGCACACCGACCGACAGATCGGCGGATCGCGCGGCGGAAATGCCTGATACAAACACGACCAATGCGACGGTCGCGTAAAAACTTCGACGTCTCACAATCACAGCCCCGATTTCCAGCCACAAATATAGGACACGACAACCGCGATGCGCACAATCTGGCTCGGAACGTTTTCCGCACAATCCGCGTGAAAGCGGCTGCGTGTTGCTTCCGGGTACCGCGCTCAGACTCAAAGCAAGCGAGGGCTCGTCGGCGATCCCCAAGCGATCGCTCGAACGCAAAAGCTCCGGCCGGAGCCGGGGCTTTCACTACGATGATGATCAACTTTAGAACTTGTAGTTGACGCCAATTTTCGCGACCGAGAGCTTTTCCTTTACGTCAATGGTGGCCGTCGTCCCCGCCACGGCGACGAGGGGCGAGAGGTCCATCGAGATGCTCTTCTTGCCAAAATCCATGTAGTTGTATTCGATGAATGCGCTCCAGTTTTGCGTGAACGCGTATTCAGCACCAAAGCCGAGCAGCCACCCCACGGCCGTCGTGCTGCCGCTGGTCGCAGGAAATGGGCCGAAAGCGGGTGGGAAGGCGAGACTGTGGTCGCTCCTCAACCACGCCGCGCCGCCCTTGACATACACCAAAGTCCGATCGGCAACGACACCACCAAATCTCCCGGATACGGTCGCTAACCAGTCACTTTTCGACGTGCATATACCGAGGCTGAGACAAGGTTGCGTGCCCTTCACATCCAGTCCTGCGATATCGCCCTGGACACCGAATACAGCCCAGCCTGACTGCCAGTTGTAGCCGATCTGGCCACCGCCGAGGACGCCGCTCCTGCTGTTTTGACCAAAGGGAAGTCCGCCTACGAGTGCTACCGCAGCGGGAGTGACAGCGGCGATCGTGCTCTCAGTGGTGCCCCAACCGGCGCCGACATGTCCTCCGATGTAAAAGCCCGTCCAATTCCAGACCGGCAACGGGGCGTAAGGCGCTTTCGTGGCAAGATCGGCAGCCGAGGCGATGGCTGTCGAAGCGAAAAGAATGGCAGCAGTTGCAAGCTTTATTTTCATTTTTGGCCTCCGTGAGAGATACTTTGAATCGTGGGTAGCTGTGTTCGCCTTGGACCGACACGCGCTGAAAAACACAGCGAGCATTGATCTTCGGATTGTCAGAATCTCACCACGCATATCGCACTACGCCCTTGCCGGCGTAGCTGCGCGTCACGTTGGAGAACTCGCCTTCGAAGGTCGCGGCGCTCGACCAGTCGTTCATCCATTTGGTCTCGGCGGATGCGGTGGTGAGCGCGGAGTCGGAGGCTTGCGCCGCCCCGTTGACGAAGAAGCTGGCGCCCGGCAGCGTCTGGAACGTCGCGCCGATGCCGCGGTCAGAATTGAAATCATGCGCCCAGGACACGCGGCCGCGTAGCGTCAAGATCGCCGTCTGCATGGCAAAGGATTTGTCGGTGCGCAAACCGAGTTCGCTGCGGGTGTCGGTCACGCTCTTCGTACCATAAGCAAGTGCGAAAGTGTTGGTGCCCGAGATGACGCCTTCCGCATAGGCCGGCAGTTCGAAGGTCGTGAACTGGCCCGCCGCGTAGGGTGTGAAGCCAACGCCGTTCATCCTGGGCACCAAGAACCGGTAGCCACCTTCGAGCCGTCCCGAATAGGCATTGGCATTGAAGCGCGCCTGCAACTGATCGGTACCGGCGATGGTCACGATGCGATTGGCGGTGATGTCCTGCCAGCCGTAGGCGAGTACACCCGAGACATAGGCCGCGCCGATAGTGTGCCGGACGAAGGCACCGGCCTGGAATAGGTCCGAACGGCCGTAGCCGCTGTTGGCAACGCTGAAATTGGTTCCGCCGCCTGCGAGCGAGAAGCCGGCGATCGTGGATGGCGAGAAGCGATAATCGGCGCCGACCGCGGTGCCGTATATGTTCGACGTCGCGGTGTTGGAGCCGGTGGTGGCATTGCCATCCGTCGTCTGGGATCCGCCGTAAGCCGCCGTCCATACGCTCCAGCGAGGCACGAACGGAATAGGCGGCGCCGCCTTGGTGTAGATCGCCGCCAGCGCGTCGCTCCGCTTGCGCTTGGCCGCGTAGGCCAGCTCTTCGTCGGCGTAGCCGGTCGTGCCACCGCCCACGCTCCCGACCTCGCCACGGCCGGCGATGAACGGATCGGTCATGATGCCCATGAACTGGTTCATGGCGTTGAAGGTGCTCTGTTGGGGGGCGCTGCCGACCTCACCCGAAAGCTGCGTCAGGCCGGTGGGCGTCAGGCTGCCGAACACGATGGGGATTGTGCCATTGCTATTGAAGAAGTTGGTCAGCGCGTTGCCGACGTTCTGCTGATTGGGGTTGAGGTTGCCGGACGGCGGCACGAACGACAGGACAAGGTTCAGATAGACCTGGGTTGCGGCTGCGTCGTAGCCGAGGGTGGTGTGGAAGCCCGACGGAAGCCCGGAATTCAAGACCGTGGGGTCGAACGTGCCCGTGATGCTGCCCGCGTTGAGGATGGTGTACTGCTTCGCGACGTAGCTTCCGGCGGCGAAGCTCGCCGCCACAGTGGCGCCGCCGAGGTTCGCATTACCGGTCACGTTGGCAAAGGTCGAGGTCGCGGGGTTGACCGACACGACATACTGCGCCCCGGACTGCATCGCGAGGCTGGTCAGCGTCATGGACGTTCCCGGCGAAGCGATGGCGCCTGGCGCCACTAACCCACCCGCATTGATCTGGGTGACGCCGACACCGCCCACGCCGGTTAGCCGGCCGCTTGCGTTCACGGTGGTGAGGATCGACGATGCAATCGAGCCGTCGACGACGAGCAATCCACCATTGACGGTTGTCGCACCGGTGTAAGTGTTTGCCCCCTCCAGCCTCACGATACCAGAACCGGCGATCGTAAGTGCGCCGACACCGGTGATAAGGCCCGTTGTTCGAAACTCTGCCGCGCTGGCCGTGGTCAACACGGTATTGGAATTCAGTTGCAGGTTTACGTTGCCGCCGAAGTCCTCATAGCCCTCGCTACTATTGCTCTGCACATTAATGGCCGCCGATCCTGCACTGACCTGCATGATCAACGTACCCGATGGGAAGACACCCGGCTGGAAAAAAAAGTTGCTGTGGGCGGCGGAACTGTTGAGGTTCAGCGTTCCGATGGTGAACGGACCACCAACCACAACGGCCCAGCTAACGTCAGGATCGACCGCAACGAAAGTCGCAACTGCGTCGACCGCGTTGGGAACGACCGCTGGAGACCAATGGCTCGCGTCGTTCCAAAATCCGCTCGGGCCGCCATTCCATGTTTGCGCGGCGGCTCGTTCGGTAAACGCCAGATTGGTGAGTCCGGCGACTGCCACGCTGAACACCCCCGTCGCCAGTGGGCGAACAAGCCGTGCGAGCGATCTCGCTAGTGCAGTATCCGACCGGGCTCGATGGTGCGGATTGAGCTGCTGCCGCACCATCGCAATTTCCATTCTTCCATTATTGAACTTCACTGGAGACTACTGTCGCGCATCAAAGATGCCGCCGTTGGACCACGGGCCGGAGTTTGATAGTGACCGTTGCGTCAAAGGCACAGTTGCCTGAGATAGCAAACCCAAACGCGCACCACGGATGCTGAGTTGCTGGAGTCCGCTCGGGGTCAAAAACAGCGGTCATCGTTGTTCTCCCAATGTCGTTACAGTGGGAGAATCCGTCTTCCCAGCCCCCCGCTCACTATCACGCCACTTGATGCGTCTGAGAACTACCTAGAAAGGTGGTTCGCTGTGCTTTATGTATGTCCGCGCAGGTCAGCGACCTCCGAAATCGGAGAACTCTGCGCACGCTTTGGGAATGACATGCATCTCTCCACGGATCCCATCGATCCGCAAAATCAAGACGTCTATGCGCTCTGGGATCAACTGGCTGACTTCCCAGTCGCCGACGGTGACGCCGCGCTGACCCACCTGCTGTCCACCCTGCGTACCATGTTGTCGGCACGCAATGTGCTCTGGGGTGTGGTCGTGCGATTGCCTTCGCCGAAGGGGGACGATCCCTTACTCGGCTGGCGGCCGCGCCTCGTCAGGGTGCTGGACCCTTTACCGGCGGTGGCGGCATCTGTGCAGAAGCAGTTCGATACGCTCTGGTCCGACAAAGTCGACCTGTCGCAGATTCTTTCAATGTCGGGCGATGAGCCCTTCCGCGTCCGCCTGCTGTTCGAAGCGCTGCCGCCGGAATGGTTCGAAGGCGAGCACTATCGGCGGCACTATTTGGACGTCGGCTTCGCCGACAGTATTTCCGTGCGCATTGCGCTCAATGACGACGTAAGGATTCGCCTGTTCGTGTTTCGCGATGCCCAGGCACCCCGCTTTACGGCGCAGGACGGCCAGCGTCTCGGCTTCGTGATGCGCGCTTTGAGATGGTTCCACCGAGAACAATTGCTCAGCCACGGCCTACTCATCGCCGACGCGCCTCTGACACCTGCCGAGCGGAAGGTGTTGCTCGCACTGCTCGACGGGCACGCGGAAAAGGAGATCGCGCAGAAGCTCGACCAAAGTCCGAACACCACGCACTTCCACGTCAAGTCGATCTACGCCAAGTTCGGCGTGCGCAATCGCCCGTCGCTCTCTGCGCTGTGGCTCGGCAAGCTGCGATAACGAATGACGGGACGCTACGCCCGTCGCATCAGCTTGAGCGAGGCTGCAAGGCGCAGGCTGCGCTTGCCGGCGAGCGCGATGCCTTCGAGCTCGCCGCTGTCCGCCGTACAGGTCCCGGAGAAACCGATCCCGACCTCATAGCCGCCGAGCACGGGGTTCTCGCCTTTCGCGGGCGTGTGCTCCTGGTTCAGCATCTCGCCCTTGTTGAGGGCGACCGAGGCTTCGATGAACAGGATCTGGTGGCCGGCTTGCTGCGCCGACCGAAAGTCGCAAAAAAGCCCCGGACGACGCCGGGGCTTGAATCAGTGACGCTTATCGGCAGCACCTATCTCCAGGACCTTGATCAGTACTTGGCGATGATCGGGCCGCCAAACCGATAGTTGATGCGGACCGTGCCCATATCCACGTCCTGGCGAATGCGGTCGGTGCCGAAAAGCCCGCCGCCGGGAACGCTGGCGAAGCTCACCAGGCGATCCTGCATGAACAGATGGTTGTATTCGGCGGCAACCGACCAGTTCGGTGCGAAACCGAATTCGACGCCGGCACCGACCGTGGCGCCCCAGCGGGTGTCGTTGCTTGCGGTCGCGGCGAGCACGTTGCCCGCGGTGGTCTCAACGTGGAAACGATCGGCCACGACGGCGGCGCCGCCCTTCGCGTAGAGCAGGACGTTGTTCCAGGCCCAGCCGACCTGGCCGGTGAACAGGCCGATGGCGTCGACGCGCGAAACGTTGGTGAACGGCGCTGCGATCAAGCTCGCATTGGAGCCGCGGAGGTTGGCCCAGTCGCCCTGAGCCTCGAGGCCGAAGACGAAGCTCGACGACTGCCAGCGAAAGCCGACCTGGCCGCCGGCGACCGCGCCGGTGGCGTCATGGCAGCCCTCGGCCGCCAGGAATGCGCCGGCCGGCGTGGTGAAGTCCCAGCATTTGCGGCTCGAGGCACCGCCGGCATTGGCGCCGACGTAGAAGCCGCTCCAATCGTACATCACGGGCATCATCGCCGGTGCCTTGGCGTAGCGGGCCGGCATATCGGCTGCGGCGGCGGGAAGGACAAAGCCCAGGGTCAGAAGGGCGACGGCGCTCAGGACTTTTTTCACTTCACGTTCTCCGGATTCCTTTGTGACTGTTACCGGGAATTGATCGGCTTGACTGTTCCCCGGAGGCCACAGCCGCCAACTAAAGCGGGTTACCCCCGCCTCGCATCACACGTGGAAATCGGGCACGTGGACCGGCGGAAACGGCGTCGATGACGGCAGCCCGAGATAGAGCCCCTTCATGCCGTAGGCGGATGCGAACTCGATAGCAGGCTGGTCCAGAATGATGTGGCCGGTGGCGTCCAGCGTGATCGTGGGCCGGGTGATGTCGCCGAAGGTCTGCGCCTGGACCTGCTGGAAGACGCTGAGATTCAAGACGTCGATATCGCTGAGCGCGCCATCGTTGCTGGTCATGGTGAGGTGGTCGGTGCCGCTGAAATCGAACGTGCTGTGATAGAGTACGTTGCTGGCGGTGCCGAGCACGGCGTCGATCTGCGCCGCGCTGCCGGTCAGCTTCACCGTGGACGAGCCGCTGCCAGCGACCGTGGCGCCGCCGCCGACGGCCCCGACGATCAACGCGCCATGCTCGACGTGAAGCGTGGTGGTCAGCGCTGTCGAATCGACATCGGCGACGGCAAGGCCGGTGATGGCGACATTGCTATTCGGCACAATGGATTGCGACGCCGGCATGGTGTTGACAGGCGCGTCGTTGAACGGCGTGATGTCGAGCGTGCCGGTGTCGGCGACCGACGTCGTGCCGTCGGTGACCCGCCAGGAGAACGCGACCGAACTGTCGTCGTTCAATCCCGGCGCATAGCTCCAGGTCCCGTTATGATTGTCGACGAGAGCGCCCGAGCCGGAGGCGATCGCGAAGCCGACCGCGGTCAGCGACGGTCCATCGACATCGGTGACATTACCGAGAAGCTGGGCCTGCGTGATCAGCTGCGCGCCGGAATCCTCGGCGATCGCGGCGAAGGTGACCGCGCCCGCGACGACCGGCGCATCGTTGACAGGTGTGATGTCGAGCGTGGCGCTGTCGGCCACCGATAGCGTCCCGTCGGTGACAGAATAGGAAAACGAAACCGAATGGTCGTCATTCAGCGCGGGCGTGTAGCTCCAGGTCCCGTCGTGATTATCGACCAGCGTGCCTCCACCGGTCGCGATCGCAAGTTGGGCTGCCGTCAGCGACGGCCCGTCGACATCCGTCGCGTTGCCCAGAAGCTGCGCCTGCGTGATCAGGCGCGCGCCCGAATCCTCGGCGATCGCGGCAAGCGTCACCGACCCGGCGACGACGGGGGCGTCGTTCACCGGCGTCATGTCGAGCGTCGCGCTATCAGCAACGGACGTCGTGCCGTCGGAGACCTGGTAGGCGAACGAGACCGAACTGTCATCATTGAGCGCCGGCGTGTAGCTCCAGGTCCCGTCGTGATTGTCAACCAGCGCGCCCGCGCCGGTCGCGATCGCCAGACCGGTCGCCGTGAGTTGCGGCCCGTCCGGATCCGTGACGTTGCCCAGAAGCTGCGCCTGGGTGATCAACCGCGCACCTGAGCCTTCGGCGATCGCGGCCAGCGTGACCGCGCCGGTAACAAAAGGCGCATCGTTGACAGGCGTGATGTCGAGCGTCGCGCTGTCGGCCAACGAGGTCGAGCCGTCGGTGACCGAATAGGAGAACCTGACCTGGGTGTCGTCGTTCAGCCCGGGCGTGTAGCTCCAGGTGCCATCGTGATTGTCGACCAGCGTGCCTGTACCGGTCGCGATCGCCAGACCGGTCGCGGTGAGCGACGGGCCGTCGACATCGGTGACATTGGCCAAAAGCTCCGCTTGCGTGATCAGCCGGGCGCCGGAATCCTCGGCAATTGCGGCCAGCGTGACCGCGCCGGTGACATCGGGCGGAATGGAATTCGTCTTCCCATGGATGGTGATATCGAGGCTGGCCGAGTTGGTGCCGCCGTGCCCGTCGCTGATGCCGTAGGTAAAGTGATCGACCAGCGTCTGGCCCGTATTCAGCGCATCTACGGCCGGATTGGAATTGTCCAGTGTGTAGGCGTAGCTGCCGTCAGCGTGAATGACCAGCGAGCCATGGGCCAGATTGAACGTGCCGGAGCTCGTTACACTGAGCGCGTTGCCGTCGGGGTCGCTGTCGTTGGTCAGCACATTGCCGGTGATCGGGTTGGGCGTGGTGTCTTCCGTGACGCTGCCGGTATCAGCAGCGGCGACGGGCGAAGCGTTTGTCGAAAGCGTCGTGAGAACGACATCGTTGCCGTCGCCACCCTGATAAGTGATCGAATATTTGACGCCGCCGGAGATGAATGTGCTGCCCTCCGCGTGACCCGCGAACGTGCCGCTGTCCCCCGGCGCGGACCTATCGTCGATGATACGGAAGCTGCTGCCGACAGTCGGAACGTAGCCGTTGATCAGCGACAGGTCGAGGATCGCGCCGTCGTCAAGAGAGAAGCCGCTGAGAACCACGAGCTGATCGAACTGACCCGCCGCCGCCCCGCCGAGCTGGACCGCGAACGTCGCGCCGGACAAGAAGTCCATGCGGCTGCCTGAGGAGAAGACTCCTGCACCATCATCGCCGGGAGCGAGCTTGCCGCCGCTCTCGACTTCGCTCGGTGTAAAGAAAAATCCGATCCTGCCGGTGCCGCCAAGCGTACCGCCGCTTTCGACCGTCACCGCGGAGTAGATCTGGCCATCAACGAGCAGCCGGCCCTCGGCCACCGTGGTCGCTCCCGCATAGGTATTGTTACCTGCGAGCACGAGGGTGCCTGTACCGTTCACCGTGACGCCGACACCACCCTGGGTGTAGCCGGCCGGGGCATGATACCCGTTGGCAAACGCCGAACCGCCGTCGTCGCCGATGACGCCTGCAATTGTCTGTGTGCCGGTGGGGCTGAAGGTCAGCGTATTGTTACCTTGCAGGTAGATGCCGTTGCCGAAGGCCTGGCCCGCCTGCCAGAGGCTGGCGCCGCCGGTGACGGTGCCGGCAGCGATCGAACCAGCTCCCGCAATGTTCAGCGTAGCGCCTTCTTGCACGAAGATGTTGCCGCCCGCTCCCAGGCCGCCACCACCGCCTGCGAAAGTGAAGGCCGCTCCATGCTCGCCATACCCGTCACCGCCACCGAAGCCGCCGGTGCCGCCATTCAGGGAATCGCCACCGCCGCCGCCGCCGCCGCCAAAGCCGCCATCCCCGCCAATGCCACCGTTTATGGCACCAGCAATGCCATAATAAATCCCGCCGCCGCCGCCGCCGCCACCGTAGCCGCCGTCGCCCGCGTCGTTACTGTGGCTGCCCAAGCCACCGCCGCCACCGCCGCCGCCAAACCCGCCTGCGCCGCCGGCCGCGCTTGTGGTTGCTGTGCCGCCAACGCCACCACCGCCGCCGCCATAGTCGGTTCCGTCCGGCAAGCCGCCGCCGCCGCCGCCGCCACCACCGTTCGTGCCACCATGGCTATTCGTCCCGGCGAGGACGTCGTCATAGCCGAAGGCACCGCCGCCGCCAGCCGCTCCTGGAACGATACCCGCTGCGCCGTCTGTCGGGAGGCCGCTGTGACCCGCGCCGCCGTTGCCGCCGATCCCGCCTCCGCCTCCGGCGGGCTGGGAACCGCCTAAAGCACCATCTGTAGCACCGTCGCCGCCGTTACCGCCGAGCCCGCCCCCGCCGGAGCCACCCTGGTCGATGAAAAACTCCGGGCTGACAGATCCGCCGGCTCCGCCGACGGCCTTGTTGTTGGCAAACGTCACATTGGTCAGCGTCACGTTGCCGGGGTTGCCCGCCACGTCGGCGCCGACAAACAACCCGCCGCCCAGGCCCGCGCCTCCACCGCCATTGAGGCCGCCGTTGCCGCCCTTCGCCAGCATGTTGTTGATGGCGAGATCGTTGATCTCGACCGTGCCGGCATAGACGAAGAAGCCGCGCTGGGTGCCGCCACCGCTCAAAATGTGGCCGCCGCCTTCGATCACCAGCGTGACGCCGTCATGCAGGTTGATCGCCTTCAGCGCACTGCCGCCCAGGCTGATGTCGTTGCCGAGCGTGATGGTGACCACGGTGCCGGGGGCGGTGACGCCATCGGCGGCAACGATGGCGGCGTTCAACTGGGTCATGTTGGTGACGGTGGACATTCCGTATCTTTCGATGAGAGCGGCAGTCGGCCGCACCAGGTCCCCGCCCAGCAGGGTTGCCTGCCAAACCTATCGCGCCACTTGATGCGCCTGAGAACTACCTAGAAAGGTGGTTCGCTGTGCTTTATGTATGTCCGCGCAGGTCAGCGACCTCCGAGGTCGGGGACTCTGCACACGTTGGGAATGGCATGCATCTCTCCACGGATCCCATCGATCCGCGAAATCAAGAAATCTATGCACTCTGGGATCAGCTGGCCGACTCTCAGTCGCCGACGGTGACGCCGCGCTGACCCACCTGCTGTCCACCCTGCGTACCATGTTGTCGGCACGCAATGTGCTCTGGGGTGTGGTCGTGCGATTGCCTTCGCCGAAGGGGGACGATCCCTTACTCGGCTGGCGGCCGCGCCTCGTCAGGGTGCTGGACCCTTTACCGGCGGTGGCGGCATCTGTGCAGAAGCAGTTCGATACGCTCTGGTCCGACAAAGTCGACCTGTCGCAGATTCTTTCAATGTCGGGCGATGAGCCCTTCCGCGTCCGCCTGCTGTTCGAAGCGCTGCCGCCGGAATGGTTCGAAGGCGAGCACTATCGGCGGCACTATTTGGACGTCGGCTTCGCCGACAGTATTTCCGTGCGCATTGCGCTCAATGACGACGTGAGGATTCGCCTGTTCGTGTTTCGCGATGCCCAGGCACCCCGCTTTACGGTGCAGGACGGCCAGCGTCTCGGCTTCGTGATGCGCGCCTTGAGATGGTTTCATCGAGAACAATTGCTCAGCCACGGTCTACTCATCGCCGACGCGCCTCTGACACCTGCCGAGCGGAAGGTGCTGCTCGCACTGCTCGACGGGCAGGCGGAAAAGGAGATCGCGCAGAAGCTCGACCAAAGTCCGAACACCACACACTTCCACGTCAAGTCGATCTACGCCAAGTTCGGCGTGCGCAATCGCCCGTCGCTCTCTGCGCTGTGGCTCGGCAAGCTGCGATAACGAAGTGACGCCACAGTCCTGCCGGGGACACACAGCTCGCTAGAGGCGGTTCTAAAGCGTTGACGGCGACCGATGCCCCCGAATGACGAAGAAATCGTTCGATGGGAGCTTTAATCGGAGCGATTAGGTCGTGCCGCAATCGAAGAATCGCTGCGGCGACCTGAGCAACAGGTTGCCTCCGAAGGCCGCAGTCCCCCGATCGCGGCCCGACGAGCCTGCGATCCCAAAGTACCGCCTCTGCGGTCAGGTCTGCTTCGGGTCGATCGCGTCGGTCGGGGCGCTCGGCCAACAGCTTCCGGTCTATCCCGATAACCGGACAACACGAAAGCCGGTCCGGACTTCCCATTCGGGCCACTTTCGGACTCATGCGCCGCAACAAAAGGCGCCTTCAATATCGCCCCTCGATCATCAATATACGGGATATATATTCGGGGAATACTGACCGTTTGTGAGAGATGATCCGATGGAGCCCATCAGTGCAGATCTTTCCACGATACTAAACCGCATCCTTGATACGGCGGCAGATAATCTCAGGATTGCAAAGATTCTGGTTCAAATGGGGCTTGATCCCAACAACATCACCTACGACGCACTGTTTGATCGGCTGCTGGAAATTGTGTTGGCCAACATCACGCTCGCCAACATGTTTGCCTTGCTCGGCGCAATCTTCTTTGTCGCTACCTTGCTGATGCAGAGAATGGTGCCGCTGCGGGTCGCGAATATGGTCGGCTGTGCATTCTTCGCAACCTCTGGCGCACTTTCCGGTAGCGTCGCCACCTTACTGCTTTATCTGCTGTTGCTGCCGGTCAATGCCGTTCGTCTCCGTCAACTGCTCAGGCTCGTTAAGAAGGCACGTAACGCGATGCAAGGTGACATGTCGATGGAATGGCTCAAACCGTTCATGACCGAACGCAGATATCGCCATGGCGACAGATTATTTAGGAAGGGTGATGCGGCGGCCGAAATGTTTCTCACCGTTACTGGGAAGTTTCTCGTCAAAGAGATCGGCGTCGAAATTCCGCCAGGGCGTCTCATGGGAGAACTTGGCTTCCTTGCGCCCGATAACCGACGAACCGGAACGGTCGAGTGCATAGAAGACGGACAAGTCCTGACTATAACTTATGAAAGGTTGCTTGAAATCTACTTTCAAAGTAATCAGCAATTCGGCTACTACATCCTCCTCCTCACCAGTCGGCGTCTGCTGGAAAACAACCAGCGCCTCCAGGAAAACATCTCCGGGCTGGAAGCAGCTCTTGCGCAAGAGAAAGCGGCGCGACAGACCCCAGCCGCGGATGGCTCGGCTTGAAACTTGGCTCTTGATTGCTCCACTATTGGCGACAGAACTGTCCCGACGCGGTGCAGGTCTCGCGAGGCAACGACGTCCGCTCGGGTCACAAGCGGTCCTTCACCGGCTGCGTGCGGCAGGTCAGGTTCGGGTCAATCTCGTCCGTTTGCCCGCGAGGCGAGGACTTCCGGTCTGACCGGATAAGCGGACATCTTAGATCGAGCCGGCATGTCGCAAACGGGCCATAAGCCGACCTCATCCGCCGTTTACTTCGGATTCTGGATGAGGCGAAGCAACGTGCCGTCCGGATCGATCAGAGCTCCGATCCGGAGGCCACTATCCTCCACTACCGGCCGATGCAGTCGTGGTGCACCTGTGTGGGTCTGAGGGATTCCTGCCGCAGTACAGCTTGTATAAAATGCATCCAAGTCGTCGAGTCGCAGACAGCAGCTAAAGCCGTTGCTCGCTGGATCGACGGTGGGATCGGGGAAGAACTCCATAACAAGGCTGTTGCACTTGAGGATCATCCATCCCTCATCACGAAAGCCTTCCGTGAAGCCGAGCACCTCGTAGAACTTCGCAGTTATTTCGAAGTCTCGCGAGGGAAGGTTTGGGGTTGCGTGATCCATCACTGAGCACATTATCGGAACTGCGGCTGGTCGCAATGGGTTAGCGGTGGTCTGGCCATCCATGGCGGACGTGTTCGGTCCCGGTCTCGCCCTGGAAGGAACTTGTTAAATATCTTTCGTTGCCGGAACGGCACACACCGCGCGTTTTCTTTGCGGGAACATACCCTTTACGTCGCGCGAACAGCTCGTTGAGTCCGCTTCGGGTCTTAGTCGTGTAAAAACGCTGTTGCATGACGCGGACCGGCGCGGTCGAACTCAGGCTATCGCGGTCCGATCAATTTGGGCAAGTTTTACGGCCGCTCGACCAGAACTCATCCTGAGGCAATGTCGGGGCTCTTTTACGCGCCCCATGAACCGCAACGGCGCGCGGCAACGCCCGTATCACGCCCTCACCGCCGCCAGCAGCGGTTTCATCCCGACGATGTTCAGCACGCGTGTCAGATTGTAGCCGAGCACGCACAGCGCCATCTCGGTCGCTACTTTCGGCAGCGTCACGCACAAGAAGTGCGTCGCGCCCATGCGCATCTTCAGTGTGCCGAACGGATGCTCGACGGTCTCGCGGCGTGTGCGCATGGCGTTTGGATTCTTGTCGAGCCGCGCCTGAGCGCGTTCGAGAACGTCCTCGTGCATCCATCGCTTGATACGGCGTTGTGGGCTCGGCGTGCACTTCATTTGAGTGGACAGGTTTTGCAGGCGTTCGTCCAATAGTTGCGCAGCTTCTGGCCGTCTTCGTCGTTGGTATAATAATATTTGAGTTTCTCACCGGCAGGGCAGCGATAAACATCCTCATTTGGCAGATAAGCAAAGTCCTGTTTGCCGAAGCGTCCCGAAGCCTTCGCACCCGATGTCATCGGCTTGGGCAAAGTCACCGTGATGCCAGATTGCTCGCACGCCAGCACGGCGTTTTCACAGAGCCAGGGTCACAAGCGGCCCTCGACCGGCTGCGGACGGCAAGTCAGCTACGGGCCAACAGCGGAAGTCAACGAGCTCGAGCAGGACACGTTTTACAAATTGATTTTTTCTTTCGCCAAAATGTGCTGTAGGGCCGGCCGCTGCAACATTCTATCCTTGAAGGCTGAGAAGCTCTTTAGCTCTTGCATAGGGTAGCCTCGGCGCAATCCCCAAGGATAGAAAACGAACAGGTAGGGATCGGCCACCGAGTATTGGTCCAAGAACCAGTTTCGCTCAGCCAGCTTGCCGTCGATCTGACGGAGGTATCCGTCAAACGTCTCGCGTCCCCTCTCTAGTATCTGAGGATGCACAGCGGGGTCGGCAGCATAACGGTCTGGTCTCCACATGTGCGCGACGGAAGGATGAACATTCGTTGCCAAGAAGCCTATCAGCGATAGCGCTCTTGCCTCCGCTATCGGATCGGTCGGCCAAAGTCCAAATCGCTTACCCAGATACGGAAGTATCGCGGTGTTCTCGGCGAGAGGCTCTCCGTCGTAGAGCAAGCGTCCGCCAGAAGAAAACTGGACGGCCGGTCAAGTTCGAACTTACAGAGTCTAACGGCGCGGCCTGACTTGCTCTACGCGTCCTCGTCGCCCGTTCACTTCAATCGTTCGACAAATGCCGCGAGTTGCTCGATCGTGGTCCCCCAGCCATCGTGGAAGCCCATCTCTTCATGCTTTCGGGAGTCCGCAGCATTTTTGTGCAGTACATGTGCCGAGTATCGGGTGCCGCTTCCTTCTGACTCAAAAGTTGTGATCGCTGTCAAGGCCAGCCAGGGTTCGGCCGGTTGCCAACCCTCCGTCAGGACCGTCGTGAAAACCAGGCGGGCTTCGGGAATGATTTCCAGAAAACAGCCTTGGACATGTGGTTGAAATTCGCCGCCGCCCTCGCGCATTAGCGTCTCAAATCCGCCACCCGGGCGGAGATCCAGCTTTATTACCTTGCATTCCATGGGGGCGGGTATCCACCATTTCGGCAGATGCTCGGGCGTGCTCCATGCTTTCCAGACGACGGCCGGCGGCGAATTGATCATTCGGGTAATGGTGAGTTCAGATTCTTTAGGCGTCATCTTCAATGCTCCCTGACATTTGCGTTTCGACATACTTCGCAAGCCGATCCGTTCTCGCCTGCCAAAGCTCACGTTGCTCGGAGAGCCACGATTCGGCAGCCGCCAGCCTCTCGGTATTGACCCGGCACGTGCGGACACGGCCGATCTTTTCGGAACTGATCAGACCGTCCTGCTCAAGGACTCGGAGATGTTTCATGAAGGCCGGCAGTCCCATATCGAAGGGCTCCGCTAGTTCCTTGACGGGTGCAGGGCCCCTCGTAAGTCGGCTGACGACTGCCCGCCTGGTGGGGTCGGCGAGAGCGTGGAAGGCTGCATCAAGCGATGATCGAGGATAGTTCTCCATATGGAGAACTATAGATAAAGGTCCATTTGGCAAACTAAATTCCGTGCGGAGCTGTTTCTGGGTTAGTCCCAAAGGCTCCGCGAGGAGGCGTGCCAAGGGAGACCTAATCTGGCTGTCGGAGGCGGGCGATGCGGCACATGGCTGAGGCCAGCAACTGACTCCATAGAGGCGGGACCGCGTGATGGGCTGTGCCAATCAGGCCAAATTCCGCTCTGGGTCAAAGGCTGATCTCGACACCTACTTGACTGAGATCGGCTTATCTCCTGAAGGCAGAGATCGCGGCCCGTAAGCAAAAGTCAGCAACGGGCCCACGAGCGGGCGTTTGCTTGCGGCCAAAAGAGGCCACCTGTGGCTGGACGCTTCGGCCAAATGCGCCGGTCGTGAGCCAATGTGAAGCGAAGCGAAACGCGATACTGATGAAAAGTGAGTGTCAATGACTGTTTTCTCGGGCTCGGTATTCGCAATGGACGTTGACGGCAAACCTACGTTCGCGTTCGAGGCAAAGAATTTTCGGGAAGCATTCGAGTTGTGCAAAGAGGATTGGGTTCGTGATGACATGACCACGATTACATCAAACGGCCTCCCGCTTTGCTCCTCGACGGCTAAGTTGACAGTTCGCAGAGCTGACGAAGCCGAGATTGCCATCTATCGAAACGCATCTGTCCAAGCTCAGACCGAAGACTGGTCCTGGCATATCTTGTCGATTTAGATCGCGCGTAGCAACCGTCCCGGTGCCCGCGCCGGATGCCATGGCCGCCGGATGCCATGGCCTAACAGCGGAATGCTACCTCCAAAGAGATGAGGCCAACTCGTCTATCGATATTTATGATCCGGCGTGCGCGCATACGACTGCCCAACCTGTAAGCGGTTGTCTTGGAATGACAGCTGCCATAACTTGCGTGATAGCGGTCACCTTTAGACAGCGCAAAAATAGTAGCAGGGTTGGAATGGTGCGAACCGCGGCTCCGTAGCCAGGCATCAGTCGAACCTCGCTATTCCAACTTAAAGAAGCAGTAGACTTCAAAGCTGAGCCGCACGGGCAATTGGCGCCTTGCGGGTTTGCCAAGTTCTCCAGAACCCAGCAACCATCGCATGTGCTTAATCAACTCGGCCTCTAAGCTCCCACGCGAAGGATAATCTCACGAGCAATCGTTGCCGCCGAACCAAGCACATCGATTGGCCCGTCATAGGCGACTGCATTCTGCGGCATTCCGGGCTCAGCCACTCCGTCCCTAGTAAGCACCATGGTCACTCCGCCAGCGTGTGCAATCGCTTCCAACCCCCGCGATCCATCTGAGAGCAAGCCCGACAGCACTACGCCAATCCCCCGCACCTTGGCATGAGCAGCGATCGACTCGAAGAGAATGTCGATTGTCCGATTGCGGTGCCTATCACCGGCCCCCTCCACCAGCCGCACATTGCTTTTTGCCGCCAGCGTGAGATGAGCATCAGGTTCGCCGATGTAGCACCGTCCGGCACGGAACCGATCACCATGCTCGGCAATGAAAACCGGCATTTGCGATCCCTGGGAGAGCACCTCCTTCAGACGGCTGATCTGATCACTAGGACGATGCAGCACTACCAGCACGACTGCGGGCAAATCAGCGGGCAGGGCAGCAAGGAGGTCCTTGATGTCCCCTAGACCCTCGCCGCCGGACGCGCCGATTGCCACCATAAAGGGGGGAAGTTCTTGTTCGTGCACTGTTGCCGGCGTCACACGGCCAGCTTATCGCCGAATCAATCAGGTTCGAAAGCCTTTCAGACCGATTATAAATCTCTTAGACTCGACCGCCTTACGGTAGCCCAGCCGGGCCTACGGTTTCGCATAGGCGGGAGTCCCCTCGCTTTGCAGCGAAAGCTCCATGTCTTCGGCCTCGCGTTTGAGCGGACGATACGCCTTCGAAGCTCGGTGCGATTTCAGCCGCCGTCAAACCCTCGGTTAATCATCTTGATCAGCGTCTGTACCTACCTCGCCATCACCTGTTGATCCGTGGTCTCACACGCGCCAAAGGAATAGCAATCGTTCCGGTTTCGGAACCAAATGCCCGTCCGATGGATTTCGGTTCCACCGAAATTGTGTTTGCAAACGAGGCGAAGTTAGAGCAGAATTTTGTCACCGGGGCTGGCTGCATATTTTACTTGTCCTTTTGACCCGGTATTTTTCGAAATGCGCCGGCCGCAGCGGTTCAAACCTCCCGCTGCGGCCTTTGCATTTTGCGGAACGCTTGCCGGCCGTGAAATATGACTAAAGGCCGGCGCTAAGCCTCTCCACCAGTGGTATCTTACCATCACGAACGCGGGCGCATCCAGCGCGACCAAGCGCGGTTCGACGCTGTCCTCTCCACGCT
Organism: Bradyrhizobium sp. 197; assembly: GCF_023073375.1. Taxonomy (NCBI): domain Bacteria; kingdom Pseudomonadati; phylum Pseudomonadota; class Alphaproteobacteria; order Hyphomicrobiales; family Nitrobacteraceae; genus Bradyrhizobium; species Bradyrhizobium sp. 197. Next base: position 3,663 of record NZ_JADPJJ010000040.1, on the reverse strand, counting down.
GCGCGCACACTATCTTCGCCGCTTGACCAACGTCCTCCGACTTCACTTCGCCAGCCATAAGGCTGTTGCAAGCATGCCGACGCGTCTCTGCGAATATGGAGCGGTATCTCAAGAGAATTGTCTGATCGGCCAGCGTGAACAGCAGATCTGTCGGTGCCGCGATGACCCGGTCAGTCCGCTTAAGCCGACGTTAGTGAGTGCCGTCACCGCGAGTGCATGTCACGCTGGGTCTCCGTCAATGCGTCGTGGCGCTCTTCCTCGATCTCCCGCCCGTGCAGATGTTCGAGCACGTCACCGAGGTCGCGCATGTCCAGCATCTTGCCGCAGATCGTGCAGCGGATGGAGTGGTCGCTCTCGCGTTGCGGCGCAAGGCCCTCCGGCCTGCCCTCCCGGAATATCACGCGGCTCCCTGCACTGGAAGCGCGAGCTGTACGTCAAAGCGCCTTGTGGCGTTTCCGCTGATGAAGCCCTGCAGGGCCGCCGAGACCTCACGTCTCTATCGGCCGCGCGCTGGGCCAGGGCCTCGGCGATCGCAAGTAGCGTCGCGCGACCAGCCGCACGGTCTAGCCCTAGCGCTCGATGCGCAGGCGATAACCGTCGTACTTGATTTCGTGGATCTAGTCGGGGCCGACCGGCACGGCTTTCGCTGCCGTGGGCAGGCAGGACTTGAACGCAGCATGGCTAACAGATTGGGCGCGGCGATGCTTTTTGAGTCTCCGGCACATGGCATGTACCTGCTAAGCGGCGCCCGCGCCTGATGTCCGATTTACTGCCAACAGCGGCCGAAGAGCGGCTAGTCTGCGAAGTCGCAGATGGGCCAGGAACGGACTCGTGCACCGCAGCAGTTTCTATTCCATCACCTCGTCGGCGCGGGCAGTCATTGGACCGAAAAACGGAAATGCAAGGTGTACCGGAAAAGGCTGTTTTCAAAGCTCCGAAGTAAACTTCAAAACAGCTTGATTGAAAGCCTTTGGGTTCTCAGCGGTCATTGCGTGACCCGCGTAAGGAATAATGACCGGCGGCTCGAAATTGCCCCGATTTTGCATCTCGGAGATCAAAACACCATACAGTGGCGGCGATTTCTCGCCATTTATCATAAGGACGGGGAAATTGAAATTCCGCAAATCTTCGTCTGTGGTGAGAGGAAGTGGATCATCGACGATCGCGGTCCGAATATTCTGAAGAAACTCTTTCTGCCGTCCCGCTGACAAACTCTGCCAAAAGTCCGGACCGACCAAGCGATGCATGAAGCGGGCCGTGCCGCCCTCAACATCTCCATTGGCTACATCTTTCCGCAACTCAGCAAACAAATTTGAACGGAAGGCCGTCGCCTTTAAATTCGCTTCCGTTTCAGGAAGCTCAAGCCTGACACCTGCATCCGCCAGAATGAGGGTTCGGATGAGGTCAGGATATTTTTTCGCCACTTCGATAGCAACTGCACCGCCGCGAGAAACGCCCAACAAGTGGACCGGTCCAAGATTCAGCTTTTCTACTAAGGCGCCCACATCGTCGGCGTGCTGGGCGAATGAGAAATCGTTTCCCACGCCGTCCCACAGTTCAGGGAAATAGTGCCTGAGGCTTACGTTCAGAACTCGATGTTGTTTGGAAAACGGTTCGATCTGATCCGGCCAAATTCGATAATCACAAAACGATCCATGGACCAGGACAAGCGGCGGGCCAGCTCCACGATCTTGATAGGCCATGGGATATCCATTGACCTCGATCCATTTTACATCAGCAGGGATCGGCCACTTCGGCGGTAGATAAGACATCAAAGAAGCTCCAGCATGGTCCGTCGATAGTCGGAAATCGTATCACTTTGGGATCGAGCAGAATACCAACTGCCCTGAGTCCGTTTAGGTCAAAGGCTGCCCTCTCCAGCCAGTATGACCTTGGTCGGGTCAGTTGCGCGAAGCGGACATCCCCGCGCTCTGAGCTGAGGTCAGCCAGGGGCCAGCAGCAGACCTTCTGACCTACGGCATTTTCGCGTCCATTAACACGAATCCCAGGCGGCAAGTCTCTTTTCCATGATTGACCCAGGCATGGTTGGTAGCCTGTTGGACGACCGTGTCGCCGGCCTTGAGATGCACCATGGAGTCTTCGAGCATCAAGTCGATTTCCCCCGCAAGGACCACGACGTAATCAACGGTGCGAGTGCGATGCCAGATCGGCGGAGTGGGACGATCAGCATTGAATGGGGCAAACTCGACAACGCCGAACTGAGTACCGTTTTCGGGAGGAGATACACCAACCGATTTATCTCTCGTGTCCCCCTTTGATGGAATGATAGGCAACCCGCTAGTGACCCAAAGATTTGCCGAACCCAGATCGTTCGCCAATGGCGCTATCGCTATCCGGCCGTCCATTATGGCAGCCGATTTGCTGTCCTTTGCGTCGGGTCCCGTCACCACTCTTCGTATGTCCGACGCCGATACTTGCCCTGCGAGGAAAATCGCGAGCATGAAGCCGATTGTCATGCGGAACATTGGATTGGCCTCCCGTAGACTCATCACCACCAGATATTGCGCTCAGCCGTGATGGCGTTGCGAGCCTGCGAACGTAGAAGATTATTGATCGGGTGGCGATTCCAGTATTGTCAAAAAAGCTGACTGCCCGGCCTGCGTCGGCATTGGGTCAAAGGCGGCAGTCCGGGCGAGCGCGGCCCGCGTCCGGTCTCCTGCCAACAGCAGGCGTCCAGATCGGCTTGGCCTTTTTCAGTTAAGGGCCAATAGCGGTGGTCAGACGCTGCCGTCGCCTTGCCACGTGGTGTTAAGGCCGTAGGTCGGTATTAGTCGTATTGGCACGTAAATTTTCGAGCAATTGCGCAAGTTGTTCTCGGCTCTCCAGCCGCAGCTTGGTGCCGGAGAAATCGTTGAACATTCTAGAATGCCCCGCAAAGGAGGATGGTGTCTGGCGAGTCCAATAGGCTTCCGCCCACTTCATCAATTCCGCGCCATCATGACTTGTTGCTCCCCGCCTTAGGCCGCGAGCCAGTAACCCGGCGCGGCAAACGCTCCACGGAAAATCTAACCAAATGAGAGCGGTAGCTCTGGGAAGGGCCACTTCTGCGAGCCATCCGAATGCACCTTCGATAATCCAGTGCGGCTGGTCAGAGATATCCAGAACCATCTTTCGTGCGACGTCTTCATTTCGCTTCAGGCCATATGTGCCTTCTTCCCAGTGCAGCAGGTCGAGATCAATCGCAGGGATATGGGCGAAATTGGCGAGAGCTTCGGCCAACGTGCTCTTGCCAGCGCCACTGTTTCCAATAACCACCGTGCGTAATGTCAGAGGCTCAGTCATTCAAGCCGTCTCTTTTCGATGGCGGATAACATGTGGTTTGTCCAATATCGACATTGCAGCGCGAAGACTGCAATAGGGCGCAATGTCCGTTTAGGGTCGATTTTGTTGCAAAAGTCGGCTGCAATGGATTTGGCCGCTGGGCCTTTCGTTGAGCCGCGCTCTGAAGCGCTGGCCCTGACGCATTTTACGCAACTTCGACGCTACGCTACGCGATGCGCAGAGCCTGAGCCGGTGGCGGTCGTGCGACCAGCGATGCAAATCGCCTCAGATTCTGGGCGATGGCGGCTAGAACAAACTCATCCTGGGCACCTTGCGGGCCGCGCAATCGGAGCCGACCAAGCTTCAGGATGCGCTTCAAGT
>NZ_JADPJJ010000141.1:0-27968 GCF_023073375.1 Bradyrhizobium sp. 197 | reverse complement strand
CCAGGAGGGATCAGGGCCGACGGTCGCAGGGCTCGCTGCATCATGTTGATTCCCTTGTGAAACCAACGCGAGCCGGCGCCTGAACTTCATCAAAAGTGAGTCAGAGCCAATATTGGCTCTGACGCATATTCGATGATCGTGATTGTTTTTATGGCGCGCCAATCAGCCTTGCCTGAAGGAGGTCGAGCTTAGCGCGCCCGTACATCTGCCGTTTGACCAGCTTGAGCTTAGTGATCTGCGCTTCCACTTGGCCATTGGACCATGGTTGCGTAATAGCGGCGTGCACCGCGCCCTTAACCGGCAGATGGTCGACATCCTCAACGCGGTTCTGACCGACGGCTTGCCGGCCGTCGAGGCGACCTGTGCCGAGGCGATCGCTCAGGGCGTTCATTCCGCCGATGTCGTGCTTAACGTTCTGGCCCGCCAGCGTGATCCTGCGCCGCCGGCCAACATCCTCACCCCGGTTGCGCTGACATTGCGCCATGACCCGATCGCCGACTGTGCTCGTTACGACCACCTCAGGAGAACCATCTGATGGAGCGTACTCAACTGTTCGATCTCATGGGTGAGCTCAAGCTCTACGGCGTGAAGGCTGCCTTCGACGAGATCATGGCGACCGCCATCAAACGCCAGCACGAACCCCAACGCATTGTCGGCGACCTGCTCAATGCCGAGATCAACGAGAAGCAGGCCCGCTCGATCAAGTACCAGCTCACCATCGCCAAGCTGCCGCTTGCTAAGGACCTTGAGGACTTCCAGTTCGAAGGCACCCCCATCAACAGACCCTGGCCAATGATCTCGCCGGCGGCGGCTTCATCGCCCAGCAACGTAACGCCGTTCTGGTCGGCGGTACCGGCACCGGCAAAACACATATGGCCATCGCCATCGCCAGAAGCTGCATCCGATCTGCCGGTCCTTGGCGGCTGCCGATCAATGCCGACGAGGTCACACCATCGACCTCTCCGGAGGTGAAGCCCAATGCGGAGACTTGGCTCGATTTCACCGACCTCGTCTTTATCGATCCGGTCGGGACCCGCTATAGCCGCTTCGCGGCGACCGGCGAGGATGTCCGCAAGCAGTTCTTTTCCGTGGACGGCGATGTCAACGCGCTCGCTCTGGTGATCCGCCGCTGGCTCGAGAAGCACGACCGATTGTTGTCGCCAAAATATGTCACGGGCGAAAGCTATGGCGGTATTCGCGGGCCAAAGGTGGTGCGCCAGTTGCAGATGCAGCAGGGCGTCCGCGTCAAGGGTCTGATCATGATCTCACCCGTGTTTGACTACCGCGAGTCTGGCACGAGCCTTCTTCGATACGTCGCAACGCTGCCGAGCTATGTCGCGACCGTGCGCGGAGCCAAGGGACCGGTGAAGCGGACCGATCTCGCCGACGTCGAAGCTTACGCGCGCGGCGAGTTCCTGACCGACCTCGTCAAAGGCAAGGTGGACAAGGAGGCGACCACGCGGCTGGCTGACAAGGTCGCCACGCTAACCGGCATTGACCAGACAGTGCCGCAGGCTCGGGGGCCGCTTCGGTATCACCGAATTCAGCCGCGAGCTCGACCGCAACAACGGCGAGGTGACCGGCCTCTACGACGCCTCCGTGCGTGGCTTCGATCCCTATCCGGATTTCGGTAGCCCCGGATTTGGCGATCCCTCGGGCGAGACGCGTCGGGCGCCGCTGACCAGTGCAGCCGTCGATCTCCTGACGCGCAAGCTGAACTGGCGGCCAGATGGCTCTTATGAAGTTGAGCAACGCCGCGGTTACGCGCGCCTGGGATTTTGGCGCCGGTCCCCCGCAGTCCTTGTTTGAGCTGCGCCAGATCCTTGCGACGGATCCGAAAATGAAGGTGCTGGTCGGGCACGGCCTGTTCGACCTCGTAACGCCCTATTTCCGCTCGCAGCTCTTGCTCGATCAGTTGCCCGCCTTTGCCTCAGGGCCGCGCGTCAAACTCACGGTCTATCCGAGCGGCCTCATGTTCTACTCGCGTGATGCATCGGGCCAGGCTTTTCGCGCAGAAGTCGAAGCGATGATGAAGCCGGCGGCGAAATAAGTCACAAGTAAGCGCTCGGGTGTGTCGTATGTCACCGCTTTCTCAGCGGGAGACCGCAACTGAAATCCTAGCGCCAGCTTGCGATTTTTGGAGATTTTCGGCTGACCGGTCTTTGCCGGCTTCTTTAGCGGCGTCACCGGGGGGCAAATAGCCAGCTGGCAGTGCTCCATGCGCGCGGCCACGTTCTTCATCCCGGATTGGTTCTTGGCCAACTGAGCGCCTCCTCTTGGAAGCGCTGATAGTGCCATTCGGAACGCAGGAGCATCTGGTCTTTATCGGCGCGAGCCAAATCCAATGCGTGCGCGTTTCGCAGGATCGTGAGCGCGGATTTCAGGGGATGGTGAGCAGAGGTTTCAGACGATCGTGAGCAACGATTTCGCGGGATCGTGAGCAAGGTTTTCGGAGGCTTGCGCCGCTTCGGCCGACAACTCTACGGCTTAGGGATGACCTCGTCGTTAACGAGGAAGCCCAATGCCTACCGGAGAGATTGTCGATGCGCCGGATCAAGGAAGTCCTTCGGTTGAAGGATGTTCAAGGCGCACCGGAGCGGGCCTTCGCACGGAGCGTCGGCAGCAACGGCGCTGTGTACGGCTATCTGAGCCGCGCCCGCTCTGCTGGGTCAAGTTGGCCGCTTCCGGAGGGGATGACCGATCCTGCTACTCGACCGTCTCGACGACACGCAGCTTCTCTTCCCAAACCCGCTCAAGCGAGCGCGCCACAAGACGGTTCTCGGGCTCTACGGCGTCATACTGACGCCGATCGCGCTCGGCCTCGTAGCGGGCGCGCTCCACCCGAAGCGCCTGGCGCCCGAGCTGACGGCTCTCCTGCTCCAGTTGGCCCGCCGCCGCGAGTGCGATCTCAATCTGATCCGGCACCAGGGCATCGAGGACCACCGGCTCAACCAGCGGGTCAACCGCCAAAGGTCCGGACTTCCTGGCAAAGTGCACTGCCTTGCTGATCCCGATCTAAACGGCAGCAATAGACCGGATGATCGGCATTCGGGCCCGTGTAGCGCATGCTCATGCGCCGTCCGCAACGGCCGCAGATCGCAATTCGTTGTAACAGAGCTGCCCCTTGCGCGGAACGTCAGAGTGTCCCGCCTCATAGCGGCAGACGTTATCTGCCAGTCGCCCCTGGTCGGCCATGAACTCCTCCCAGCTGACATAGCCTGCTGCTGTGATCACGCGGCCCAGATAGCGTTTGCGATCGGTGTTTATATGTCCAGCAATTCAGCTGCGATTTGATGTATCTCAGCTGAACTTTCTTGGACTGCTATTTCACCGCGCGGGTGCAAGAAGATTGAAGCAATCACCGCCTTTTGCAAGAGCGTTGGCTGGAACGGTCGATCGGCGGTGCCGCGTACAGCATGCGTTGTGTTTCACCAAAGACGCACGGCTTGTTTCGATCACAACGGGTCTTGTCGGAAAGATGACATCGCGACAAAAAAACCCGGAATGTGCATAGCGCGCGCTGGCCCGGATCCTGCACACCACACGCGGCGTAGAAGCGATAACACAACGCACGCCTCGAGCTGCATTGAAGATCGTCGTTTGTTGAGTGGTGATATGGGATCTGGAGTTCTTTTTTGGGGCGCAGCAGCATTTGCACTCGTCGCATCTGGCGCCGCCCATTCAGCGGATCTCCATCCGGCCATGAAAGTGGCTCTGTGGAGCTGGACTGGAGGATATATCGGCGTGCACGGCGGCGGCGGCCATGGCCGCACTTCCTTCAGTGACCCCTACGGTCCATCAATTTATGGCGACATCGTCAACACGCCTGTGTTTCTGGCCGGAGGACAGATCGGCTACAATTGGCAGACGAATGGCTGGGTGTTCGGCGCCGAGTTAGACGCGAGCCATGCTGTCTCCGATGGCACGAACAGCTGCCTTGCCTTCTCAGGCAATGTCGTGATTGCTACCTGCAAAGCAGGTCCAAACGTCTTTGTCTCAGGGACCGCTCGTGTCGGCTACGCGTTTGGCCCGCAGGGCCGCACGCTGGGCTACGTCAAGGCAGGGGTGGCCTGGCAAAACAATCGCGGCGAGATCGCCAACAACAACGAATTCTGGGATGAAAGCTTTGCCGGCTTTCCGCGGCACGTCACGCAATTCGATTACGGCCGTTTCGGTTGGACCGTCGGAGCCGGCATTGAGCAAGCGCTCACGCCTGCTTGGTCCTTGAAATTCGAGTACGATTACATGAGCTTTGATGGGACACGTCTGGCGACACCCCCGACCATGCAGGGTCCGCCATTTGCGATCATCCCCCAGCACAAGCAGCCTTTCTAGCAGCTATCTCTTGCGACAGGTGGGACAATGACGTCCAAGTCCGTTGACGTATGTGTAGTTGGCAGTGGCGCCAGTGGCTCAATCGTCGCCCACGAGATCGCCCGAAAAGGATTCCGGGTGCTCGTCCTCGAAGCAGGCCGGACGCTTCCCGCCGGTGCCTCACTGGCAACGGTTCGAAACGGCGTCGATGATGCCGCCCTGGCGCGCGCTCCTACCGGTACATTGAGGCCGTTGGGTCGACCCTGGACAGTCTCGGCGCTCGGCGGTGGGTTGACATTGTACGCAGGCATCGCATTCCGCTATCGCACCGTCGATTTCGACGCGAGAGCGCATGTCGCCGCGGACGCGCTCGATCCGGTCTGGCCTGTCGATTACGATATACTACGTCCCTACTACGAGGAGCTCGAACAGCGGATCGGGATAGCTAGACTAGCTGGTGCCGATCCGCTCGAGCCCCCCAGCGATCCCGCCGTGCTGCCGCCGCACAGATATAGCTTGCAGGGCGAACTGATCGCGACTGCGGGCGGACGTCTCGGCCGGCTGCCATTTCCCACCCCGCTGGCAATCAATTCTATCCCGTACCGCGGCCACGCGGCTTGTGACCGCTGCGGCCCCTGTAACGAACACCTCTGTCCAAGCGGCGCGCGGGCCGATGCGCGGTCCTCGTTCACTGACGTCTCCCTGCCGCCGGGCGCGCTGTCGATCGCCCCTGGCAGCAAAGCTGTACATATCGCGCTTGGTAGCCTTGGCCGCGCGGACTCCGTGGAATGGCTGGACGTGCTCACTCGGCACCGCGCCCGGGTCCGCGCCCGCTGCGTGGTGCTCGCTGGCAATGCGATTCAATCTGCCGCCTTGTTGCTACGCTCAGCGCAGCGAGCGGCGCCTAACGGCATCGGCAACGCCAGTGGCATGCTCGGGCGCGGCATCTGCTTCAAGGTCAGCGGCTACGTGTCTGGCACCGTCACGATCGACCGCGTGCCTTCGCATCCGCCCGGCGGGCCGTTCTCAACCGTTGCAATGACCGATCATTACCTCGACGCCGAGGCACCCTCCGGGCTAGGCGGACTTATTTACGAAGCTAGTCCGGCACAGCGGGAGGTCCGTGGCCGAAACGTCACGCTGAGAGTGCATTTCCTAGCGGCCGACCAACCTATGCGCAGCAACGCGGTTCGACTAGCTAACAGTCACGATCAGCTAGGCTTGTCCAACATCATTCTCGAATACCGGACTCATTCACTGGACAAGCGGCGATTAGGTTATTTGTCCCGGCGCGCGTCGGACCTGCTTGCTGCGGCGGGCGTGAAAAAGATCGCTTACGAGGAGTCCATGTATCAGTTCGGTAGCGGTCATCTGCATGGTGGCTGTCGAGCGGGGAATGATCCAAGGGAGTCCGTGGTCGACCGCTGGGGTCGCGTGCACGACATCGACAATCTCTACGTCGCGGACGGCGGGTTCTTCCCGTATCCCGGAGGGGTCAACCCGACCTTCACCATTCAGGCGAATGCGCTGCGGATCGCGCGCAGAATCATCACGCAACTGGCCTGATCGGCTGAGACCGGAGAATTCTTATGCTCAGCACGCCCCATGCCACGTTGGCGGTGACGGATACGCACAAATCGGCACTGCGCCGTGCCTTACGGGTTACCGCGTCAGAGAAATGGGATCTCAATCGGCGTTTTCCCCTCGTGATGAGCCGTGCCTCCGGCGCGCATGTCTGGGATGTCGACGGAAGACGATACGTGGATCTCACCTCCTGTGGTGGAGCTGCACCGCTCGGAGCCGGATATGAACCGGTCGTCGATCATGTCGTCTCAGAGCTGCGCCGCACCGGCGGCATCCTGCCCGGGCCATTGTCCGTGCACCGGATCGAGCTGGCCGAACGGCTCGCGGAGATATTCCCACGAGCGCAACGCTCGTTGTTTTTCCGCACCCGCTCCTGCGCTACGACCGCCGCAATCCGCCTAGCTCGCGCGCACATGGGTACGAATCTGGTGCTTACCAGCGGGTATCACGGTTGGCACGACTGGCAATTGCAGGACCGTCCCGCGATGGGGCTACCCCGAACGGGACCGGGACAGTGTCGACTTCCGCTACGATCTCGACCTATTCGAGAAACTTTCCGGTGAGCAGCGCGTCGCCGCGGTAATCATCACAGCCGAGGTCACTTCCCACCCGAATATCACCGGGAATTGCAAAATCTCGTCCACCGGCGCGGCGCCCTGCTTATCCTGGACGAGGTTATGACAGGATTCCGCTACGGCCTCGGCGGCTATCACACCGCGGTCGGGCTTGCACCCGACCTGATCACACTTAGCAAGGGACTGGCCAACGGCATGGCACTTTCGGCGATCGCAGGGCGAGCGGAGGTGCTCAACGCCGCCGAGAAGACCTACCTGGGCAACACCTATCAACGCGAGATCACCCCATTTGCGGCAGCGCTGAGCACCCTGGATGCCCTGCGCAACGGCGCCGCGCTCGCCCGGATGCGACAGGTTGGCATGCAAATTATCAACGGTCTCAACGGGGTCTTCGCTAGCCAACAGGTGCGGGCTCGCGCGTTCGCATGGCCCACGATGTTCGACGTCGTGTTTGCCAACGCCGATCTTGGTTTCGCGTTCTTCCAGGAGATGTGGTCGCGCGGCTTCCTTATGCAGTACGGTGGCCGTTTCATGCCGTCTGCCGCGCTGTCCGATGCAGACGTGCAGGCCGCGATTGAAGCCGCCGGGCAGGCGTTGCCGGCGGCTCTGGTTCGACTAGAGAGTACTGGCCGCGATACGGACCTGATGACCGCGGCGGTGCGGTTTGCCGGTGATCACTTCCTCGCAACCGCGGATTCGGTCCGGCGTTGGTTCACCGAGCCGAGCCATCCATGAACACGAGAAGTCGAATAGGGGACACCGCCATGCTCGAGGCCGCCGCGTTCTCCACCTCGCCGGTTCTGCTCGGGGGCGATAACCGGTCCGGCACGACCTTGCTGAGCGTCGTGCTGGATTCGCATCGCGATCTGGTCGTTGGGCCGGAGATCGATTTCCTAGAACCGCCGAACCTCGGCCCGCATGTCCTGGACGCGACCGACTTGCTCGCTGCTAATGACCCACGGGTCACCGGCATTGTCAAAAGCGCAATCGACCCGTTCTGGTATGACGGCGCGCACTTCGTAGTGCAATGCCTGCGGTTCGGCTTGAACTTCGACGACGTGCGTAGACTCGTCACGAACGTGATGAAGGAGTTAGCGAGCGACATCGTTTCGTTCACCGACAGATGCAGTCTGATCAACGAGATTGGTGAGTTCCGCAGAGCGCAAACCGGAGCCAAGCGATGGGGCCTGAAGCTGCAACGCAAGATCGCCCAAATCGACGTCTTCGCTGGTCTGTGGCCAGATGCGCATTTCGTGCACATCGTACGCGATGGTCGCGACCTAGCGGCCTCGCATTTGAGAACCGTACCGGAGTGGGGTTACCGGACCGTAGCTGAAGCCGCGCACGGCTGGCGCGAGATTGTATTTCAGCCGCATCGCCTCGCGCCGCCAGAGCGCTATCTTGAGGTTCGCTATGAAGATCTGGTGACGAGTCCCCGCTCCAGCCTTATGCGAGTTCTGAATCACTTGCACTTGCCCTGGGACGGGGCCGTGCTGCGACACGCCGAATGTGAGCACGCATTGTTCGAACGGCCCTACGGCCACCCGGCGGCCGAGTCCACGGGCAAGCCTTTGCACGCCGGTCGCCTTGGTCGCCACACGCAGGATTTGACGCCCGCGCAGATCGCGGAGTTCGAGGGCATCGCCGGCAGTGAATTGGCCCGATTGGGCTATTTGTCGGCCTCGAGCCTGGTCATCGACGCGTGAATCCCGCTGAGATCTCCACAACAGCTCGTGGATTGCCACGCAGCTATTTGGCACTGCTCGCCGGGCGTACGGTGTCGGAATTGGGTTCCGAAGTGACCGTGCTGGCGCTACCGCTGACAGCAATCACTCTGCTGGAGGCCGGCCCGGCACAGACCGGGCTACTGCTTGCCTGCGGCCGGGCGCCGAACCTGATGATCGGCCTGTTCGCCGGGGTGCTCGTGGACCGCCTCCCACACCGATGCATCCTGCTGACCGCTAATTTGGTGATGGCGGTAACGCTCGCAACGATTCCGATTCTCGCCAGCCTTGGGCAACTCGGAATGTTCCTGCTATATATGGCGACCACGCTTGTCGGGACGGCCGCAGTTATCGCCGACTTGGCCTATTTGGCATGTGTGCCGACGGTCGTGGATCGGGCTCGACTCGTCAGGGCGCAGAGTTCCTGGCAGCTCAGCAGATCTGGCGTTGTGGCAGTCGGTCCATTCCTCGCAGGCTGGCTAGTCAGCGCGTTCTCCGCGCCGTTCGCAATTCTCGCCGACTCGGCCTCTTTCGTGCTCGCGACCGCGTTGCTGCTACTGGTGCCAATGCGGGCGGCTGAGCCACCGCCCGCTGGATCAGGTTCGGTACTCGGTCAGATCACGGAAGGACTGACGACGGTGTTTGGCAACCCAATTCTGCGTGCTGTCACGTTGGCCACCGGCAGCTTCATCTTCTGCTACAACGCTTACTCCGCTGTCTTTCTGCTCTATTTGACGAAGCATCTAGCTTTGGACGGCTGGACGACAGGGGTAGTACTCAGCATCGGCGCCCTCGGTGGTGTGGTGGGTGCGCTCACCGCATCGTGGGCCGGCCGCACGATAGGCCTTGGGCCTGTGTTGATGGTCGCCCTGGCGCTCAGCGCCGCAGGCATGACTCTGACAGCGCTTCTCACGCAGCCGCGATGGGCGGCAATCGTGTGCGTGGCGCTTTCGCAGTTCGTGCTGTGGTTCGGTCAGGAGATCTACAACGTACACCAGGTCCTCGTTCGATACGCGCTAGCTCCGGACCGGGTGCAGGGTCGTGTCAACGCGAGCATCCGAAGCGTAGTGTGGGGGCTTGCACCACTAGGTGCACTGCTTGGCGGTGTGGTCGGCGCCGGGCCTGGCCTGCGCACTACGCTATTGGCCAGCAGCGTGCTGGGCGCGGCCTCCGTGCTGTGGATCTGGCGATCGCCCCTACGTCATAAGCACAGCTTGCATCTCTGATCGCTACGGATTGGCAGACAGGGCTGTGTATGAAGATCCCCGAGCTCGGCGATCGCGAGCTACGGCGGCCTGACGTTGTGGCGGATCAACGTAAACTTCGTCGCGGACGGTCTTCCTTCTTTGTGGCGCTCTGGCGGCCACGCCTTGGCACTATGATGCCGTTGAGGTGAGGCCGTTCACACCATCAAGGATGAGGAGATCGACCCTGGCGAGGCTTTTCATGCGCGCGGCGATGCGACCGTCACCCTTAACCAGGGACAGCTCATCGATCAGGGGCGGCAGCCGAGTGTGACGATTTTGGCTAGAGTTTTTCGCACCAATTCCCGGCTGTGGAGGCCTCGTGTAGATCCTTCTTCATGTTGGCCACCGAGACTTGCAAGTATGTGGGCCAGGTCCAAGCGAATTGCCTAGTGAGAATCGGAAACTCTATCGCGCAGGCGGCGACTTAATTCACGGAAGCGAATCATAAGCTGCCGCCGGTTCGACCACCCGATCAGGGCTCTTGTTTCAACAAGAGCTCTTTAGTTCTTTCACTACAACGGGCTGATTGGGGCGAAATGTATTTTCCCGGAGCAAAGTGGAGTGTCTTTTGAGCGCCATTTGGTCTCGCTGATCATCAGGTTGCGCTGGCTGTTCCTGCGCAAGGACATTTCGCTTGTCGACCGCTGCGCGATAGGCATCTCATGCCAGTCTCAAGGTTGCAAGAAAGCGGCTCAGTGCTGCCTGCGGCGCAGAACTGCTCTTGGATTTTCGTGACGAAACGCAATACCGTTCCATCAATCGGAGAGCGGCTATCCCGGAGCGAGGCGCGCGTCGGGCAGGACGGCTTTCTCGGGCCCAGCAGGTTGCGCGCAGCCGCGGACGACGTGCACGGGAAGCAATGACTCGCGAGGCGGACAAGCCCTCTCTGGTGGGAACGGAGTGAAATTGACCCGTGAGGGCGCGCCCTCTTTGCCGTCGAGCACCTGAAACCCCCTCGCCGTCGGCCCTCACGGTACGCTCCTTGCGCTCTCCAAACGACGCGAGCGTCGATCCAGCGGCTGCGCGAGGATTCAGCGCCGATCGCCTCTGTCGCCCGGACTTTCGAGTCGAGAATGTCATAAAATCATGGTGGAGAGTGCTACACCGTAGTGCTCCACCGCAAAAAGCCATCGGTTCACGAAACCTCTGACTTTGAAGGATTTTTTCGCCACTGAAAATCGGTGGCGGAGAGAGTGGGACTCCCTCCCCCGATCCCGCGAATACACTAAAACCGCCTAAAAACAAGGATGCAAAAAAACGGGTCGAGTTTTGTGACCGCCGCTGTGTACCACCGGATCGGCCCGGCAGGCCATCAACCTCAGGCGATTTGGAGGCGTCTGGGGGGCAGGCGTGCTTCCCTCCTCTCGTCGATTCTCGCCCGGACGCTGACCTGTGCGGGGCGGCGCCGCGTTCGGCGAATTCGGCGGTGGGTCTCATCGCGACGGCTGACCCGTCCGGGCGCCGGGCGGCCCCAGGTCGTCCCATACCAAGGATTCGGCAGCGGCGCCTGGAACGGCGACCGGGTACGGGGCGGTCGACCTGAATGGTGTGGACGAGCCGGATCGAAAAGAGGCTGCGGACCATCTCGGTTCGGCAAGTACACAAGGCGCATCAAGGCGCACATCCTCTACAATCACCTCGCGACATCGGATCTCGGTGAAGAGTATCTCGGGGCGCTTATCGATCACGAAACGCTAGCTTCAATCATTGATCACAAGAACTACAATCCAAGAACCATTCGCGCCATTACTGACACCCTGAACACCGAGGCCGTCAGCGTAGCGGGATATCCCGACTTCTGCATTTCCAGCCTCGATCCCCAAACGACCTTTGGGAAAAGCCGTTCAAAAATATCCCAGACAAATGCCGGCACCTTTTGATCGGCCTTTTCTTCTGCAGCGAATTAGGGTCTCGGATCTCCGACCTCAGACTGGTTTTCGACGCGACCCACGCAGCAATGTGCGGGCAGTTCAGGATTGGGGCGGGCCCGAAGGACTTTGAAGAGGCATTGAAGATAATGGAAAGCGGATTCTCGCTATCAGCTCGACCACCGTTTCGTTCATCAACCCGTCGTTACGCGATTATCTTCGGGAATATCAACGGGCAGCGGAAGATCTCAGATCGCGGCTGATCGGCAACTGCGTCACCAAGTGATGCAGCCGCTCTTCTCATTGCCGTCGCCGCCACGCCGATATCCGGACCGGCAATGAGCATCGCCAACTACGAATCCTATGCGAACCTGCATGCCGTAGATCTGTTGAAGGGCAACATTTGGCAGCTGGCTGACAATAGGCGTTGTGCGGCCTTTCTGATGGACACTCATTGTTGGAAGCTCTTTCGTGGATAATCGACCATTTGTCGAAAGGCGCGCTGCTGCCAAATAGCAACGGGATCATCCCTCAGCGCGGCGAATATCCCTATCACATCAATATCAAAGTTGATCTCTACGCCCCTAGATCGACTGCAACGATTAAGACTCGAACGCACACCTGAGGGTTCGTTCGAGCCCGATTTGGCGGAGACGATCCATTACTATCGGACCATCGATGACGAGCCGATGGATTCACCCGATCCGCAAATAGACTTTGTACAAATGAGGTCATTTGGAATGCTCACTCTCTGGTCTCTAGCGGAACTCTTTAATGATGGTACGCAGCCGAAGTGAGATCGGCTTGGCCGTAGAACCAAAACTGAATCGTCCGCAATAGACCGAACAGGTTTTGCAATTTTGTATTCGGGACTGAAGTAATGAACGAAGCTAGTCTCCGACCTCAACGTCAAAGCGATCTGCCTACATCATTGCCGCCGCGCGGACCGTCACGCATGCAGGCCGCTGAGTATATTGGCGTAAGCGCATCTGCCAATCCTGCCCCTTTGGCCATGATGCCAAATCATTGAAGAAATATTGGTTTTCAGCCTCGACCTCAATGATTTCAACAACTCAGGAGCCGAAGTACCGGCCTTACATGAGAAAGGCGCCGTCTGATGCGCCCTAGCTCACACGAAAGAGGTGGAAGTCTTAGAGACCCTGCGGGAGAGTATGCTGGTTCATGCGGGCCTCAATGATGGGTTCGAGGTCGGCACTTCGCTGGCATGGGTAGAGGGTGAGGCTCCGGTATCGGCGGACCTAACCGCGCTGAAAGGCGCTATGCGTCAGCTCAGGTATGACAAGCAAATCGGCAGGGACGACGAGAAGGAGCGTCAACGTCTCGCTATGCGGTACGACAAGGTACTCGGTGCCGCTGAAGCGCTGTTAGATCAGTATGCCTTGATGACGCTCACGGGCAACCAGCACTCGCTAAATTCTGCGGCCCTCGCGGTCCCGCTGGAGCTTCCGGGGCCAGTGGTCCTCGACGCAACGGCCGGTGTCGATCTGATGTACCAGCTCATGGAAGACCGTGCCGACATCATTCCGACGCCTCCCGGTGTTCGTGACTACAGCAACGTAACTCTTCACGTCGCCCGCACCGCAAGCATCGGCAAGACGAAAATGGAGGAGCTGGCAACAAAGCGATTTCCACAGTTACAGGCAAATCTTGCTGAACGGCTATCGGAAGACCGCAAAGTCCTTTTCTGCGTCCACAAGCACGTTGAGCATCTGGTGCCCACCCAGGCGGACCTTGGGGTAACCGAAGTGGCTTCAGCGCATTGGGGCGCAATCGATGGCAGCAACGATTACAAGGACTTTGAAACGGCGGTCATCTTCGGGCTACCGTTCAGGGATCGCATCTGGGGCACCAATGTCTTCTTTGCGTTCAAAGGCGTCCAGGATGACGACTGGCACGAGAACCCGTGCTGGAAGGAACACACCAACGTCCGTGAGCTGCTGCAGCGCAGACATCTCGCGACATCGATCATACAGGCGATGGGACGGGTACGGCTTCGCAAGGTCATTGACGAGCAAGGCCGGTGCGCTCCCACGGACGTATTCATCGTGCTACCGAGCGGCGCGCGGGGCCCGGAAATCCTCGAGTACATCCGTCAAGAGCTGCCCCACGTCTCAGTGCGAGATTGGGACTTTGAACTCGATGGCCCCAAGATACGTATGGACCGCCGTGTTCTGCCCGCCGAACGACTGGTGATCTTCATGTCAAACCGAAGCCCCGGAAGGACCTCCATGAGCCTCATCGGCCGCGAGTTTGGCCTCAAGCCTTACCAGCGGAAAGACCTCCAGAAGGCCTTACGTGACGAGAACCACCCCACCACCTTGAAGCTCAAGCAGCTGGGGGTCACGTATGGTTCGGAAGGAAAAGGGAGGGGAGCCAAGAGCTTCCTCGTGAAGGCCGCCTAACAGCCAAGGGCCGCACCAAGGTTATCCATAGGAAGCCCCAGGTGCGGCCCGCTTCGTTGGGGAACGTCTGCTTAGAAGTCAGGCGCGGACACGAGCGCTGGTGTAGCAATGGGCCGCGATGGGACAACAAGAGACCTCATGTTCCTCGAACTGAGAAAGTCAAACAGTTCCCAACGCGTAACGTATGGGACAACCGGAGAGTGAAGCCGCCTTTCCGAGCGAAATTCGTTAACAAATGGCCGCGCGGTGCTACACTTCTCGTCGTTGTCTAATTGCATTTAGACGGGGGGGGGAGACGAATGGATCGCGCACTGTTTGAGCTGCACCCGGTTCCGAAGACACCAAGTTAGGTGTTTTATGGAGCAGGAGGTGCGTCATGGAGAGAAGGCAGTTTACGCGGGAGTTCAAGCTTGAGGCCGTGCGGCTGATCAAGCAGCGCGGCGTGTCGTATGCGCAGGCGTCCAAAGACCTTGGTATTCATCCGACACAGTTGCGCAGTTGGGTGAAGCAGCTTGCGGACGATCCGCAACATGCATTCCCTGGCCACGGTCAGATGAAGCCAGAGCAACTGGAGATCGCGCAGCTGAAGCGCGAGGTCATCAAGCTTAAAGCCGAACGGGACATCCTAAAAAAAGCCGCGGCCTACTTCGCGAAGGAATCGACGTGAAGTTCGGTTTCGTTGCGAAGCACCGAAGGATCTGGCCGGCGGAATGGTTGTGCGAGGCGCTCGGTGTCTCGCGGGGTGGCTTCTATGCCTGGCTGACACGGCCGCGCAGTGAACGCAGCCGGACCGAAGAAGAGCTTGGCGCGAAGGTTCGAGCCAGCTTCCTGGCCAGCGACCGGACCTATGGCGCCAGGCGGGTGTGGCACGACCTGCTGGCCGAAGGGATATCTTGCGGGCTGCACCGGATCGAACGGTTGATGCGGCTGCAGGCCCTTAAAGCACGCCCACGACGGCGTCGACTGCCGCCCGATCTGGGTGAGCGGCAGATCGCCGCCGTCGCTCCCAACGTGCTCGACCGCTCCTTCGAAGCGCCCGCTCCCAATCGCAAATGGATCGCTGACTTCACCTATGTTTGGACGGCGGAGGGTTGGCTCTATGTGGCCGCAGTCGTTGATCTGTTCTCGCGGCGGGTGGTCGGCTGGTCAATGAGTACAGCAATGACGGCACAGCTCGTCACCGATGCCCTGGTGATGGCGATCTGGCGACGAGGCAAGCCGGACGCGCTGTTGCATCATTCCGATCGCGGCAGCCAAGGCGGATTCAAACGGTCGTCGCAACACCAGGAGTTTGGAGGTTGCGATGAACGTTGTAAGGCGCAGATCGGCGCGGTCAGGACGAGCCCCATTGCCGTCGCCAGGACGGCCCTCTGTTGCGGGGCGCGATGAACAGAATAAATTTTGGCGGGCGATTGCCGCTGGGTTAAGCAGCGAAGATGCTGCACTCGAAGCCGGATTGTCACAACCTGTCGGAAGCAGATTATTCCGAAAGGCGGGCGGCATGCCACCAGCGATGTTCAGATCTTCGGCAAAGGCTCTCTCCGGGCGGTATCTCTCGTTGAATGAGCGCGAGGAGATCGCACTTCTCAAGGTGCAGGGCCATTCCATACAGGAGATTGGACGTCGCCTGGGGCGGGCTGCTTCGACAGTCTCCCGTGAACTGCGGCGCAACGCGGCCACTCGCGGCGGCGGGTTGGGGTATCGGGCAATAACTGCCCAATGGCATGCGGATCGATCCGCCCGCCGGCCTAAGCCGACCAAGCTTGCGCTCAATGCAACCTTGCGCACTTATGTGGAGGAAAGACTTGCTGGCGGCGTCGTAGCCCCGACCGGCGCTCCCGTTCCTGGTCCCGCCGTTCCGTGGAAGGGGCGGCGGCATGGCCCGCGCAAGGATCGGCGATGGGCCAAAGCCTGGAGCCCTGAGCAGATTGCCCGACGCTTGCCGATCGACTTCCCGGACGACAAGACGATGCGCATCAGCCACGAAGCTATCTATCAAGCCCTCTTCGTTCAGGGCCGTGGCGCGCTACGCCGCGAGCTGACGGCCTGCTTGCGAACAGGGCGTGTGTTACGGATGCCCAGAGCGCGCGTACGCAGGCGAGGCAAGGGCTTTGTCTCGCCGGAGATCATGATCAGCGAGCGCCCTGCTGAAGCTGCCGATCGAGCAGTGCCGGGACATTGGGAGGGAGACCTCATCCTCGGTGTTGGCAGCTCAGCAATCGGCACGCTAGTCGAGCGCACGACGCGCTTTACGATGCTCTTGCACCTTCCACGGTTGGCGGGGCATGGCGAAGCTCCGCGCGTGAAAAACGGACCAGCCCTTGCGGGACATGGGGCCGAAGCCGTGCGCGACGCGATCACGCGCACCATCATCACTTTGCCCGAAGAGCTGCGCCGTTCGCTAACCTGGGATCAGGGAGCCGAAATGGCTCAGCACGATCGTCTCAAGATCGATGCGGGTATCCAGGTCTACTTCTGCGACCCGCAAAGCCCATGGCAGCGCGGCACTAACGAGAACACCAACGGGTTGCTGCGGCAGTACTTCCCGAAAGGCACGGACCTGAGCATCCACAGCGCCGAGGAGATATCCGCTGTGGCAGCGGCCCTCAATGCCCGACCGCGGAAAACACTAGGTTGGAAAACGCCGGCGGAGGCGCTTGACGATCTTCTGTTATGAGTGAAAGTAACTGGTGTTGCGACGACCGTTTGAATCCGCCCAATACACCAGCGAACAGTTCCAGAGGCTGATGGCCGATCACGGCGTGGTCTGCTCGATGAGCCGGTCAGGCAATGTCTGGGACAACGCTGCAATGGAGAGCTTCTTCTCGTCCTTGAAGACCGAGCGAACAGCGCGCAAAGTGTACCGGTCACGCAACGAGGCCAAGGCCGACGTGTTCGACTACATCGAGCGCTTCTACAATCCGAAGCGAAGGCATTCGACGATCGGATATCTGAGCCCTATGGAGTTCGAACGGAAGGTCGGATTAGCTTAAGCCGGTGTCAACAGAACCGGGTGCAGCTCACCTCGCTCCAGCAGCTTCCTTTAGAGGCTTCAGGGGCTCCTTCCCGGCTGGTCGGTTCGACCAACCACTTTTCCCAACCTCACTCACAAGCCCACCGCTGGTGTTCTCAGGAATACCTATCGGCTTGTCGTGTCCCTACCAGGAACACCACATAATGAACGATACCACCGCTCTCCGGGAGCAGCATGCTCTCGCCCTCGTGTGCCCTCATGAGTTTTCTCAGCGAATGCACCGGCACTGGACCGTGCCCCGCCCTGAAGGGCTTGGTCAGCACTCATCATCGGCCTTGTTTACTCTATGGCGTATCATGGGAGAGAACTTCCAGATTGCCACTGTCGAAGCTGCCTCTGGTGTTCAATCACCATGGCGCATCCTGCAACCACCGACGGGTACAGGCAAGACCCAAGGGACCTGCGTGTACGCAGCCATGCAAGCCGAGTTCAACCGAGACACCGAGGGTGCATTGCGTCCCGTAGGCATGCTCATCGTTACCCGGCTGAAGGAAGACGCTGACAACATACGGGACACCATCAACACCTTGGCAGGCCGTGCGGTCGCTGTTGTGCATCATTCCGGCAGCTATGCGACGCCTGAGCAGCTACACGAGAGCGACGTTATCGTGATCACGCATCAAGCCTTTATCAACGCCAAGAGGGACACCAAGAGCCTGGACTGGAAGCCTTGGGATCGTCTGGTGTCTTGGCGCGGCGGTGATCGCCTCCTCACCATCATAGACGAAGCGCTTGCTAACGTGGTGGATGAGAGCAGTGCCACCATGGACAACCTCGAATTTGTCATAGGCCTGATCCCGACTGAAGTGCGGTCGGCGTTGCCTCATCAGGTAGCGCTTCTTGAACAGGTGCGTCGAGTGCTTCAGGAATACGCAGATGCTGATGACATGGAATGTGCGATGTCGATGATATGGCAAGAGGGCTGTGCAACCGCCGTTCCAGACTTCGCACCACTTCTCTCTGCCATGAACGCACTGCCTTATGATCGGATCGTGTACGCCCGCAGTAGCACCAAGGACCGCACCAGGTTGGCGGAGCGTGTCGGAGAAACCATCATGGCCTGTCAGTCTTGCTTGGAGCAGTTCGCGTACTACGCAAAGTCTGGGAAATGGCACTCAATCAACTCGGCGGCTCTGGCCGTGCCCTTGAACGCGCCGGGACCTGTGGTGCTCGATGCGACGGCTCGGGCGAATTTTCTGTGGGACCTTTTCGAAGAGAAACATGAGCGTCCTGTGGTTCCGGGGCATGCCCGTGATTACAGCAGCGTTAGGCTTCACGTCGCGCGCGGTGCCGGGATTGGAAAGAATACCATGGCCGAACGCATCAGAGAGCGGATGCCTCGCATCAAGAAGGGTCTCGAAGAGGCCATGGGACCGGAACGCTCGGTGTTTCTGTGCGTACACAAAGATGTTGAAGAAGTAATCACAAGGAAGTCCGAGGGCACCAAAAACTGGGTTGAAAAACTGAACTTTAGGGATTGTTCAGTGGGACACTGGGGCGCGGTGGATGGCCGCAACACGTGGCAGGACTGCAACGCAGCGGTAATCCTTGGGTTACCCTACCTCCCGCAGACGTGGGCTACCAACATGTTCTGTGCCCTGCAGGGGGCTCAGGACGACCAGTGGCTTCAATCGCCGGAGTGGAAGCAGTTCAAGAACGTGCGGAAGGAGATGGAGCAACGCCAGATGTCGGCGTCGGTCATCCAAGCCATAAATCGCATCTGCTGCCGACATGTCATTGATGCTGAAGGTCATTGCCCACCAGCAGACATCTTCATCGTGCTGCCTCAGGACGTAATGGGTGACGCAGTTCTCGACGATATCAAAGCAGACATGCCGGGGATCGACGTAAGGCCATGGGACTTCGCTCTCGACGCCGAGAAGGAGAAAAGACCTCGAGCGGGAAGCTCTCACATCCGGCTGATAAACTACATGCGCAACGCCGCTGTAGGCATTGTTTCCCTATCCGTCATTCAGCACGCTCTGCAGCTCAGCAGCGTGAAGAAGTTGCGTGAGACCTTGAACAAGGCCGACCACCCGACAACACAGGCACTCATGGAGCTGGGCGTGAAGTACATTCCGGGTGTTGGCCGTGGCTCCAAGAGCTTCCTCGTGAAGGCCGCCTGATAGCACTGGCCGCACCGAGGTTTCCCATTCGGAGGCTTAGGTGCGGCCTTTCCGTGTGACGTGACAAGTCCGCTTAGCATAGATGTCGGACATAGGGGCGAGTTGACCGAGAACGCCGGTATGGACCCTGAGCGGAACTCTTGAGCGAAGCTTCCCTATCTGTCACCTTACGAGTTCCAGACTGGGAGTGAGCGATGGCAGAGCCAATTGGCGTTTCGGTCACGCCAACGGCGTTGACGGGCGACACGGCCAAACGTTGGGAGCAGACAGAAGCAATCGCGAAGGTTCTGTCATTGATTGCAATTCCAATCGTTCTAGCGGTTGTCGGTTGGTTCGTTCAGAGTTCGCTTTCAACGCAAACGGCAAGTCAGGAATACGTCAAGCTTTCGGTGTCAATCTTGAAGGAGCCAAAGGATAAGGTCGAACCTTCCCTAAGGAGCTGGGCGGCCGACTTGCTGAATGCTAACGCGCCAACGAAGCTTAGTCCCCAAGCGCTACAAGCCTTGAAAGAAGGCACGGCGACGCTTCCCACCCAACTGACTGCAATACTGAGCAATGGGAGTGACGGCGCCTCTCTCGCCATCAGTCCAGATGGAGCCAGAATTGCAACAGGCCATACCGATGGAAGCGCGAGAGTTTGGGATGCTCACACGGGCCAGGTCTTAAGGTCTTTCCAAGGGCAGGGCGATGCCGTGACAAGCATTGCGTTCTCTCCCGACGGGAAATCGATCCTGACTGGTAGCCTCGATAAGGTCGCCAGATTGTTAGACCTTTCGAGTGGTAACGTGCGCGTCGAACTCAGAGGACATACAGCCGCCATTATAGGCGTTGCCTTTGCGCCCGACGGGAATACCATCTTCACCCGATCACTTGATAAAACCATCCGATCGTGGTCGCTCGATGGACACACGCTCAGCTCATTTCATCTAAGCGACTAGCTCCGTCCAAGGACCGCTTTGGGTCAAACTGAGACCTGCCGAAACCCCGCCGTTCTTGTGCGCTCCGAGTGCGTCAGCCGACGCGGTTCTTGTGAGCCCCAGAACGGCCTTGCACGGTCATCGGGGAGCCTTGGTGCCGCGAGTGGGGGCGTGCTGGAACGGTGATCAATCTAGCTTGTATCTCGGGAATTTGTTCAACGCCTCCGCCATCGCGGCGGCAGTTGGCGCGCCGTATTTTCTGCCTTCGGTGGCTTGTGTATGTCCGGTTATGGCGTCGTTCATCTTCTCCGGCATCCCAATCTCGTCAGCGATGCGCTTGAACGTGTGACGCCAAGCGTGGTTGGGACTGATGTCAGGATCATCGACACCAAGCTCACGAACCCATGTCCCCAGATGGGCGCGTGCGGTGTCAGCACGAGACCGTGAGGGCTTGAGAGGATCAGCACTGGGGCGTTGCGGTGTCTTGTCGTTATAGAACAGCGCGCCTTTTCCTACCTGCTTGACCATCTCGAGAAAGCCTTGAGCAACCAAGTGTTCGTGGATGGGTACAACGCGCGACTTGCCTGTCTTGATCGTGCCAGCCTCGGGCGTCAGCTTCATTACGTAGAGACCTTTTCGGTCCTCAATGTCGATCCCACGCAACTGAGTGATTTCGCCTGACCTTGCTCCCGAATACGCACAGAGCCATGGTACCCAGCGGCGAGTTCGTTCCGCAGGCGTGACGGGTTTCTGATAACCTAAGCTGGCGTTGAGAATGATGCTTGCCTCAGCGTCTGTGAAGCTGCGGCCATCTTCTCGTGTCTGCGCCTTGCGAGGAACGTCTACTCGCACTTCCTTGAAAGGGTTTTGCCTAATGTGCTTGTGCTCACGAGCCCAGCCGAACACGCGGCGAGCGGATGACAACCATACCTCGCGAACCGTGATGGCCTGACGGTCCTTATTGATCAAGCCGTGTACCCATCTACGAGCAGCGTCCTCAGTAATCCCGTCAGCCCCGACTTCAGAGAACTCCCGTTGCATTTCGAGGAACACGGAGCGCCAACGGGTGACCGTCTTCGGGGCAATTTGAGTGGCCTTAACAAACGCCTCAAACAAATTCCAACAACTCACACCTGAGGCACGCACCGGCCCATCGGTGAATATTGGAAAGCTGTCAGGAGTGTCGTCGCGGGAGTAGTCGCCATTCGCGCGCCTCTCTAGCAGCAGGACGGCAGGTAAGAGGTTGTCGGAGACCGCATCCACGAACAGCGCATAGCCGGTGCAGTTGAGCGCCTTACCTTCGCTGGCCAAGAACGTCGCCACGCGCGCCAATTCGGCTACTTGCGCCCTCACTGCTTCGCGCACGTCCGTCTGCTTGGCCCATTCCCAATGAGGGTCAGCCTTGGGGTCCTGGTGGTAGCTGTCGGGAGCTTCAGGGTAGATCACGTTCCACATAAGGTGGTCACTGAACTCCCGCCAGTGCTTGGCAGAGCCGGGGTCTTCCTCATGCTGCTTCACAAACCACTGGTACCACCGGCCGGCGAGAGCGATTGCGTTGAGCTTGGTAAGTGGCTGACCCTCGCCGTTTCGTCGGGCCCGTAGCGTGGCAATGCGCGTTTCGACGTCGGCTTCCCATTCCCCGAGACGGGCCTTGGCCTCGTGCCTTGACGTGTCGGCTGGCAGCTTGAGATGGGCCTCGCGCTTGTGACCGTAGAGCCGCTGGTATTCCTCTCGGACGTCTTCGGGGATGACCTTGCGAGCAAACCAACGACCGTCAGCAATCCTATTCAACGCAACCATTCGCAACGCCATTTGTGCAGCCTTTTGTATTTAGGCAGCGTAAATCCTCTTGGTCTATCAATATGATGCTGAGAACGCGGAGTTATCCGCAGTCTTGGTACAGTTGGGTGGGCTCGAACCACCGACCTCCTGTTCCACAGACTGAAGGTCGAAATTCAACCGCACCAATATCGCACCAGAAACGGCGTGAACAAACCGCAAAGAAAGCGATCGAGCTCGAACGAAACTGCAGCAAAATCAACCAATCCGATCGATAGCCTGCCGCTCATAATGGTCTGGTTGAGGTTCGAGTTACTCGCTCCACCAGGAATCAGAAACCTATACAGCGCAAGCCAAAGAGCGCCGCCACAGTGATCGCGTCGAGGCGATAGCTGCTGTCGAGCGGATCATCCGAGCAGCATTTGCTGTAGAGAGCCCCTCCTCCCATGCGATTTACGTTCGGGCCGCTATCGCTGAACAATGCCGCGGAGATGCGCCGTGCAACAGCCTGGAAAGAAAAGCCCCGGGACTCTGCTGCTCTCGGAACTTGTGAATAGGTTGTGGTCAGGCTCCATGAGGAGATTGTCATCGCGATCATGATATTACCGCGGCCTGAGGGCAAACATATACCAGGCAGGTGCCGATGATGAATCGAAGAATTGTTCCCGGCTCGTGTAAACTCTCGTCGCAAGACTCGACGGGTGGCTCACGACATGCGGAGCTCACATCTGTGAGCTTGCTGAAGAGAGGACTTCCCGGTCATATCGGCGCTCATCGGCAGATAGGCCCAATCCGTTGTGGTGCTTTCTCTCTGCGACTTTGTACGCGCCACCCCCTGTTTTGCCGTGCTCGTCTTGATATAGATTTCAAGGCGATGTTTATCAGCAAGAAGTCAGCACCTGCCGTCGCTGCGCGATGCCGACCATCATGATGACGTGGTGCTCGGGGCAGGCTACACCGTCAAGATTCATAAGAAAGCTGTCATTCAGCTCATTTTCGAGAGAGCTTGAATCGTACGTAGCGTCATATTGTACTCTATCGATTGCGTAGAGTTTCACTTCGGTCCCGCATTTGGGAGGACATTCATCGCGGACGTGTCGAGTTAAGGACAGTACCGCCAATGGCATGAGTGATGCTTCTTGGAGACGTTAGACGAACCCCATCGACGGATGTGCATTCGGCAGCCGTCCAATCCTGCTGGACTGGGGTGTTATGGGAGAGAGCCGTGGCGCATTCTTCATCTGCCGCGCTTGCGACCATGCCGAGTCGCGCTGGTGGACGACGAATCGAGAACTGAAGCATGAGCGAACCGGCATGAGATGCAAATCGACGGTCCCCTCAAATATCTCTTTGTTCCAAACGCGGAGCGCGGAAGTGGACAATATAGAATCGATGACTCCACAGGAGCTGCGCTCTGCAATCAGTGGCGGCAGGGTCTTGGAGATAACTACGACAACTGGCTGTGTCGTCGGATGTTCTTATTGTCCGCAAGACAACTTTGCCGAACGGCAAAGAGCGATATCCGACGTGAAGCATCTTTCTCTCCAAGATTTCAAGCGATGTCTGGCGCGCGTACCAGCAGCCGTCGACATTAGCTTTTCCGGATATTCGGAGCCTTGGCTCAATCCGGCTTGCACCGAAATGGTTGAGCATGCCTATGCGTGTGGCCATGGAATCCGAATTTTCACGACCCTGGTAGGAATGAACGGGCGGGATCTAAGACGTTTGCGTGCGATGCAGTTCCGCGTTTTCCTAGTGCATGTTTTTGATGACGGCACGCACATGGATAGTGGTCTCGTCAGGCGCAACTATGTCGATTTGATGCGCCAACTTGTCGATGCCGACATTTCATCGTTGCTCTTCATAGTCATGGGCGAGGTGCATCCCGCACTTGTCGGCACAATTCCTGACGAAGCGCTGGTTCGCTCGCGTCCGCCGCGCAGCAGGGCTGGCAACGGCGAGAAGATGGTTGGAGCGCGGCAGCCAATCGCTGGAGCACTGACATGTCCTGACGAACGGCAATATCGTAATGTTCTTCTCCCAAACGGCGACGTTACATTCTGTTGCATGGATTTTGAGCGCCGACACGTTTTGGGCAACCTCCTCCGCGACAGGTACAAGGATCTCTTCGAAGGGGCAGCCTTTTGCAACATTGCCGATCGCATGAACGGAACAGACGGCTTTCTGCTTTGTCGATCGTGTGAATTCGCCGAACCAATAACGTCGGAATGCTGATCTTTGAGAGAAGTTAACCCCTGCTCGAGGCGAATCGCGAGCTTAGCAAGGACGGCCTTCCAGCGCATGACCACATCAGCCGCCGGGACGACCTGCGATAAACGGAGGGCCGCCATGGCCTGGAGCATTTTGTTGGTCGCCGGCCTGCTGGAGGTCGCCTGGGCAATCGGCCTCAAATACACCGAGGGCTTTACCAAGCCCGTTCCCTCCGTGCTCACGCTCGCGGCCATGGCCGGCAGCGTGACCCTGCTCGGCCTTGCTCTAAAGACGCTGCCCATTGGAACTGCTTATGCGGTCTGGACCGGCATCGGTGCGGTCGGCACGGCGGCGCTCGGCATCATCTTGTTCGGAGAACCGGCCGCCGCATTTCGCCTTGCCAGCATCGGGTTGATCGTCGCCGGCATTGTCGGGCTGAAGCTCGTGTCCTAACGAAAACACCGAAAGCATTGACCCCACCAGGTCAGCGCCGCAACAATCGCCGGCACGCTAATTCTCCAGGCATGGACGACCGAGCTGGCCACGTTCCAGCGCACCGCCGAACGGCGCGGCGCCGACAGTGGCACGGAAGTCGCCAAGAACAACGAGCGGATGCAAGGCCTCTGGGCCGAGACCATCTGGCCGCGACTTGGTCGTCACGCGAAAGCCCTAGTGCGAACGATACGCCAGCTGCCCATCAGGGTCCCACCTGCATCGGTCTGGCACAATAGCACCACCCAGAACGGCACGAACAATTCGCTGCCGAGATCGCCGTGCGAATAGAACAGCAATGAAACCCAGCTATGGGGCTGATCTCGGGGAGACGGTCAAGAAAGGTCGCTTGCCGGAGTTATACGACGCCTGATCTCCGGAGCAGCATGGGAGAAGATGCAGATCGGCAGATCGTGTTCGTATGTTTCGGACCGCTTCCGGCGTGCCGCGTCGGCATCATCAGGAACTACCGACCCAGTTCAATTCCTAGATCGCAGCGGTGAGCTTGCGATCTTTGACTGAGCTCAGCACTGCGCCTCGAATTAAGGTGCGACTTCATTGTGTGGTTGCAAAGAAGCTCGATCACCTAATCTCTTTCGCAGGAGCGTTCACTGAAATCATCTAACCGGCGGCGCCGGCGCCCGGCATTCGATTCGTGTTCGACCTCAAACCCGGGGCTTGTTTGAGCAATGACTGCTATTGTCGGGTTGGCGACATCGCGATCGAAAAAGGTCAGGAGCTTGCATCGTGCCCGTCGGCACAGAGTCTGCACACCACTAGGCCATGGGAGCGGCGCTGCGAGTTCAGTGGCTCACGTTTCGTTTCGGAAGGCGCGCACTTCGTGTTCGGTAGGTGATATGCGATCTGACGTTCTTGTTGGGGCTGCCGCAGCAGTTGCGCTCGTCGCATGCGGTTTTGCTCATTCAGCGGATCTCCGGCCAGTCGTCAGCGAGCCGTGCTGTTTCCAACGGAACGAGCAGCTGCATTGTCTTCTGAGGCATTGTTGTGATCGGCGCCTGCAAGGCAGATCCACACGTCTTTGTCGCCGAAACCGCGCGTGTGGTGTTCAGCTTGTTACGCGCCCGGCCAAATTCTGGCGTAAATCGGAGCAGCCGTTGCTTGAAAAGGCAATCGCCGCCGATATCGCCAACAGCAGCGAAGTCCGGGAAGGGACCTATGCGGCGTTCCCGCGGCAAAGGGCCCAATTCGATTACCGTCCTTTCGATAGGCCCCGCGGAGCCGGCGTTGAGCAAGCGCTCACACCGGCTTGCTGCATCAGATTTGAGTGCGAGTGTATGAGTTTTGGAGGGACGGCATCTGGCGACCTCTGGGAATCAAGCTGCGAGCCCTGGGCATGTCAAAACCTGAAAGTTTGCGTCGAATGGAGTGGAGGTCGGCTGCATCCCAAGCCTCATTCGTGTTGCCTACCGCGCCCAATGGTGCCTTGAACGCCCCTGACCTTCTTTCTTCCGCTCAACCTGTACCCGGCGGAACTGATTGTTTTCCGTGCCACGCCTTTGCTTTGTCCGGAGAGCCCGCCATTCTTCCGAGTAAATGCGGCTCTCTCGAACTCAAAAGGCGCCGCCTTGGCATGACTGCGAGTCCATGATTCCGAAGAATTAGGGCGAGAACCATGGCGTTCCTGTGGAGCTCGCGATTTTCTGTCTTGCGACTTTCGCGCTTACGAGAGCTTGAGACCATCTTACCGCTTTTGAGCATGGTGGCGCGGCAGTGGTAAGCTTGCTCACTCGCGGCCGACGCCAGCTCGCCCGTGACGGTCACTTTGTGCGGAACGACTCTGGCGTATATTCTGGTGTGAGGAATACCGGTCAAGGGTGAGCATTCGCGTCGTCAGAACAGCTGGCTGGTCCACCACCTGACCGAATGCACGCTCGATATAGCCAAGGTACGGCAAAGCTGCCCGCCCACAAGCCCAGTCCGGCACGATCGGCCGCGCGTTGCGCAGTGTGGTATCGGCCCCTGGAGTATCGCTCCCAATCGAGCACGAGACCGTTGCGCACCAACCATTCTCCGAGATCGATGCCATCAGCTGAACAGATCGCCAATGTCCGTCCACACTCATCCTCCAGGACTGACAGACAACTGACTTCGCGCTCTGCAATGAAGGCTTCAAGATCGCTCGCGGCCATGAGGCCACATCGATACGGATTGAGGTTGATATCTCGGCACATTTGAGACTTGTCCGGCGCGTCGATGCCCCAGAGCCTAACGCGTGTCCCGTGAATTTCAAGGGTGTCGGTGCTAATGACCTTTGCCGGCCCGGTCAATTCGCCGGCAGACACGATGCTGCACAGTGCGAGCGTGGTCAACACCACGATCAATCCATACATGGCGATCTTCTTTGTCGAACTGCGAACATTCCGGCCGAATGCAGCAGAGCATGGGAAGCCGCCGAACGGCAGTCCATCGCGGCTGTGCTGAGGAGGCTGCCAATGTTGCATGGATAAGCTCGTTCGACGGATGACTCCCAGTGTATCAGCAGCGCAAGACGCCCTCGTGTCCAACCTCGCCCCCGATGCTCTGCGACCAGGCTGCTGCCCTGAGCGCGTCCCGCCATTCCTCCAAGTCGTGGCGGCAGTTCGCCTTCGCCACATCACGCACCAGCAGGTCGAAATCGGTAGTGCGCGTCCGATCACCAGCGACCGGGCCGGCGCAGACGGCCGGCCGCAATTCGGCGAGGAATGATTTCCTGGTCGCCTTGTGCGGAATGAGCCTAAAGTCGGCCCCCTCGCGGATAACAGCGAGCGCGCGTCGCCCGGGGATCGCTGCAGCCGGCTGCTATCGGGGAAAGCGTACGTATCGCTTGAGCAAAGCGGCCGAGATGGCGGCCATCGTTACTTTCAACCGCAACATGCCTTCTGGGAGCGGTAGGCGACAGATCCCCTCACACTCACGCCGCCCAATTTGTTTCCCGAGCGCCAGCGCAGCCAGATCAGCCAGCGGCTCGACCAAGGCCACAACTGCATAGTAAACCGCGAGCGATGCGACTTTACCGAGGTTGGCGGCGCCGAAGCCCGCGCGATAGAGCGCCAAAGACGCGATCCAGACAGCGATACCGGATTGATACGCAGTCGAGAGCGCAAGCGCCTTGCTGTACTGCAGATCGCGATAGGCAGCCTTGGATGGATGAGGCGCTTGGCGAGCGCCTTGATCGCAAACAGCGGCATTAGAGGCGTCGTGACATTCATCCGATATTGCGGCAGGTCGGTCGGAACAAAGAGGACGCTTTGCAGCAAGAGGCCGAGCGCAAGACCTAAGGCCGCCGGCGCCGCGCCAAACAAGAGGAACAGCGTGGAGCCCAGGACGAGGTGCACTTCCGAGGCCCAAACCGCAAAGTGCGGCAGGAATTCGAATAACGTGAACACAAGGCCCGTCGCGGCGATGGCTTGCACAGCAAATGACAGAGCGCGCCGGTCGTGTATGGCCTCGACCACAAGCTTGGCGACGACGCAGCCCATCGCAATGCCTGTCGCGCAGCTCAATACGAACTTGGCGCCTGTTACTATTCCCGGTTCGATATGCACGGTCTCTAGCAGTCTGCTGAAAAACCTTGGAATGGAGAATTTTCATTTTTCCGCCGGTCGTTTTTGGAGCGGCGCGGTAGAGTTGGATGTAATTTCGAGCTTGTTATTGAGTGTGCCCCGGCGCGGGGT
>NZ_JADPJJ010000179.1:0-28084 GCF_023073375.1 Bradyrhizobium sp. 197 | reverse complement strand
AAACATTGTCCCGATGCCCCACACAACTCATCCACAAACTCAGCGTCGCCTAACCGAGCAAACGGACCTGGGCAGTTACGCGCAGCGAAGCAATCCAGAATCTTTCCGCGGAGAGACTCAGGATTGCTTCGTCGCTTGCGCTTCTCGCAATGACGCGCGGAGAGAACGGAAGTTCAGCCCCGCCGCTTCGCGTTCGCGGCGATGGCCATCAGCGTGCGCTGGGCGATGGCGGCGGCGAGGGTGGATTGCTTGCGGGTGTCGAGCGCAGCGGTCGCGAGCTGCTCGATGATGGCGGCGAGCCGCGCCACGCTGAAATTGCGCAGCGCGGTTTCGACCGCGGGCTTTCGTGAAAAATGCAGGCGCGGATAGCCGCCGTCGAGCACCGCGGAAGCGGGCGTGCCGTCGGCGATTGCGAGCGCCGATTTGTGCAGCCACGCCGCCTGACGCAGCGCCGCAGAGATGATCACGCCTGGATAGGTGCCGGCGATCATGGCTTTGGCGAACTCGTTCTCGACGATCTCGGGCCGGCCGGCGAAGGCGCCGTCGACGATCGGATCGAGCTTCAGCTCCGACGCATCGGCGACGACGGCCATCACGTCGTCCAGCGTGATCTCGCCCTTGCCATGGGCATAGAGCGTGAGCTTGCGCAGCTCGTTGCGCGAGGCCTGGCGGTCGCCGCCGAGGAACGACATCAGCGCCGCGCGGGCGTCCTGCGCGATGCGCAGATTGGCGATGCGGAGCTCGTCTTCCATCAGCTTGGCCAGGTCGCGCTCGGTGTCGGGATAGCAGGCCATCGCGACGGCCGTTTTGGCACGCTCGCAGGCCTTGCGCAGTGGCGATTCCGGGCGCAGCTCGCCGGCCTCGATCACGATGCGGCAATCCTTCACGCCCATCTCCGCCAGCGTGTCGATGCCGCTGGCAAAGCTGCGCGAGCCGGCGCGGATGCGGATGGCGCGGCGGCCGCCGAACAGCGGCACCGTCATCGCTTCGTCCACGAGCCGCGACGGCTCGGCGGAGAGCTCGTCGCCATCGAGCTTGACCAGCGAGAAGGGATCGTTGGGATCGTCGACAGCCGAGGCGATCAGCGCATCGGCGCGTTCGCGCACGAGGCCGGCATCGGGACCATAGAGCAGGATGATCGGACGGCCCGCATCGGGGCGGGCGAGAAAGGCGTCGATCTCTTTTCCGCGCAGCGCGACCATGTTGCCTGGGGTTCGTCGTTCCGGGCGGCCCGGAATGACGGGATGAATTAAGTGCCTGCGGTGAAGAACGAGGCGAGGCGCGTCGTGATGTTCTCGGCGATCTCGTTGGCGGCGCGATCCTCGGCATCACGTACCGCGCGGTTGCGGCTGAAGCGCTGATAGGAGCCGGGCATGTCGTAGGACACGCGCGAGAACGTCGTGCCGGTCATCACCGACTTCCCGCTGACGACCTCGATCAAATTGTACTGGGCGTCGAGGCCGTAGTTTTCGCTGCTCGGCAGGCCGGTATTGGCATCGACGATCAGCGACGACTTGCTGCTTGAGAAGCGGATCTCAAGGCGGTGGGTCGGCGGCATGCCGGTGGCGGTGCCATAGAGCTTAAAGGCCAGCGCGTTGCGGACCTCGACGCCGACGCGGGCCTCGCGGGAGGCATTCGCCTTGGCGATCGGGGGCAGATCGACCCCCATCAGCTTCTCGCGCAGGCCGGGGGTGCCGTCGGTGCGCTCGGCGTACATAGGCTGGAAGCAGCCGGCCGTCAGGGCCGCCAGGGCGGCAACCGCCAGCAAGCGGGCTGCGATGCGGATCCTAGCCGACAACATTCACGATCCTCTTGGGGACGATAATCACCTTGCGGACGGGCTTGCCGTCCAGAGCCAGTTTTACCGCATCGAGGGCCAAAACGGCAGTCTCGATTTCCGGATTCTTGGCCGCTGTTGCAACTGTGACCTCACCCCGCTTCTTGCCGTTGACCTGGACCACCAGGGTCACGCTGTCTTCAACCAGCAAATCGCGTTCGATTTGGGGCCAATTGGCCTCGGAAACCAGCCCGCTGTGGCCCAGAACCTGCCAACACTCCTCGGCCAGGTGCGGCATCATCGGGGAGAACAGCTGGACCAGGATCTGGCTGGCCTCCCGGATCGCCCAGACGAGGTCGGGGGTGGGCTGGCCGGGGCGCTGCAATACTTCCGAAAACGTATTGGCGAACTCGCGGATATGGGCGAGGCAGACGTTGAAGTGCAGCCGCTCGATTCCGGTGGTGACCTTGTCCAACGCGCCATGGGCGGCCTTGCGCAAGGCGGTGGCGTCCGGGCCGAAGCTGGCCGGGCGAGCCGTCGGCGCGGTCTTGCCCAGTTTCATGGAGTCGTTCACCAGCCGCCACAGCCGCTGCAGGAAGCGCGAGGCGCCCTGGACGCGCTCGTCGCTCCAGATCACGTCGCGGTCGGGCGGGGAGTCCGACAGCATGAACCAGCGGGCGACGTCGGCGCCGTAGGTCTCGATGATGTCGTCGGGGTCGACCGTGTTCTTCTTCGACTTCGACATCTTCTCGATCGGGCCGATCTGGATGTCTTCGCCTGAGGTCAGCAGCGTCGCGCGGCGGCCGTTGGCGCCGGTCTCGACCTTGACCTCGACCGGTTGCACATAGGTGCCGTCGGCCTTCTGATAGGTCTCGTGCACCACCATGCCCTGCGTGAACATGCCGGCGAACGGCTCGTCCAGCGCAATGTGCCCGGTCGCCTTCATCGCACGCGTGAAGAAGCGGCTGTAGAGCAGATGCAGGATCGCGTGCTCGACGCCGCCGATATATTGGTCGACCGGCAGCATCCGGTTGGCGACCCCTGGCGTCGTCGGCGCGTTCTCGTTCCAGGGATCGGTGAAGCGCGCAAAGTACCAGGACGAATCCACGAAGGTGTCCATGGTGTCGGTTTCGCGTTGCGCCTTGCCGCCGCATTGCGGGCAGGTCACGTGCTTCCAGGTCGGATGATGATCGAGCGCGTTGCCGGGTTTGTCGAAGGTCGCATCATCAGGCAGTATGACGGGCAGGTCGGCGTCCGGCACCGGCACCACATCGCATTTGGGGCAGTGGATGATCGGAATCGGGCAGCCCCAGTAGCGCTGGCGCGAAATGCCCCAGTCACGCAGGCGGAAGTTCACTTGGCGCTCGCCGACTGGCGCGTTGCCGCGCAGCTCGGTTTCGAGACGCTTCGCCACGTCGTCCTTGGCCTGATCGATGGTCATGCCGTCGAGGAAGCGCGAATTGATCATGCGGCCGTCACCATCATAGGCGGTGTCGGTGATGACGAACGATTTCGGATCCTGGTCCTCGGGGCACACCACCGGAATGTTGCCGAGACTGTACTTGTTGACGAAGTCGAGATCGCGCTGGTCATGCGCGGGGCAGCCGAAGATGGCGCCGGTGCCGTATTCCATCAGCACGAAGTTGGCGACATAGACCGGCAGCTTCCAGGAGGGATCGAACGGGTGGACCGCACGGATGCCGGTGTCAAAGCCCTGCTTCTCAGCGGTGTCGATGACTTCCTGCGCGGTGCCGATCTTCTTGATCTCGGCAATGAACTCGGCAAGTTTCGGATTCTTCGCCGCGGCGGCCTGCGCCAGCGGATGATCGGCCGAGATCGCCATGAATTTTGCGCCGAACAACGTGTCCGGGCGCGTCGTGAAAATCTTCAGCTCGCTCTCGCCGGCCGGCGTCGTCGCCGCATCGAGCGCGAAGCGGATCAACAGGCCTTCCGACCGGCCGATCCAGTTGCGCTGCATCAGCCGCACCTTGTCGGGCCAGCGGTCCAGCGTATCCAGTGCCGACAGCAGCTCCTGCGAGTACTTCGTGATCTTGAAGACCCACTGGCTCATTTCCCGTTGTTCGACAACGGCACCCGAACGCCAGCCTTTGCCGTCGATCACCTGCTCGTTGGCGAGCACGGTCATGTCGACGGGGTCCCAGTTCACCTTGCGCTTTTCGCGCTCGGCGAGGCCTTCGCGCAGGAAGTCCAGAAACATCTTCTGCTGGTGCTTGTAGTAACTGGGATCGCAGGTCGCGATCTCGCGGCTCCAGTCCAGCGACAGCCCGATCGAGCGGAGCTGCTTCTTCATCGCGGCGATGTTGTCGTAAGTCCAGGCCTTCGGCGCGACCTTGCGCTCGATGGCGGCGTTCTCGGCCGGCAGGCCGAAGGCGTCCCAGCCCATCGGATGCAGCACGTTGAAACCCTTGGCGCGCATGAAGCGGGCCAGCACGTCGCCGAGCGTGTAATTGCGGACATGGCCGATATGGATGCGCCCCGACGGGTAGGGGAACATCTCCAGCACATAGTATTTCGGCCGCGAATCGTCGTTCTTGGAGACGAAGATTGCCTGTTGGTCCCAGGCGGCTTGCCAGCGCGGTTCGGAGTCGCGGGCGTTATAGCGTTCGGAGGTCATGGAATCGTTTGGGTTTTCGTGGGTTCGGCCGTCTAAAGACGGCGGACTAGGCCATAGAAGTCCTCAAGGGGTCAATGGGTTGCCGCAATTTGGGAACCTTCGGCGCTGCACCGCATAACTACTGAGGCCGCGTTGGGGTGTGATTAAGGGGTCGATGCCAGTTTGCGACCGACCAGAACTCTCAAGACTTGTGATGGACGCCAGCTTCGACGATCCCGATTACGACTATGCCGCGTCCATTGCCGGACGGGCGATGCGGAGCATGGCCGAACAGCGGATCCCTGCAACGCCGACCAATTTCGCCGTCTGGTTCCAATATTTCGCGGGAAGCCATGACGATCTGCGCAACGCGATCGATCTCCTGATCGACCACAATCGACCCTTCGACGTCAGGACCAATCAGGATCTTTTCGAGACCTACGTCGCGCCCCAGGTGAGCGCCATCGTCGTCGACACGTCCGAGCGGCTCCACACCCTTATGGGCGCGGCGAAGGATTTTCTCGCGACTGCGATTGCCGACAATCACTCCCAGATGCAAGCGATCAACGAGGTCGCCGACCAGGGCAACGCCGGTGTCGACCCCAAAGCGCTGGTTGCCCAGCTCATGAACGAGTTGGGCCGCGCGGCCACCCGCGCGACGCGGCTCGAGGCGGGCTTTGCGGAAAAGACCCGCGAGCTCGACGTGATCCGCGACTCTCTCTCCAAATCCGAGGAGCGTGCCCGGACCGATACACTCACAGGCCTTGCAAACCGGCGGGCGCTCGATGAATTCCTGCGCAAGGTGCAGGCGACTGCGGATTGGGGCGAGCCGTTCAGCGTGCTGATGCTCGACATCGACCACTTCAAGACCTTCAACGACAGTTTCGGCCACGGCGTCGGCGACCAGGTGCTGCGCCTGATGGCAAAGGTGTTGCGCGAAAAGGTCCGCGAGCAGGATCTATCGGCGCGCTACGGCGGCGAGGAGCTGATCGCGGTGCTGCCGGATGCCGATCTGGCCGCCTGCGCCGAGGTCGCTGAGCGAATCAGGCGAGCAATCGCGGAATCCAGGATCACCCGTCGCTCGACCGGCGAGGTCCTGCCTGACATCACGGTTTCGATCGGCGTGGCGCAGTATCGGATCGGCGAGGCAACCGCCGACCTCATCGAGCGCTGCGACCGCGCGCTCTATCTTGCGAAGAACGGCGGCCGCAATCGTGTGGTGACGGAGATCGAGCTCGATCGCGCCGCGGCCGCGGGTTAACCCTCAACCGGCCATCATCATTTCCGCCGCGCCGTTGTCGATCACGGTGATGCCGTGCTCGACGACGTTGTTGCGGCCGCGGTGTTTGGCGGCGTAGAGCGCGGCGTCGGCGGCTTCGATCAGATCGCCGGGGCGCAGACTCTCGTTTGGCTTTGCCGCGGCAACACCGATCGAGACGGTGACGATCATGTGGGCGGAAGTGATGTGCGGTAGGCACAGCTTCAATACGGCCGCGCGGGCCTGCTCGCCGATTTCGACGGCGCGCGCCACGTCGGTGTTCGGCAGCAACAGGCAGAATTCCTCGCCGCCATAGCGGGCCGCGAAGCCCATCGTGTCGGCGGCGATGCCGGACAGCGACTCGCCGAGCCTGGTCAGGCAAGAATCGCCTTCGAGATGACCATAGGTGTCGTTGAACAGTTTGAAATGGTCGACGTCGATCATCAAAAGCGCGAGTTCGCTGCCATATTGCTGCGCGCGCATCCATTCGAAGTCGAGCCGGCTCTGGAAGCCGCGGCGGTTGGCGAGCCCCGACAACATGTCGATCGAGGCCATCACCGTGAGCCGGTCGTTGCTCGCCATCAGCTCGCGTTCGCGCTGGCTCAGCTGCGCGGCCATCGCATTGAACGCGCGGGCCAGCGGCACGAACTCGGCCGGCAGACGATTGCGCGCAGCGCGCGCCGACAGATCGCCCTCGCCAAGGCGCTTGGCCATATCGGCCAGCATCTCGATCGGCTTGATCACCAGCTTTTCGGCGGCGATCAGCGCGCCGAGCAGGACGAACACGACGACGAAAGCGAGCTGGAGATAAGCAGTGCGGATGTCGCGGCTCACGGCCGCAGACACCTTGTCCTCGTCGATGCTGGCGATCAGGCGGGCATTGGTGCCGGCGATGCGGATATAACTGACCGCGCGGCGGGAGCCGTCGGCGGCGAGGAAAGACAATGCGCCCTCGTCCTGGTCCGACCGCAGCGCCTTGTCGGCGATCGCGGACATCAGCGGCATGTTGTCGAGCGGACGACCGACCGCGCTGTGCTGGTCGGCCGGTGCCGCCAGCACGGTGCCGGCGCTGTCGACCAGGACGGCGGTGATGCCGGCGCGGCCACCCAGATTGCTCATGACCTTCGACATCCAGTCGAGGTTGACGGTGGCAAGCACGACGGCATCCGTGACGCCGCTGAAGGCAGACACCGGGTAAACCGCCATCACGGTCGGCGCCAGCACCGGCCGCGACAGGATGAAGTCGCTCAGCACGAAGCGGCCGGTTTCCTGTGCCTGCTGGAAGTACGGCCGGTCACTGAGATCGAGGCCGACATACATGTTGTTGGTGGCGCACTGGATGCGGCCGTCCTGGCCGGCGATCAAAAGCGTGCGGATCCATGGAAGATTCGACGGCAGGCTCGCGCGCAGCACGTCACAGCTCTTGCTGATGCCGCCGGCGGAGGCGCGGATGAAGGCTTCAGATTTCAGGATGGTCTCGACTGACGAGATCACCTCGCGCTGGGCGTCGGCGCTGTGCCTTGCGACGGTGGTGAATTCAGCTGCGGCCTGCGCGATCTGCTTCGTGCGCGTGTTTTCGAGCGAACGGATGCGCTCGAACATCAAGGGCGCCACCAGAATTACCGCGAGCAACGCAAGCCGCGCCCGGATTCCGAGAACCTGCTTGAGTTTCGCTCGTTTGCGGTTGAAACTGACGTTTGCCATCTTCGCTGCCCACCCCGCGGCCAAGGTAAAGCGAAGGGTTCAAAAACTCTTTCTTGAACTCGGTAAAATTAGAACTAGCTCCGCAACAACCAGCGCCCATGCGACATCATGACTGAAGCCAACGCCGCGCCGGTAACCGGCCATTCACCAAACGCGCTCGCCGCGGTCGAAGCCGAAATCGCGCGCGCCTGCGCGGATGCGCGGCGCGAACGTGCCTCCGTGACGCTGATCGCGGTCTCGAAAACTTTCGCAGCAGACGCAATTACCCCGGTCATCGACGCCGGACAGCGCGTATTCGGTGAGAATCGCGTGCAGGAGGCCAAGGGCAAATGGCCCGCGTTAATTTCTGTTTACTCCGATATTGCGCTGCATCTGATCGGGCCGCTGCAATCCAACAAGGCGAAAGAGGCCGTGGCGCTGTTCGATGCCATCCATTCGGTCGACCGCCCGAGCATTTGCCAAGCGTTAGCCAAGGAAATCGAATCTCAGGACAAGCACCCGGAACTGTTCGTCCAGATCAATATCGGCGAGGAGCCGCAGAAGGCCGGCATTGCCCCCGGGGAGGCCGACGCCTTCATCGCGAGCTGCCGCGACACCTATGGGCTGACGATCTCCGGGTTGATGTGCATCCCGCCGGTGGACGAGCCGCCGGCGGCGCATTTCGCGCTGACCGCCAAGATCGCCGCGCGCAATGGATTGAACAAGCTCTCGATGGGCATGAGCGCGGATTTTGCGACCGCCATCATGCTCGGCGCCACGCATGTGCGTGTGGGAAGTGCGATCTTCGGGCACCGGTGAATTATAGCCGCGACGGCGGCGGTGCGCGTAGCGCCTATGCGAACGCCACCGACACCTTCCCCAGCACCCCAAAATCCACCGCAAAATGATCGCCGGCCTGGATCGGCAGCGGCGGATGGCACGTGCCCGTGGTCACCACCTCCCCTGCCCGCAAGGTGAGGCCGAGGCCACGCAGCTCGTTGGCCAGCCAGACCAGGGCGATTCGGGGATCGCCGAGCACGTTCTTGCCGTGGCCGAGATAGCGCTTGCCGCGTAGCGTGATCTGCGGCCGCTCCTCGACGAGATCCATGGCGCGCCAGTTCGCAGTGGTCGCCGCACCCAGCACGAACAGATGCGCGCAGGCATTGTCGGCGATGAGCTGCGGCTCGCCGGCGCCTGCGAAATCGGCAAAGCGCGAATCGGGAATCTCGATTGCAGGATGCAAGCCGTCCACGGCGGCCAGCACCTCGTCGACAGTGTACGCCGCCGCGCGCGGCGGCAGATCGCGTCCCATGCGGAAAGCGAACTCAGGCTCGCCGACGCGCATCGCGTTGCCCTTCATCGCAGCCGTGCCGCCATCGGCGATCACGGTGTCGCTCATGATGCGGCCGGCCAGCGGTCCCTCGACATTGATGTGCTTTTGTCCGGACGCGCTTGTCGCCGCGATCTTCCAGCCGAACAATGTCCCGCTGAGCGCAGCCTGCACGGCGTAGCCCTCAGCGCGGCTCTGTGGCCGCAACCGTGGCTCCAGCGCGTCAAGCTTGGTGCCGTCGCGCCAATGTTGAACGAGGACGCGCGATGCGGCGGCGATCTGATCCCTGTCGAGCATGTATCCTCACCCGATGATGATTTTTGTTTTTGGTCCCAGCCGCCGCAGCAATTGTCGCATCGCCGCTTTGGTCATCGCGACGCAGCCTGCGGTCGGGCCGAAATTGTCGCGGGCCAGATGCAAGAACACCGCGCTGCCGCGGCCGGCGATGCGCGGCCTCGTGTTGTGGTCGATTTCGATGATGAAGTCATAGAGATGGTCGGTCCGCTTGAGCCGGTCACCGCCCTGCCCCTCGCCGAGCCGGATTCCCTGATTGTAATGACGGTCCCGGGGATTCTCGCACCAGGCGTCCGTGTCGCCGATGCTCCTCGCCGGCAAGAAGGTCTGCGGGCGGCTGTGCCGGTCGCCCCGCCACCACAAGCGCCTGGGACGGAAGCTGCCCCTCGGGGTGCCGCCATCGCCCTCGCGCTTGTTGGCCAGAATGCCACCCCGCCCGAGCGCGACCGGAATCGTCAGCGCCCCCGCGGTCAGCCAGCCCCGGCATGGATTCCCCGCCGCAGGCTTAATGCGGATCGCGGACAATGGCCCGGCGCCTCTGTTCATGGTGTAACTAGCTGAAGCAGCTTTGTTTTTCATGTGA
This sequence comes from Bradyrhizobium sp. 197, assembly GCF_023073375.1. Classification (NCBI taxonomy): domain Bacteria; kingdom Pseudomonadati; phylum Pseudomonadota; class Alphaproteobacteria; order Hyphomicrobiales; family Nitrobacteraceae; genus Bradyrhizobium; species Bradyrhizobium sp. 197. The sequence goes on along the minus strand of NZ_JADPJJ010000179.1, from coordinate 18,545 downwards.
ACGTGCAATGTCGAATTCATTACAGGACATTCATCGAAGCGCCCTGCTATTCTGGGTTAGAGTGGTTCTGGCTTGTGAATCGGTAACAGCCCACTACTTCAACACGAACAACAATAATAACAGCGACCCCTAAACTTCCCTCTCGGCTGGGTGCAGCATGGATGCGCGCCGCGCCGGACCCCAAAAGGATGACCCCCTATGGCCAATGCCCGCAAGATCCTGATCGTGGATGACGATACCGATCTGCGCGATACGTTGGTGGAGCAATTATCGCTGCACGAGGAATTTGAAGCCTCCGCCGTCGATACCGGCGCCAAGGGCGCGAGCGCCGCGAAGGCCAATGCTCCCGATCTCGTCCTGATGGATGTTGGCCTGCCCGACACCGATGGCCGTGAAGTGGTGCGTTCCTTACGCAAGGGCGGGTTCAAGGCTCCGATCATCATGCTCACCGGGCATGACACCGATTCCGACACGATTTTGGGGCTGGAATCCGGCGCCAACGACTATGTCGCAAAACCCTTCCGCTTCGCGGTTCTGTTGGCTCGTATCCGCGCCCAGCTCCGCCAGCACGAAGCCAGCGAGGACGCGGTGTTCTCGGTCGGCCCCTATTCTTTCCGGCCCGGCTCCAAGATGCTGACCGCCGCCAATGCGCGCAAGGTCCGGCTGACGGAAAAGGAAACCGCCATCCTCCGCTTCCTCTACCGGGCCGGCCAGATGCCGGTCTCGCGCGAGACCCTGCTCCAGGAGGTCTGGGGCTACAATTCCGGCGTCACCACCCACACGCTGGAAACCCACATCTACCGCCTTCGCCAGAAGATCGAGAAGGACGCCGCCAACCCCGAGATCCTGGTCACGGAAGCCGGTGGCTACAAGCTGGTGCCGTGATACGCTTCAGGGGCGTGCGAATCGTTTTAGATCGCGTGCCTTTGAGCCTCGGACCTGAATGTCAATCGACGACGATGTAGCGCTTCTCGAGCGTGTCCCGACACTGCGCCTGTTGGGAGACGCTTCGTTGCGCATGCTGGCGATCGGCTCCGAGCAGCGTGACTTCGTCCGCGGCGACGTCCTGTTCAATCTCGGCGACGATGCCGATGCCGGCTTCGTGGTCCAGCGCGGCGCCTTCCGGGTCGACGACGGTGCCGGCGCGGAGATGATCGCAGGTCCCGGTGCTCTGATCGGCGAGCTGGCGCTGGTGGTACCGATGAAGCGGCCGTCGAGCGCGATCGCACTGGAGCACGCCACCGTCATCCGCGTCGCGCGCAGCCTGTTTCAGCGCGTGCTCGAAAGCGACCCTGCCGCCGCCGTCCGCCTTCGCGACGAATTCGCGGTTCGCTCCAGCCAGATCGCCAGCGATATCCTGATGGCGGGCGCGAAGCTGACGTCGTAGTCCTGAGAAGCATCCGTAGCCCGGATTTCGCTGCGCTCCATCAGGGCTGCAAGATCACACCTCCAGCGTCACCGTGACCGGCACATGGTCCGACGGCCGTTCCCAGCTCCGCGCATCGCGAAGAATCTTGAAATCGCTGACCGTGTCCTTCAGCGCGCGCGAGACCCAGATGTGGTCGAGCCTGCGGCCACGGTCGCCGACGGTCCAGTCCGCGGAGCGATAGCTCCACCAGGTATAGACTTTCTCCGACATCGGAATGCGCTCGCGGGCGACGTCAACCCACTCGCCGGCGACGAGCGCGGCTTGCAGCTTCTCGGTTTCGACTGGCGTGTGCGAAACCACTTTCAGAAGCTGCTTGTGCGACCAGACGTCGTTCTCATGCGGGGCGACGTTGAGATCGCCGACCAGGATGTGGCGATCCTCGCCGCGCGGATGCAGCGGCTCGCACGCCTTCATCTCGTCGAGAAAGCGGAGCTTGTGATCGAATTTCTCGTTCAGCGCGGGATCGGGAATGTCACCGCCGGCCGGCACGTAGAAATTATGCACCACCAGGGGCTTTGCGATCCCGGCCTTCTCTCCGAACGACACCGAGATGTGGCGTGAATCCACCTTGTCGCAGAAGGTGCGGATGTCCTTCGACTCGAACGGAATCCTCGAGACGATGGCGACGCCGTGATAGCCCTTCTGCCCGTTCAGCGCGACGTGCTCATAGCCGAGCCGCTTGAAGCGCTTCAACGGAAAAGCGTCATCGATGCACTTGGTTTCCTGGAGACACAGCACGTCCGGTCGCGCGCTCTTGAGAAATTTCGCGACCAGATCGATGCGCAGCCGCACCGAATTGATGTTCCAGGTTGTCAGGGAAAAACGCATGAGATTGATCTAACAAACTCCATCCGTCCTGGCCGGGCTTGACCCGGCCATCCACGCCTTTTTGTAGGTCCAGAACGTGGATGCCCGGGACAAGCCCGGGCATGACGATCGTCGGAGCAGCGAGTAGGTCTCAGCCCGGCGCGGGGCCGTAATTGGTGAAGTCGATCTTGAACATGCCGGGATCGAGCTTCTTGCTCGTGTCGAGATTGTAGACCGCGATCGTGGTGTCGTAGCCCTGCGGGTCGGTGACGGTCCATTGCTTGAGCTGGCCGTCCTTGGCGCCGAACATCAGCATCAGGCGGCTGGTGCCGACCAGCGCCTGCTTCTCCTCGATGGTGACGCTGACGAAGACGTCGTCGGCCGAGACGTTGACGACGTTGGTGTCCTTCATCAGGTCGATGCGGTCGGACAGCAGGAACCGCAGCGGTGTCTGCGACAGCGGATAGACGTCCTGCGTCGCGAGCTTGCGGTCGCGCACCACCAGCGACGATCCGTCGGCGACGATGTCGATCGGGCTCGGCGCGTCATATTCGAAGCGCACCTTGCCCGGCTTCTGGATGTAGAAGTCGCCTTGCGTCTTGCTGCCGTCGGGGCCGACCTGAACGAAATTCCCGACCAGCGTCGACAACGACGACAGGTAGGCGCTGACCTTGGCGGCCTGGGCCTTCTGATTGGCATCGAAGGTCTGGAAGATGCTGCTCGGCACGTTGCGGCGCGGATCCGGAATCACCGGATTCGGCGGCGTCTGGGTCGCGCCGGTGATCGACGGGCCGCCGGCGGTGGCACCGCCATCGCGGCCCTTCGGCGCGGGCTTCGGCACGGGAACGGTCTGCGCGAACGACGTCGCGGTCACCATCGCGGCGGTGACGAGAAGCACGCCGGCCATGCGCGCGCTTCGCGCAGCGACGATGGCAGCGAATCGAATGTCCGGATGTCTGATCAACGCGTCGTCCTGTGTGGCTGGGCGCCCTTTTAGCGTGATTTCGGCCAAAAGCAGATAACGTTTTTGCGTGAAATGGTCGTCTGAGGCGGCTCGCCTCACATATGGCTGTCTTCTTCCTCGACCAGAATCTCGCGCTTGCCGGCGTGGTTGGCGGGTCCGACGATGCCTTCCAGTTCCATGCGCTCCATCAGCGATGCGGCGCGGTTATAGCCGATTTGCAGGCGGCGCTGGATGTAGCTGGTCGAGGCCTTGCGGTCGCGTTTGACGATGGCAACGGCCTGCGAGAACAGATCGCCGCCGCCGTCCGCACCCATGCCGGAGGCGTCGAACACCGCGCCATCCTCGCCCTCGGTGGGCTCTTCGGCGGTAACGGCTTCGAGATATTCCGGCTGTCCCTGCGTCTTGAGGTGGCGCACGACCTTCTCGACTTCCTCGTCCGACGCGAAAGGTCCGTGCACGCGGCTGATGCGACCGCCGCCGGCCATGTAGAGCATGTCGCCCTGGCCGAGCAGCTGCTCGGCGCCCATCTCGCCCAAAATGGTGCGGCTGTCGATCTTGGACGTCACCTGGAAGGCGATGCGGGTCGGGAAGTTCGCCTTGATGGTGCCGGTGATGACGTCGACCGACGGCCGCTGGGTCGCGAGGATCACGTGCAGGCCGGCGGCGCGCGCCATCTGCGCGAGGCGCTGCACCGCGCCTTCGATGTCCTTGCCGGCAACCATCATCAGATCGGCCATTTCGTCGACGATGATGACGATGTAGGGCAGCGGGTCGAGCGAGAGTTTCTCTTCCTCGTAGATCGCCTTGCCGGTCTCCTTGTCGAAGCCGGTGTGCACCGTGCGGGTGGGCTCTTCGCCCTTGGCCTTCAATTCGAGCAGGCGCGTGTTGTAGCCGTCGATGTTGCGCACACCGAGCTTGGCCATGTTCTTGTAGCGCTCTTCCATCTCGCGCACGGCCCATTTCAGCGCGACCACCGCCTTCTTCGGGTCGGTCACGACCGGCGTGAGCAGGTGTGGAATGCCGTCATAGACGGAGAGCTCGAGCATCTTCGGATCGACCATGATCAGTCGGCACTGGTCCGGGCGCAGCCGATAGACCAGGCTGAGGATCATGGTGTTGATGGCGACCGACTTGCCCGAGCCGGTAGTGCCGGCGATCAGCATGTGCGGTGTGCGCGCGAGGTCGATGATGACGGGGTCGCCGCCAATGGTCTTGCCGAGGCAGAGCGGCAGCTTCGCGACCGTGTCGATGGTTTCCTTGGCCACCAGCAGCTCGCGCAAATAGACTTTTTCGCGATGCGCGTTCGGCAGCTCGATACCGATGGCATTGCGGCCCGGCACGACGGCGACACGCGCCGACAGCGCGCTCATCGAACGGGCGATGTCGTCGGCCAAGCCGATCACGCGCGACGACTTGATGCCCGGCGCCGGCTCCAGTTCGTACAGCGTGACGACGGGACCCGGATTGGCCTTCGCGATATCGCCGCGCACGCCGAAATCCTGCAGCACGCCTTCGAGCGCGCGCGAATTGGCTTCCAGCTCGGCCTTGCTGAGCGGCTGGCGATCGCCGGCCTTGGGGGCGGCCAGCACGGACACGGACGGAAGCTCGAACTTGTCGGAGGATTTCCTGGAAGCGGCCTTCGGCGCAGCCTTTTTGCGCGGGGCGCGCGCGGCCGGCTCCTCCTCTTCTTCCTCCTCGTCCTCTTCTTCGTGATCGTCCTCGTCGTGCTCGTCTTCGGACTGCGGCGAGATCGACGGTGCGGCGCGGCCGCCACCGAGATTCGGCTCGTGGCGGCTGAACGCAACGGCCTTGGTCTTCGGTCCGCTCGAGACCAGCGAGCGATAGGCGGCGCCGAGCAGCCAGATCAGCCGCGCCTTCGTGCTCATGACTGCGTGGAACAGCCAGCCCAGCGACACCGAACCGCGATCGCTGTCCTCGTCCTGGTCGAGCGGCTTGTCGTCATCCTCGATCTCCGCGAGCTCGTCATCATGCTCGCGTGCGCCGAGGCCGCAGGCGATCAGGAAGGTCGCCGCCATCGCGGCGAACAGGATCGTGCCCAGCACCATGCAATAGATCGTGCCCGGCGGTCCGAAAATCACCGCGGGCGCGCGCACCAGGGCATCGCCGACCACGCCGCCGAGGCCGGTCGGCAGCGGCCAGGCGCCGCCATGCGGCCAGCAGCTGACGAAGCCTGCCGCGATCACCGTGCAGAGAATCCAGGAGCCGAGCCGCAGCGCTTCGCGGTCGAACGGACGATGGGTCAGCATGCGCCAGCCCCAGACCGCGACGGTCAGGACCAGCATGATCGCGCCGAGCCCGAGGATCTGCATCGCAAGGTCGGCGCCGATCGCGCCGGCATAGCCGAGAATGTTGCGGATCGGCCGCGACGTCGCGTGGCTGAGGCTCGGATCCTGCACCGACCAGGTCATCATCGCCGCCGAGGCGACGCCCGACAAGGTGATCAGGCCGAGACCGCTGAGCTCGCGCACACGCCGCGCCAGCCCCTCGCGGATCGACGGCGGCAGATGGCCGACCAAGGGAATGACACGTTCGATTGCCGACATGCTCATGGGCCCCGCCTAACCCAGAGTCTCGACCAGACGGTGCAGAGCCTGCGCCGTGGTCTCGCCATCCTGCACCAGCGCAAGGCGAATGTAGCCTGCACCGGGATTGAAGCCGTCGGGCTGGAGCCGCGCCAGATAGCTACCGGGCACCACGCGCACGCCTGCTTCCGTGAAGAGTTTTAGACACACAGACACGTCGTCGCCGATTTCGGACGTGTTGAGCCAGACGCAGAAGCCGGCATCGGGCCTGCGATAATCGTAACGATTGCCGATGATCTGGTCGGCGAGATCGAACTTGATCCGGTAGAGCCTGCGATTCTCCTCGACATGCGCCTCGTCGCCGTAAGCAACTGTCGCGACATGCTGGAGCGGAACCGGCACCTGCGGCGCCGCAATGTTGCGCAGCTCGAGGAACATGCCGATGAACTTTTTGTCGCCGGCGGCAAAACCGACGCGCATGCCCGGCAGGTTGGAGCGCTTCGACAGCGACTGGAACGCGACCACGCGGGTGAAGTCGGGGCCGGCGCATTCCAGCGCACTGCCCGGCGCCTCGCGGGTGTAGATTTCCGAATAGCACTCGTCGCTGAGGATCACGAAGCCGTAGCGATCGGCGAGGCTCTTCAGGCGCGTGAAATAATCGCGCGACGCGACCGAGCCCTGCGGATTGGCGGGTGACGCCAGATAGAACGCCACCGTGCGCGCCAGCGTCGCCTCGTCGATTGCGTCGAGATCGGGCAGAAAACCGTTCTCGACCGTGGTCGGCAGAAAGATTGGCTCGCAAGCGGCGGCGCCGGCGCCCGCGCCATAGACCGGATAGAACGGGTTCGGCATCAGGATGGCGGGTTTGCCGGGACGCGGGCCGACATAGCGCGCGGCCGCGATCGCGGCGAGGAACAGCCCCTCGCGGCTGCCATTGAGGACGAGAATCTCGCTCTCGGGGTCGAGCGGCCGCGGCAGCTTGAAGCGCGACGACAGCCAGGCGCCCGCCGCCTTGCGGAACGGGTCGGTGCCCTTGTTCGCGGGGTAACGGCCGAAATCGGCGATGTGCTTGGCCAGCACCGGGCCGACGAAGTCCGGCACCGGATGCTGCGGTTCGCCGACCGCAAGCGAAATCAAGGGCTTGCCGGGTTGATGCGGCGCCAGCAGCTCGTTCAGCCGGACGAAGGGCGAGCGTTCGGTATCGGAGCTTCCACCGGCCTGCGGCGCGCGGGATGAAGCGGTCATAGCCATTCTGGGCGCCAGCACTCTTGGAACAGCCGGTCGCATGGATACGCCGGCGGGAAGCGGTTCAGTTCACCATAGATAGGGCGAGGTTAAGACGCGATTAACCATCGGTCGCCGCCCCCGTCCAGAGCAGGAATAATGCGGCCGGATAACAGCGGGATGCATGGCCGCGCTGGCGCGGACCGCGGCAAGCAACCGATGCGCCGGACCTCTCAGCGACCCCGGCGGCGCCTAATGACCCGGCAGCTTCTCGAATGTCGCCATGCCCGCGGGGATCGCGTGAAACTCCTGCTTGTCGCAGGTGTAGATCGCCATCTGCGGATGGAACTGTTTTGGCTCGTCCAGCGTACCGACCTTCACGATCGTCGCCGGCAGTCCCGGCACTTTCGTCACCAGATGCGTGCCGCATTCGGCGCAGAATTCGCGCGTGACGGCGCGCTCGAGGTCCTTGCGCGTGAACTGCTTGGGCTGTCCGGTGATGTAGCTGAAGCCGGCCGCCGGCATCGCGATGAAGGTGTTGGGCGCGCCGCCCGAGATGTACTGGCACTCGCGGCAATGACACTGGGCCTGCATCATCGGGTCGCCCTCGGCGACATAGCGCACTTCGCCGCAATAGCATCTGCCTTCCAAACGCATGACGACCTCCCGATTGTTGTTTCTTGTGGTTGATATTTCTGCGCCGGCTGCCTGGAATGGCAATCTTTTTCTTTCGCCTGGACGGACCAAGACAGACCGCCTGCAGCCGGTTCGTGCACTATCTCTTGGCAAGTCCGCAGCCGTTGAATCCCCGGCCGCGCCAGCACCCGCTGCTCATGCACTCGGCTTCCAGCCGTGGACAAGCGGTTGAAGCGCAATCCGCGCGGCCGCCCATACTGACGCATGCCGTGGCGCACCTGCTTCGCATGAACGAACAGCTCATGCCACTTCCGGTCTGCCGCGGTTGCCCTGCTCCGGCCTGATCTGGCGGCAGCACGGCCGTCTTGTCCTCGCGCTTGGGCGCCCGCTTCGAATCAGGTTGGCCCGGACTTGCAGCGGGGCTCTGTGTCGTCAGCTTGGAGAGTTCCATCCGACACGGTCGGCTGGTCTCGGTGCGGACGCCGGCGCCGGTGGTTCCTTTCAGCTCGAGTGCGAGCTTGTACTGATGGGGCGCGCCGGCGGTGCGGCGCAGCGGATCATTCTCGCCAATCAGCCCGCTGACGGTGACCGTCGCGCTGCCGTCCGCTTCGATCTTCCCGTCATAGATTGTCGCACCGGGCTTGCCCTCTTCCCCGGAGAGAGTGTGCAGCACGCCATCCTTGACGCGCAGCGCATATTGGAAATAGGCCTCGGGAAATGGAGGCTTGTTGTCGCAAGTCTCCTTCGCGATCCAGGTTCCATCGAACGCGGTTACGCGCTTGGCGGCGTCCGCTGGTTTCGCCAAGGTCTCGATGCGTGATTTCGCCAGATCTGCGAAGGCGCAGGCCGGAAATCGTACGAGGTGATCCTTGAATGCCGCGAGCGTTCCCAGCGCTTCCGCGCTGCGCCAATGGTCTCCGGCCTCCGCGCAGGGATCGACCTGGGGCGTCGCAGGCGACAACGCCGCCGTCTCGGGCTTGCCGTTCAGGTAGAACTCGCCGAAGAACGACAGCGACAGCTCCGGCACTTGCGAGCCTTTGGAGCGCTGGTAGACGCCGGCGCTGATCGTCTGAAATACCGTGTTGACGTTGCCCTTGTCGCCGATGTGCTCCAGGAACGCGCTGGTATACGGGCTGTTGCGGCCGCTGCCGTCGTCGGCGGTCCGGCCGGCCTGTGTTGCATAGGAAATGATGGTGCCCTCGGGACTTTCCATCTTGGCGAGGCCGCGTGAGACGGTGACGCCGCGGCCCTGTCCGACGTTTCGCCGCAACTCGTCGGCAAATGGATTGTCGCGGCAGGCGTCGAGCACGAGGATGCGCAGGTTCTTGGCCTGCTGCAGATCCGCCAGGATCTCGTCTGCACGTACCAGGCGGCGCAGATCGACCTCGTCGCGAACGACGGCATCGACAGGCACCAGATAGTTGACGCCGGCGAACTGGAGCGCGTGCCCGCTGTAGTAGAACAGGGCGACATCGGCGCCGCGGGCCTCACGCGCGAAGCGAAGAACGGTCTCCTGCATGGCGGCCTGATCGAGATCGGTCGCGATGAGAGGATCGAATCCCGATCGCTTCAAGGCCGCTCCAACGTCGGCTGCATCATTGGTCGGATTGGGCAGCGCGGGAACGTTCCTGTAGGCGCTGTTTCCGATCACCAGCGCGACGCGCTTATCGGCCTGGGCTTCCAAAACGGACAGGACGAGCAGCCATGAACACAATGCGAGACGAATGAACAGGCGCATGAGATAAGCCCCAATCCGCCCATGATATTCCTCAACGCCGACACAAAGCAATTTGTGCGGGGCCTCCGCGAGGGCAAAAAGAAAGGGGCTCCAACTTGCGCTGGAGCCCCTCAACGGTCGGGACATTGCCGGGTATGTGCCCCGAACCGTAGTTGTGGGCGCGGCCCCCGAGGACGCCGCGCCCGGGAGGAGACTTACATGTTGTAAGCGCGCTCGGTGTGCTCGGTGATGTCGAGGCCTTCCCGCTCGCTCTCGACATTGGCGCGGAGGCCAACGATCACATCGACGACCTTGTAAAGGATCGCCGAACCGATGCCCGACCACACCAACGTGGTGCCGACGGCCTTGAACTGGGCGATCATCTGTACTGCGAAGTCGTAATCGGCCACCTTCGGCGGAATCGCGGTGTAGTCCATGATCCCGGCGCCGCCGAGAGCAGGATTGACCAGGATGCCGGTGCCGAGGGCGCCGACGATGCCGCCGACGCAGTGCACGCCGAACACGTCGAGCGAGTCATCGTAGCCGAGCGCGTTCTTTACGACAGTGCAGAAGAACAGGCAGATCACGCCGACCACGAGGCCGAGGACGATCGCGCCCATCACGCCGGAGAAGCCGGCGGCAGGCGTGACGGCCACGAGACCCGCGACAGCGCCGGAGATGACGCCGAGCACCGACGGGTGACCCTTGATGATCCACTCCGCGAACATCCACGACAGCGCGGCGGCTGCAGTAGCGACGAAGGAGTTGGTCATGGCGAGGGCTGCGCCGCCGTTGGCTTCGAGGTTGGAGCCGGCGTTGAAACCGAACCAGCCGACCCAGAGCAGCGAGGCGCCGATCATCGACATGGTCAGCGAGTGCGGGGCCATCAGCTCCTTGCCGTAACCGACGCGCTTGCCGATCAGCAGAGCGCCGACGAGGCCTGCGATGCCGGCGTTGATGTGCACCACGGTGCCACCTGCGAAGTCGATCGCGCCCGCCTTGAAGATCCAGCCGGCGTCGGCGTTGATCTCGTCGAGCTTGGCCTGCGCCGCGGTCTTGGCCGCCGCGTCAGTGGCAGCAGCGAGCGCCTTGGCTGCGTCCTGGATCATGTCCGGGCCGGGCCAGTACCAGACCATGTGCGCGATCGGGAAGTAGATCAGCGTCACCCAGAGCGGGATGAAGAGCGCGATCGCAGCGAACCTCATGCGCTCGGCGAAGGCGCCGACGATCAGGGCGGGCGTGATCGCCGCGAAGGTCATCTGGAAGCACATATAGATGAGCTCCGAGATGTTGGCGTCGACCGAGAAGGTCGCAGCCTTCGAATCGGTGGTGACGCCCATCATGAAGGCCTTGGAGAAGCCGCCGATGAAGTCGGAGCCGCCGGTGAAGGTGAGGCTGTAGCCGTACACAGCCCAGATCACGGTGACGACGCAGACGGTGTAGAACACCTGCATCAGGACGGAGAGCATGTTCTTGGAGCGGACGAGGCCGCCGTAGAACAGCGCGAGGCCGGGGATCGTCATCAACAGCACGAGCACTGTCGATGTCAGCATCCAGGCGTTGTCTCCCTTGTTGACCGTTGGCTCGGCATAGGCTGCGGTCGCAGCGAACATGCCGACTGCGAGAGCCGCCAATCCCGCGCCGTAGGGACGCTTAAACGTCATTGTATTCACTCCTGATTGGTAAAGGTTGAGCGCGAAATCAGAGGGCCGCTGCATCGGCCTCGCCGGTGCGGATCCGAACCGCATGGTCGAGATTGATGACGAAGATCTTGCCGTCGCCGATCTGTCCGGTTTTCGCGGCGGACGTGATGGCATCGATGGTCTTGTCGACCTGGTCGGAGGCGACAGCGACCTCGATCTTGATCTTGGGCAGGAAGCTCACGGCATATTCGGCGCCGCGATAGATTTCCGTATGGCCCTTCTGGCGGCCATACCCCTTGACTTCCGTCACCGTGAGACCGTGAACGCCGATGGCGGTCAGGGCGTCACGGACTTCTTCCAGCTTGAATGGCTTGATAATCGCCATAACAATTTTCATGGGTCCTATCCCCGCTTGGCCCGGTCCGGACATGGCCGGGCGTTTCTCGACTGGTTCGCCACGAGGGAGAAAGTTCACTACGCGGGCACAGCCAGGACCCGTAGAATCAAATGCCGTGCCAGATCGGGCGCGTTGGCTAACGGACTATGAAAACGGGTGTTTTCGCGTTTGGCGCGTATCGCGCTGCAGTGCGCTATTACGTCGCGCTCAATACCTGATCATGCCTGATTAAAATAAAGGCACGACAGGCTGCCGACACAATGGTGCTCACGCGTCGGGCAGCAGAAAGGTAACTTAGTAAGGCAGGCGCCTGTTGCAGGGCTTCTCCTGCTGTGAAATCTCGGGCCCCTCGCACTTGTGCTCACGGGAAACGCAACCGGCCAACCAGCTTGGGCGGGTCGAGGCTTGCCGGACGGTGCCGGCAGAGACCATCAGGCGGCGTCGCGCTCTGCAAAAACCCTATCAATCAGTCCCCAGTCGACCGCCTGCTGTGCGGTCATGAAGTGGTCGCGGTCCAGGGTGCGTTCCACGTCCTGCTTAGGGCGCCCGCAATGCTGCGCATAGAGCCGGATGATGCGCCGCTTGGTTTCCTGCATTTCGGTGGCATGGATCAGGATGTCGGACGCCTGGCCCTGAAAGCCGCCGAGCGGCTGATGCACGTGGAGGCTTGCATTGGGCAGCGCGGCGCGGTGACCGGGTTCGCCGGCCATCAGCAGGAACGAGCCCATGGAGCGCGCGGTGCCCATGCACAGCGTGTGGACCGGCGCCTTGATGAACTGCATGGTGTCGTACATCGCGAGGCCGCTGGTGACCACGCCGCCATAGGAATTGATGTAGAGATTGATCGGCCTGTTCGGATTCTCGGCCTCCAGAAACAAGAGCTGCGCGCAGACCAGTCCGGACATCGCGTCATTGACCTCGCCGTTGAGGAAGATGATGCGCTCGCGCAAGAGCCGCGAATAGATGTCGAAAGATCGTTCGCCGCGGGCGGATTGTTCGACGACCATAGGGACGAGCTGAAGCATGTCGCGCATCGGCGACCTCCGTTTCTGCAGGTGATGAAGTCTTTTTGCCGCTAGGCCGCGCGCATCAGACAGCAATTGGTATTGGCGGCCTGCGGCAGCTTTACGCGATCGTCGCAGGCTTGCTGGATGATGCGAACGCGGGTGCCACCAGCTTCGTTCGGTTCGATCCGGAAGATGACATGGCTTTCGCGAAACGGCGGTTCGGAATCGCGAAGCCGGTAGCGCACCTCTTTGCCCACGATCGATGATTCCGGCTCGGCGCCCGCAAGGTCGGAATCGGGTAGCCAGCGCTCGCGCAGGGCCGGAATGGTCACAGCGCGCCAGACCTTGGCCGGCGGCGCATCGAATTCATATTCGAGCACGAGCGCTGCGTCGGAGGGATCAGGCTTCACGGCGTCACTCATTGATCCATATCCTTCAAGAGATCGGCGAGGGCATCCATGCGTTTCGGCCAATAGGCGCGGTAGCGCGCAAGCCAGGCCCCGATAGCGACGATTCCTTCGGGATCGACTTCGTAATTCACAAAGCGGCCCTGGCGCTGTTCGCGCACCAAGCCTGCCCCGCGCAGCACCGCAAGATGCTGTGACATCGCCGGTTGGCTGATCTCCAATCCGTCGCGCAAAGCGCTGGCATTCAGGCTTCCGCCAGCGAGCTTTTCAAAGACCTTTCGGCGCGTCGGGTCGGCCAGTGCCTTGAAGATGTCTGCTTCGATCATGACGATACATAAGCATACACTTATGTGTTGCGCAAGCCCGAAGCGACCTCAGGCCGCCCAGCGCTTCGAGCAACCCGTCGGCAGCCTACTGCAGCGCCTCGCCGTGCTGCGAAATATCCAGTCCTTCGAGCTCGTGCTCGCGGGATACGCGCAAGGGCACGAACAGGCTGACCAGCTTGAGCAGGACAAAGCTCACACCCGCCGACCAGACGAAGGTGACGGCGACCCCACAGAGCTGGATCAGCAGCTGTTGCGGATGGCCTTCGAGCAGGCCGGCGGTGCCGCCGATCGCGCTGGTTGCGAACACGCCGGCCAGCAGGGTGCCGGTCATCCCGCCGATGCCGTGGACGCCGAACACGTCGAGCGAATCGTCATAGTCGAAGCGGTGCTTCAGCCAGGTGCAGGCCCAGTAGCAGACGAGGCCTGCGATCACGCCGATAACGATACCGTGCCAGGGCGCTACGAATCCCGAGGCCGGCGTGATGGTGCCAAGGCCGGCCACCGCGCCTGAGATCATGCCGAGCACGGAAGGCTTGCGCCGCGTCGACCATTCGATCGCGGCCCAGGTCAGCGCGCCGGAGCAGGCTGCGAGATGAGTCGCGATGATCGCCAGCACCGCGCGCGAATTGGCCGCGCCTGCCGAGCCGCCGTTGAAGCCGAACCAGCCGACCCACAACAGGCCGGTGCCCATCACCGCAAGCGACAGATCGAACGGTGAAAGATTTTCGGTGCCGTAGCCATGACGGCGTCCCATCACCTTCGCGGCGACGAGGCCAGCGGTGCCGGCCGACAGATGCACCACGAGGCCGCCGGCGAAATCCAGCACGCCCATGCCGGCGAGGAAGCCGCCGCCCCAGACCCAATGCGCCAGCGGAATGTAGACGAAGATGAACCAGGCGACGGAGAACAGCAGATAGGCGGAGAACCGCATCCGGTCGGCAACCGCGCCCGCGACCAGCGCCACCGTGATGATCGCAAACGTCATCTGGTACAGCATGAACAGCGCTTCCGGGATCGTCTTCGCCGCCGGGTTGACGCTGTCCATGGTCATGCCGGCGAGGAACCAGCGGTCGAGCGTGCCGATCCACGGGCCGTCGCCGACGAAGCACAGCGAATAGCCGAACGCGACCCAGAGAATGGAGATGATCGTCACCGCGGCGAGGCTTTGCGCCATGGTGGCGAGCACGTTCTTCTTGCGCACCATGCCGGAATAGAACAGCGCGAGCCCCGGGATCGTCATCATCAGCACCAGCGCGGTGGCGACGATCATCCAGGCGGTGTCGGCGGTGTTGATCTCGGAGCCTGCGGCGCGCGCCGGCGAAGCCATGATCGACACAAACCCGATCGGCGCGGCCATAGCAGCCGCGCGGCGCAACAATCCCGCCATGTCGATTTCCCCCAGCATAGTGATTGCGTCGCACGCTGCGGCGCCGTTGCCCGGTGCGATCTAGATAAGAATTAGTCCCTGTCTCACCGCACTCCACCCTCATCCTGAGCAGCCCGCGACAAGCAGGCGTCTCGAAGGATGGCCGCGGGCGAGTGCCGGGCCTTCATGGTTCGCCCGGCGATGCAAAGCATCGTCCGGAAACGCGTTCCGCGCTCCTCACCATGAGGGTCTTCAGAGCGCGTCGCTGTCGGTTTCGCCGGTGCGAATGCGGATCGCGTGATCGATCGGCGTGACGAAGATCTTGCCGTCGCCGATCTGGCCGGTGCGCGCCGTCGCGGTGATCACGGCGACGGCCTTCTCGGCGATATCGGAGGCCACCGCGATCTCGATCCGGAGCTTGGGCAGGAAGTTCACGACATATTCGGCGCCGCGATAGATTTCGGTGTGGCCCTTCTGACGGCCATAGCCCTTCACCTCGGTCACGGTCATGCCGTGGACGCCGATCGCCGTCAGGGCCTGACGGACCTCATCGAGCTTGAAGGGTTTGATGATCGCGACGACGAGTTTCATGGTCAGGCCTATTCCCCGGGGATGCGCCGCGCCGTATGTCCCCGGCGCTGCGTCAATCTGGCATCTTTCCGGGCAGATGGCATAAAAAACTTGCAGATTGAAGCGGAAAAACGTGGAGCCATGTGAACGGCCGCCTCTGTACAGGGCAGCCGTTCATCCTCCACAATGCGTTTTTGGCATGGATGCGGTGAACCCAAGCGTCCCGGCCGGTACATAAGTATGTTTGAGGGGGGACGCATCATGGCGAATTGGTTCTACGCATCCGAGGGCAAGCAGCAGGGGCCCTATCCGGAAGGGCAATTCCGCGACCTGGCCGCCCAGGGAATTGTGCGCCCGGATACGCTGGTGTGGTCGGAGGGCATGGCCGGCTGGCAGAAGGCCGCCGAAATCCCCGGCCTGATCGGCGGCGGCGGCGGTGCGCCCCCGACGATGCCGGCCGGTGGACCGCCGATGATGGGCTCCGGCGGTTATGCTGGCGGTGGCGGCGGAGGATCGCTGGCGGTCGATTTCGGCATCCTCGAGTTCACCTGGCGCAGCATCGTGATGCTGATCGGCATGTGCTTCATCATCCCGGTGCCGTGGGTGTTCGTCTGGTACACGAAATGGATCGTGTCCTGCGTGCAGGTCCCCGGACGGCCCAATCTCAGCTTCACCGGCAATGCGATGGCGCTGGTGCCCTGGTATTTCGGATTCATCGTTCTGGCGATCGTGATCGGCTACATCGGCGTCCCGTTGCTGAGCAATTTGATATTCATCGCCCAGATCGTTCTCTACTGGCTCCTGATCAAATGGATGGTCGCGAACCTCGCCTCCAACGGGCAGCCGCTCGGCCTGAGCTTCACCGGCACGGTCTGGGCCTATGTCGGCTGGAGCCTGCTGTTTGCGATCTCCATCATCACCATCATCGGCTGGGCCTGGGTCGCCGCGGCTCAGATGCGCTGGTTCTGCCGCAGCATCGAAGGCACGCGGCGCGAGATCGTCTTCAACGGCAGCGGTCTCGGGATTCTCTGGCGGGGCATCGTGGCCGCATTCCTGTGCGGCTTCATCATCCCGATCCCCTGGGTGTATCGCTGGATCATGAACTGGTTCGCGTCGGAGACTGTCCTGGCTCCGCGAGGATCGCTCCGGGCATGACCGCCTATGCCTCTGGGGTTTTCCGTTCGCGCACGGAGCCTTCCTGCGCGACGGAGGCGACCAGCGTGCCATCGGCCTTGAAGATCGAGCCGCGGGTCAACCCGCGGCCGCCTCGCGCGCTCGGCGAATCCTGTGCGTAGAGCAGCCATTCGTCCGCTCGGAACGGACGGTGAAACCACATCGCGTGGTCGAGGCTCGCGGGCATCATGCGCTTGTCGAACAGGGTGCGGCCGTAGCGTGCCATGATCGCGTCGAGCAGCGAAAAGTCCGACGCATAGGCCAGCGCGCACATGTGCAGCGCCGGATCGTCCGGCAGCGTCGCTGCGGTCTTGATCCAGACGTGGATGCGGCCGTCCTCGATCTTCTGTCCGAAATAGCGGCCGAGCTCGACCGGGCGCAGCTCGATCGGACGGTCGGATTCATAGTAGCGGCGGATGAACTCCGGCATCTCCTTGAACATCGGCTGCTTCGCCACCTCCTCCGCGGTCAGCTTTTCCGGCGGCGGCACGTCGGGCATCTTGTCCTGGTGGTCGAACGCGCTCTCCTCCTCGGCATGGAACGACACCATAACCGAGAAGATCGCGTTGCCATGCTGGATCGCGGTGACGCGGCGCGTCGAGTAGCTCTTGCCGTCGCGCAGGCGCTCGACCTGGTAGATGATCGGGATCTGCGGATCGCCCGGCAGGATGAAATAGCAGTGCAGCGAATGCGGCAGCCGGCCCTCCACGGTGCGGCAGGCCGCAACCATCGCCTGTCCGATCACCTGTCCGCCGAACACCCGCTGCCAGCTGGTCTTGGGGCTGTTGCCGCGGAACAAATTCACCTCGAGCTGTTCGAGGTCGAGGATCGAAATGAGGTCGATCAGGCTTTTGGACATGGTGGTGCTTTCAAAATGCCTCGTCATTCCGGGTTGGTGCTTGTGCGCGCCCCGGAATGACAGCTCGGGCCGTTCCGCCCTTGTTTCACCGCACTGTTTCGCCCACCTCAAGTCTGCTAGCAAGACCAGGATTTGGCCGGGAATTGGGTATGTCAGTACAGGGTAGCATTGTCATCGGTGGCGGCGCGTTTGCGGGCCTTGCGCTGGCCCTGGCGCTGCGCCAGGGGCTCGGCCCCGGGACCCCCGTCATCGTCGCCGACCCCGCGCTCTCCACACGTCCAAGCCGAGACCCGCGCGCGACCGCGATCGTGGCCGCCTGCCGCCGCCTGTTCGAGGCGATCGGCGCCTGGGACGACGTCAGGGGCGAGGCGCAGCCGATCCTCGACATGGTCGTTACCGATTCAAAGCTGGAGGACGCCACCCGTCCGGCGTTCCTCAACTTTGCCGGCGACGTCGCGCCGGGCGAGCCGTTCGCGCATATGGTCGAGAATCGCCGCCTGATCGATGCGCTGGTGGTGCGCGCCGAGGCCGAGGGCATCGATCTCCGCGCGACCACCGTGTCGTCTTACGACGCGCGTTCCGAGGGCATCGACGTGACGCTCGGTGACGGCAGTGTCATTGCGGCGAGCCTCCTGGTTGCGGCAGACGGTGCGAAGTCGAAACTTCGCGAGCGCGCCGGCATCGCCACCCATGGCTGGGAATATGACCAGTCCGGCATCGTCGTCACCGTCGGGCATGAGCGCGATCACGAGGGCCGCGCCGAAGAGCATTTTCTGCCCGCTGGTCCGTTCGCGATCCTGCCGCTATCGGGCAAGCGCTCCTCGCTGGTGTGGACCGAGCGCCGCAGCGAAGCCGCGCGCATCATTGGCTTGAGCGACGAGGAATTTCACGGCGAGCTCGAGCGACGCTTCGGCCTGCATCTCGGCGAGGTGAAGGCGCTCGACAAGCCGCGTGCGTTCCCGCTGTCCTATTTCGTCGCGCGCTCCTTCATCGCCCAGCGTCTCGCGCTGGTCGGAGATTCCGCCCACGTCATCCACCCGATCGCGGGCCAGGGTCTCAACATGGGGCTGAAGGACGTCGCCGCGCTGGCCGAGGTCGTGGTCGATGCCGCGCGGCTCGGCATGGATATCGGCGGCGCCGACGTGCTCGAACGTTACCAGCGCTGGCGGCGCTTCGACACCATGGCGATGGGCGTTGCCACCAACTCGCTGAACTTCCTGTTCTCCAACCAGTCGACGCTGCTGCGCACGGTGCGCGACATCGGCCTCGGCCTCGTCGACCGCGCCCCGCCGCTGAAGAACCTCTTCATCCGCCAGGCCGCGGGTTTGACCGGTGAGATACCGCGGTTGTTGAAGGGCGAGGCGTTGTAGGATTTTCGGTAACTGCCCAGGTCCGTTTGCTCGGTTAGGCGACGCTGAGTTTGTGGATGAGTTGTGTGGGGCATCGGGACAATGTTTCGAGCATGTTCCATCCGCGC
>NZ_JADPJJ010000183.1:0-28807 GCF_023073375.1 Bradyrhizobium sp. 197 | reverse complement strand
ATTACGAACCCCGTGCGCAATCGGCGTTGACGGTGCAAAGCCGGTGTCGCGCATCAGATCCGAGACATCCGCGAACGTTTCCAAAACGTCTCCCGGCTGTGCCAGACTGGACGGGCGGAGGCAAGGCTTCGGGCATCAACGGGCTGCGTCGCCGGAATTGCCGTTGCAAGCCCCGCCATGACCACCAGATGGTCAACAGCCCAGCTGCACCCGTATGCCGCGGATATGCCTTGGCACCGGACAAACACCGCGATCAAGCGACTAGTATCGTCATAATTTCGTGGCTTCAGGCTGCTTTTCTTCCAGACCCATGCGCTGACTTGATTAATGCAAATCACGACCGCGTCGCATTAACGAATCATAACGGCATAGAATTGAAACTCTTCATCAACGGCCGCTTTCTCTCGCAAAAGCTGACCGGCGTTCAGCGTTATGCCGCCGAAATGGTCAAGGCGATCGATGCCTTGCTGGCGTCAGAGCACTCGCCTGCCTCGCTCAGGCAGGCCGAGTGGCAATTGCTCGCGCCAAACCAGGCAAGCGAGGCAATCAATCTCACCCGGATCAAGTTCCGCAAAGTCGGACACTTGAGCGGCCATGCCTGGGACCAAATTGAACTTGCGCGCGCCGCCGCCGGCGGTCGCCTCATCAGTCTGGCCAATTCCGGGCCAGTCTTGCATCGTGATCACATCGTCGTCATCCATGATGCACAGATCTTCCGCAGGCCCGACTTCTTCAATTGGCGCTACTTGGCCGTTCATCGGACGATGGATCGGCTGCTCGCACGCCGGGCGACGATCGCTACCGTATCGGCCTTTTCCCGCGAAGAACTGGCGGCAACGCTCCGTCTATCGAAAGCGGGTATGCCGATATTCCCGAATAGCGCGGAACACTTCGCGGCGACAACGCCCGATCCCGGTATTCTCGCCCGACTAGGGATTCAGCCTCGCAAATATTTTCTCTTTGTGGGCTCCAAAACCAAGAACAAAAACCTCTCCGTTGCAATCGAGGCGGCACGGCTGCTCGAACGAAACGACATTCCGCTGGTCATCGTTGGAGGCGATAACAGCAAGGTATTTCAAGATAATCTGGGCAAAAGCGATTCAGGCCTGCTTCTCGCTGGACGCCTGACCGATAGCGAGATTGCCGCTCTCTATGCGCACGCCCTGGCGTTCATTTTTCCCTCTCTTTATGAGGGCTTCGGTGTACCACCGCTTGAAGCCATGGTCTTCGGCTGCCCGGTCATAGCGTCAACGGCTGATGCGGTTATGGAAACGTGCGGCGAGGCCGCTGCTTATTTTTCCGCCACGGACGCGGGCGCGCTGAAGCAGCTTATGCTTGAAAGGCTAACAGTTGGCGCAATATCCGATCACGAGCGAAGAAAACAGCAAGATCGCCTCGCATTGTACTCGTGGCAAAAATCCGCAGGGGCACTGCTGGAATTTCTCGCGCGGCGCCACACTTAGCAACGCTGCTTAAGTTGGCAGAGTGCGCTCAAATTTTGAGCGCGGCGCTCTTGGGCAAAAGGTTGATTTGCGCAAGGGCTGACAACCAATCGTCGCAGGATTGGTTCCATCTGCGCGATTTGACTTTGACGAGCTTCAATGGTGCAAGCGCCTTGGCGCAACAAGACCACATCGCTGCCTAAATCTCGCTACGTATCGGATGGATTGTGGTCGCATCAGTAGATGCTCAGGTAAGGATGCATAATGTTCAGCTCGCCAACGCAATCCGCGGCAAGGCAGCCGTTGAAAGTGCTGCACGTCGCGGAAACGATCCGGGGCGGGATTGCGAGCTACCTGAACGAGTTGCATCCGCGGCAGCAAGCGAGCTTCGGCGCCGACAATGTGCATTATGTCGTGCCGTCAGATCATCGTCCCGACCTCCCTGCAGTCGATGAGAGCCAGATCACAACGTTCGAGAGATCTGGCCGCAGCATCTCTGGCCTGTTCCAGATGTTGCGCGCGAGCATGCAGGCGCTTGACACCCTCAAGCCGGACGTGGTGCATCTTCACTCGTCGTTTGCCGGGCTCGTTCTCCGTCCCGCGCTGGCAGCTCGTTCGGAAGGACCCCGCGTCGTCTATTGCCCGCACGGCTGGGCGTTCGCGCGAGAGACCGGCCGCCTGAGCCATCTGGCGACGAAAGCGGCAGAGAAACTTCTGGCTCGCACATCGGACCGCATCATTTGCATTTCCGGCGACGAGTTCAATGAAGCAGTCCGCGCGGGAATTCCCGCTGACCGCCTCACCCTGGTGCACAATGGCATATCAAGGAGCCGCCCGTCGCCGGCGGCTGTTGCGGCAGACTGGACGACAAAGAAGACTAAGGTGCTGTTCATCGGCCGCCTGGACCGACAAAAGGGCTACGACCTTCTGATTGAAGCGGCCCGTTCGCTCGAAGATGTCCTGGATGTGCGCATTGTCGGCGCCTCGGTCATCAGCAAACTCGAAGCCGTCACGGTTCCGGCCAACGTCTCTCTGCTTGGCTGGCTCGATCGTCAGCAGATCGAGACGCATTTGGAGGCGGCCGATCTCGTCGTCATCCCCTCGCGTTGGGAGGCCTTTGGCCTCGTCGCCTTGGAAGCGATGCGGGCGGCCAAGCCCATCCTGGCGTTTCATAGCGGTGCGCTGCCTGAAATTGTCGTCGACGGTGTCACCGGCGTGCTTTGCCAGCCGGTCGCCGTCCAGCCTCTCATCGACGGCTTCCGACGAGCGCTCGATCTGGATCTCAAGGTTTTGGGTCAGCGCGGTTATGACCGGTTCAAACAGTTTTACGACGTCCAGAAGACCCATCGCCAATTGCAGCAGGTCTATGTCGAGCTCCTGGACGACAACAAGATCCGCTTCGAGGAGACGGCAAAACTGCAATCGGATCTTTCGAAGCATTTTTGAGGTGAGTCGCGGCACACAAGATTCGATTGCGAGCATGATCTAGACGATGGCAGGCCACCGTACCTTGGGTCGCAATAGGCTTATCTGGATCACAAGCCTCATCGCGGCCGTTTATCTATCCGTCCCCGCATGCGCTCAACAGGCTCAGCCGCTCGAGAGCAGGTTCCTGTTGGGTACCGGTACC
The DNA here is from genome assembly GCF_023073375.1 of Bradyrhizobium sp. 197. Lineage (NCBI taxonomy): Bacteria > Pseudomonadati > Pseudomonadota > Alphaproteobacteria > Hyphomicrobiales > Nitrobacteraceae > Bradyrhizobium > Bradyrhizobium sp. 197. The sequence goes on along the minus strand of NZ_JADPJJ010000183.1, from coordinate 25,735 downwards.
CATCAGGGACTAGGTGGCCCGGTGAGCTCGCGGGGCTACGTGCCTTCCGTGAACATTGGCCAGATCAAGCAATTGGGCTTCAACGCGTTTCGTGATGATTTTCCCTGGTCTGATTTCGAATTGGCCGGCCGCCGGATGGGGTTCACGCCGCGGCTCGCCAGGCTCGATGCACAGGTCCAGTCCGGCGTTGCCCGTCCGCTCCTCATTCTCGCGTTCGGACATCATCTCGTTCCCAACTCCTCACCGCCGACGACCGACGAAGCCCGGCGGCGATTCGCCGATTATGCGGCCGCGGCGGCGCAATCGGTGGCGCGGCAGCATCCGATTTTCGAGCTCTGGAACGAGTGGAATCTGGCCGCGAAGAAAGATCCTGCATTCTCGGCCGACAATTACCTGGCACTTGCCAAGGCAACCCAACCGGCAGTCAGGCGCGCGGCGCCGAATGCGCCTTTCGTGGTCGGCGCGATCGGCGACGACCCCGGCTGGACGTGGACGGAGAAGATGCTGCAAACCGGTATCCTCCAATACGCCGACGGCGCCTCGATTCATCTTTACAATTTCTGCATGGCGCCGGCGAAGCGCACGTCGACCGAGATTATCGAGCGGCTTTCGACGTTTCATCGCCTCGTCGGTCAAGCGAGCGGCAACCCGGATTTCCCCATCTACGTGACTGAGACGGGCTGGACCACGGCAACGAACAAATGCGGGGTCAGCGAGCAGGCTCAAGCCGACAACACGGCACAGCTCATTCTGTGGGCATCGACCGCGGCGCGATGGCTCAAGGGGATGTGGATCTACGAACTCAAGGACAGCGGCCAGAATCCGTCCGAACTGGAGGACAATTTCGGGCTCTACCGTTTTGACAATTCACCCAAGCCCATCGCTTGCGCGGCGCGTGGGGCCTGGGCGTTCATCCGCTCCAGCCTGAGCGCGGAACGAAGAAACCTCGCCAGCGGCGTTGTGTCGATTGAAGCGTCGTCGACAACCGGAGGCAAGGTGGCGGTCTGGTCAGAGGATCCGAACCGACATTACGAGGTTCGGCTCAAAGGGGATTTGCGAGGCGCGACCTTTGCTACGCCGTGCGATACGGCTGCGAGGCCAGCCTCCGGGGTCTGGATGCCGGTCTCGAGCACGCCAGTCCTGATCACCGCCAACAATGATGCCATTCCCGGACTGGAGATACGGCCGGCACGGTAGTCGAGATTGTCGACAAGAGGTTCACTCCATGAAAATTCTTTTGACGTCCACGCTTTATCCGACACCACATGCACCGAAGATCGTCGGCGGCGCAGAGATCTTCGCACGACGGTTCGCCGAGGGGCTCGCCCAACGCGGCGATGAGGTTGAAGTCATCCGAGCCGCATCCGCGCCCGAACAAGCGCGTGAACTATGCAACGGCATCAACGTCTATTCCGCACCTGTGCGAAACGTCTATCTGCCCTTTACGGAGCAGAAAAACGTCATGACGCGAAGCATTTGGCATGCGATTGACGATTGGCAGATCCATGCACCGACGATCGCGGAGCGAATTCAGGCCTTCAAGCCGGACGTGCTGCACACCAACAATCTCTCAGGCCTGACCACCGCGATCTGGCGGGTCGCCGCGCGGCTTGGAGTCCCAGTGCTTCATACGCTCCACGACTACTATTTGACCTGTCCGCGCTGCTCGCGCTTTAACAATGGGCGATCCTGCGAGCGCACGTGCACGAGTTGCGGAATCCTGACGTATCACCGCAAGCGCGCAACGCATTGGCTCAGCGCCGTGGTCGGCGTCAGCGAGCGCGTCCTTTCCATTCACACCGACATGGGCATGTTTGCCGAGACGCCGATCCGCACTGTCATCCGCAATGCCTCCACTGAGCCGCCGCGCTCGCCTTATCCTCGTCCCGTCTGCACGACCGAGGTGACGTTCGGGTTCATTGGGCGGCTCACCGAGGAAAAAGGTATCGACAACCTCATGCGAACCCTCGCAATGCTGCCGCCTGATCGGATCCGGATGATGATCGCCGGCCGCGTGAGCGATGAGGAACAACAGCGCCTGAGGAAGCTGGCGCCGGATGCCCGGATCGAGTTCATGGGATTTGTGTCACCCGACGAATTCTACAGGCAAGTCGACGTGGTGGTCGCCCCCTCCATCTGGCACGATCCCGGCCCACTCGTCGTAGCAGATGCCAAGGCAGCCGGCAGGCCGCTGCTCGGAACGCGCTTTGGTGGCATGCCGGAGGTCATCAAGCACGGCGTAACGGGCTGGTTGACCGAAGCCGATCCACAGTCTTTGGCCGAGAGCATGCTCGAGATCGCTGCGAATCCACACAAGATCGATGAGATAAGCCGGCGACTCATTGCGGATACGAACAAGTGGATCTTTTCAGACGTATTGTCGTCGTACAAGACCCTGTATGAGCAATTGCGCGAGCAACGGATGTCATCGGTGCGCGCGCCGATGGCCGAGGCGCCGCAGAGAACCGCTGTCGCGAAGAGTCGCCTCCTTCCGAGATGATCCGTCTGTTCGCAATCGCGGGCTATTTCTATCAAAGCGCCGCAGCGGTCATCCTGATCTTCGCGATCAGTCACCTGTTGCCCGCTGCCGACTACACCGGTTTTTCCTTTGCGATGGCGTCGAGCCAGTTGCTGTGCGTTTTCATGTTCGAGTGGCTGCAGCTCTCCGGCCTGCGCTTTCTTGCGGCCGCCAAAGAAAGCGAGGCGGCTCGACTAAGATCGTCGCTCTTTGCAGCGGGCCTCTTGAGCGCCGGCGCGCTGATCGCGGTCGGGAGCTGCGCATCGCTGATCAGCGGCCCAAGGCCGGGCCTGGTCGCCCTGGGCCTGAGTGTGGCCGTTCTTCAGGGCTTGACCGATCTCTATTTTCTGTCGGTCCGTCTGTCCGATCGGCTGGGGACCGCATCCTTTCTTCTTGCTTTGCGTGCGACGGCGCTTCTGATCGGCGCGCTCGCGGGAGCAGCGATTTCACAAACAGCCGAAGCGGCGCTGCTCGGCATTGTGTCGGGTCACACGCTCGGCTTCCTCGCCGGTCTTGTCGCATATCGCACGCCACTCGAGCGCGTTACGCTGCGGACGATGCTGGCTGACTGGAAGGACTTCTCCCGCTACGGCATGCTTGCGGCCGGCGCTTCCGTCATCCATTTGTCGGTGCCGGTGCTGCTCCGCATCATCGTCATCGGTCGACTGGGGGCAACAGGGGCCGGCGCGGGATTTTCGATCGCACTCGACCTGTTGCAACGTCCCTTCTGGGTCCTCAATGCGGCGATCCACACCGTGAGCTATCCCGACGTGGTCAAGGACTTCGAACACGGCAGCGTCGCGAGATCGGTTCAATCGACGCGACGCATGTTCGAGTTCATGCTCTGCACAACCCTCGTGCTGCTTGGCGGGCTCGTCGCCTTCATTCCAGACGCGGCCCGGATCCTGGTTCCGCAGGAAAGCCTGAACGGGTTCCTGGCGACGGCGCCGACAGTGGCCGCGTTCTATTTCCTGCATACCCATCTCCAGGCGACGATCGCGGTCGTCCCGCATCTCGAAAAGCTCGCAGCCCGGCTGGTCGTCGTCGCTGCGGGCCAGCTCGTGATGGTTGCGGCGTTCTCCTTGGTCGCGGTGTCTGCCGGCCTGTCGCCAGAAGGGGCAATCGCCTGGGCCTCGATCGCCACGCTCGCAGCGATTTTGGCCGCGCTCGGGCCTACCCTCAGGTTCCAGGCATTTCCGCGCGGGTCGCTGGTCATTCAGGCCGTTGCGGCCGCCATCATGATCGGATTGCTCGGGTCCATGCCGACGGAACCCGCGACATGGCTCGCCGGCAAGATCATTGTCGCCGCGGTTGCAACGGCCGTCATCGGCTGGAGCGGAAACTTTCTGAAGTTGGCTCGCCACGACTGATATGTCGCAACGGAGCCGCTGCAAAGCAGTTAGGCAATTGCAACCAATACGATTGTATCTGTTTGGTTGCGCGCCACGGACGGGAAGCATTGCAAAGCCATCAGGCATTCGAACGCCGCGCGCAAGCTGCGCAGAGATTCGGCAGTGCGACCCGTGGAAATCTTGAAAGCGCCTTCCTCACGTCATGCTGCGCCGGCATCACATCATTATTCTTCTGAATCAGAGCTAGCCTGTTCCCTTGAGGAACCGCCGTTCGCTTTCGATTTGTAGCTCCGATTTTTATCTGAAATTCACATTCGACAGAGAAGGTTGAACGCAATCCCTGCGAGCAATTACGTTCGCGCAGAAATTCGAGTGTGAAATGTCGTCAGATCAAACCGTCCTGTCCGCCAGCGGCTTCGTCAACTCCATCGGTGTCAACACGCATGCCGGCTTCGGCTGGTCCGACTACAACAATCTCGCGCTGATGGTCGACGACCTGAAATATCTGGGCGTCACCCGTCTGCGCGACGCGATGGGGACGAGCCCAGCTGCGCAGCCCGTCGTCGACGGTCTGGCGGCGGCCGGCTACAAATTCGACTTCCTGGTATCGTCCGCCTTGCCCCAGCTCGGGGCGGCCGGACTTCAAAGCTACATCGTCTCGCTCGAGAAATTCACGACGAGCCATCCCGGCAGCATCAGCGCCATCGAGGGGTTGAACGAAGCCAATCACCAGCCCTTCAGTTACCACGGCAGCTCGAGCCTCAGTGCCGCCGCCCAGTACCAGAGCGCGCTCTATCAGGCGGTGAAGGGAGACGCCGCGCTCGCCAGCATCCCTGTCATCAACCTCTCGCTCGCCTACAACGACCCCCAAGGCTACAGCCAGCTCGGCAACATGTCGGGCTCGGTCGACTTCGTCAACGCGCACGCCTATGTCAGCACCGGCACGACCCCGAATAGCTCGCTTGCTGCAACATTGAGCGCCGTCGCGGCCGCAGCACCGGGAAAACCCGTCGTCATTACGGAAACGGGCTACACCACGCAGGCCAACACCCAATATCTCGGCGTTGACGAGACGGTGCAGGCCAAATCGATCCTGAACACGCTGGTCGACGCCTACAAGGCCGGCGTGAGCGCGACCTATCTCTACGAGATGTTCGACCGGGACTCTTCGGCCGCCAATACCAATCCGGAGGCCAATTTCGGCCTGTTTAACTCCGACGGAACACCGAAGCTCGCCGCGACCGCCGTCCACAACCTGACGAGCATCCTCGCCGATGACGGCAAGGGCGGCCACCAGCCGACGGATCCGTTGAACTACTCGCTGAGCAACATGCCGGCCTCGGGCAACAGCATGGTGCTCGGCAAGAGCAATGGCGCATACGAACTCGTGGTTTGGGCCGAGCCGAAACTCTGGAACGACGCGACTGATTCCGAGATATCCAATCCGACCGAGACCGTCACCGTAAATCTCGGCGGCGTGCATCATTCCGTCAAGGTTTATGACACTTTGACCGGAACATCGCCAATAACGACCTATACCGACGTCAGTTCGATCACCATTCCGGTCGGCGATCACCCGCTCATCATCGAGATCGACGCACCGGAGACCACGACGACTCCGCCGAGCACTGAGGCCAATATCACCGGTACCGGCGCCGAGATCGTGCCGCAGCTCTCTGATCTGAACTCATCGACGTCACTGGAGACGATCACGCTCACCGACACGCACGTCCTGCCGGTCGCATCGAAAGCGACGATGGACTACATGATCTCCCATTACGGAAGTGCGTTGGGCAAGATCCAGGGCGGATATTCGTTCTCGGTGACGAATTCGGCCTCGAACTGGACCAACACCAAGACCTATGATGCCGGCGGGAAGCTCGTCTCGACTGCGAATTCGGGCCTGAACAGCAGCGGCCTACCGATCTCGACCACGATCGTTTACGTGGACGGCTCCAACGACGCGATCGGCTACACCGCCGGTGTAAAGACCACCTCCGTCCATACCGCCACCGACGGAACCAAGACGACCGATACTTACAACACAGCGGGCGCTCTTCTCAACGAGGTCGTGCAGAAGTCGAGCGGCTATTATTCGACTACCATCTATACCAACGGCGTGAAGACCGCCGTCTATGTCAAGAATGCCGATCACACCCAGGACAACTACACCTACGCCATCAAGGGACAGAGCTTCACGAGCCAGGTTCAGCATGTCGATACGGCGGGCAAAGTCACTTCCGTGGTCCGCAGCCATGCGGATGGCTCGCTCGATTCAACGCAGGTCTACAACAGCGACGGCAGCAGCGTGATCACCACCTACAGCGCTACGGGGGTCAAGCTGGTCGAGACCGACTATCATGCCGATCACAGCAAGGACGTCTGGACCTACAACGTCAAGGACCAGAACTATGCGACAGAGCACGACGTCTACGACCCAAGCGGCTTTCTCACCACCCTGACGCGCCTCCACACCGACGGCAGCCTTGCCTTCAAGCTGGTCCAGACGACCGACGGCACCAAGACGACCGATTGGTACAATGCCGCCGGCAGCCTCACCAGTGAGGTCGTACAGAAGGCCAGCGGCTTCAACTCGACGACGCTCTACAGCAACGGCGTCAAGACCAATGCCTATGTCAAGAATGCCGATGGCAGCCAGGACAATTCCGCCTTTGGCGTCACCGGCCAGAGCTACAGCACGCTGATCCAGCACGTCGATCCATCCGGCAAAGTCACGGCCGTGACCCGCAAGCACGCCGACGGCACGCTCGACTATACGCAGGTCATCAACAGCAACGGCAGCAGCGTCGTGACCAACTACGACGCCGCAGGCACGAAGACGAAGGAAACCGACTACAACGCCGATGGCAGCAAAGACCTCTGGCTCCTCAACGTGGCAGGCCAGAGCTACACGACCGAGCACGATATCTACGACGCGACCGGCTTTCTCACCACGTTGGTGCGCACGCATGCCGACGGCAGCCTGGCCTTCAAGCTGGCGCAGACCACCGACGGCACCAAGGTATCGGACTGGTATGACGCCGGCGGCGTCCTCACCAGCGAGGTCCTGCAGAAGACAAGCGGTTACAGCGCAACGACGATTTACACCGACGGTGTAAAGACCGCCGCCTACATCACCAATGCCGACCAGAGCCACGACAATTACAGCTACAACATAACCGGGCAGAGCTACACCACGCAGCACCAACACCTCGACGCCGCCGGCAGGACGACTGAACTTGTCCGCACGCATGCCGACGGATCGCTCGACTATACCCAGGTCGTCAATAGCGACGGCAGCAGCGTGGAGAGCAGCTACAACGCCTCCGGCGTCAAGATGACGGAAACCGATTACCACGCCAACGGTTCGAAGGACGTCTTCCAGTTCCACGTCGCGGGGCAGACCTACACGAGCGAGCACGACAGCTACGATTCGACCGGCTTCCTCACCGACATCGTACGCACCCACGCCGACAACAGCCTGGCGTTCACTTTGGCACAGAGCTCAGACGGCACCAAGACTTCGGACTGGTACGACGCCAAGGGCGTCCACACCAGCGAGGTAACGACCAAGGCCGACGGCTACAGCTCCACGACCTCGTACACCAACGGCGTGAAGAGCGCCGCCTACATTACCAACGCCGATGGCACCTCGGACAACTGGGGCTACAACATCGCCGGTCAGTCCTACACCACTCAACATCAGCATCTCGATGCCTCGGGGCATATCGTGGAGGTGACCCGGACCCACGCCGACGGCACTCTGGATTACACTCAGGTCATCAACAACGACGGTAGCAAGCTGACGGACATTTACGACGGCTCTGGTTCCAAGACCCAGGAGACCGCCAACAACGCGGACGGCTCGAAGGATGTCTTCCTGTTCAATTTCAACGGCCAGACCGGAACGACACAGCACGAGCACTACAACAGTGCCAACGCGCTCCAATTCTTCGACGATACCAAGACGGACGGCACGCACAACGTCACCGCCGTCGCCGCGGGACAGACGATCCAGGGCGGAATCGGCAACGACGTGTTCTCGACCGCACCGAGCTCGACAACCGTCGCTTACGATCACGGCCAGGACCAGATCCTCAACTTCCAGTCTGGTGACGCCGCAACTCACGACGTGATCCAGATCTCGAAACTTCTCGCCGCGGATTACAGTCACCTACAGATCACGCAGTCCGACGTAAACGCCCTGGTCACGCTTTCGGCCAGCGACTCCATCCTCCTGAAGAACGTCAATGTCGCCAGCCTGACCAGCCACGACTTCCTGTTCGTCTGAACACGGCGGAACTGTCCACTGGAGCGCATCAATATCCCGGAGCCGGGACCAGCTACGGCAGGTCCCGGTTCCGTTCAATAATTAGGCGAATGCTTGGTCGACAGGCACCGGTCGCGCGATGGCAGCTCTGTCGGCGGCGATAGACGGTCCAGCTCGAAGAATTGAAGCGAGCTAATTGCGGCTGCGCCCCGGCGGCCAACCGACGCAGCGAACTTGCGTCACAATTGATCTCTAGAGAGAGGTAACGCCACGCAAGGAATTCGAAGCTCGATGGAAGCCAATGAAGCAAGACGTTTTGTAGTTCTCGACTTCTATCGCTTCGTCGCGGCCCTTGGCGTTTTCGTTTTCCATCTAAAAACCCTCGACAGCGGTATTGCGCCGGTCTGGAACGGTTCCTATGGTCTTTTCGTGGACATGTTCTTCATTCTGTCCGGGTTTGTGATCTCCTATTCCTATCCGTCTGACGCGCGTGGTCTCAAGGCATATTCCCGGTTCATGATCCGCCGCATTGCGCGGATCTATCCGCTGCATTTTCTGACTTTACTGGTGTTCGTGTTGCTGATCGGGTTCGGTCTGGACCGATCGGCGAGGTCGACGCCGCTGGACTTCCCGTACAACCTCGTTCTGCTTCAAGCCTGGGGCGTTACCGATCACCTCAGCTTCAACTCGCCATCCTGGTCGATCAGCGCGGAATTCTTCTGCTATCTGGTCTTTCCCCTACTCATGCTGCTTGCACGCAAGGTCCATCCGCTGGTGTTGGCAGCAATCGTCGCAGCGCTTTATCTGATCCTGGCCCACGGCCATTTGCCGATCTGGCAAGAACGATCGCAGATGTATGGAGCCAATTACGATTACGGGATGCTTCGTGCGCTGCCGAGTTTCCTGAATGGAATCCTGCTCGCTATCCTGTTCAGGTTGTCGCATCCCTATCGGCAAAAGCGGGTCGTCTTCGCCGGCATCGCACTGTTCGGGGTCTCCGTGCTTGTCTTGAACGTCTTCGCCAAGCCCGATCTGGCCATTATTCTGTTTTCCTGCGCCATCCTGCTCACCGCCGTCGGCGAGAGCGCCTTCTCCAAAATTACAGGCGCCCGCCTCCTCGGACGGCTCGGCAACACATCATACGCGATCTACATGCTGCATGATGCCGTTCTCATTGTCCTGTTCAAGCCGTTATGGGCTTCGCTCGGACTACGTCCGGATCAGTTTGGCCTTTTCGCCTTGGCGTGCTGTGTGGTCCTGACGGTCATCGCGGACCGCACCTACGCCTATTTCGAGAACCCGGCTCGGCGCGTCATCAATCGCTGGGCCGATGGCGGGGTCGGGTCGCGTCCCAAGGCGCAACCCGCAACCGAGACGCCTATGCGTTTCGACAAGCCCGAGCAGGCGGTCAATTGACGCCGATGGCGTCAGCGCTCAGGCAACCTTACCGTCGGATTTCGGGGCAATCCGCGTCGAGCCTGCGCCCAGCAGTGGTGCGACATTGGCGCGAGACAACTCCATGACTGCCGGCAGCATGCGGCGGACCTGCGCGCCCGTGGTTTTATAGGCATCAAGGAACCTCAGTAGAAACTTCTCGAGATTGTCTCCGGTGAGAAGCTGCTCCGGCGAGAGCAAGAGCGATTCACTGACGCCGAAATGAGCGAACAGGCCCTGGAACTTGTCCTGATAGGTGATCGCCGCAACGGGGGTTCCCTGCCCGAGAGCCGCGATCGCGAGATGCATGCGGCCGGTGACAACCCCGTCCACCAGACCGACGACGGCCTTGATCTCGCTTGCGGATAGAACCTGGTCGACATGATGAACATGTTCGCCCAGCCTATCGCGCAAACGATCAGCCAGCGGCCGTAGGCAATTGTCGTCGGCGATTTCGGGACGATAGTCGTGCGCGAGCAACAGCCAGCTTGCATTGTTCTCACGCGACACGCGCCCCATTGCGCTCGCCGCAAGTTCGATCATTTGCTCCAACTTCGCCGGCTCCGCCTTCCTGAACAACATCGGGTGGATATTGAATACAAAGACGTTGCGGCCCTGGCTGCGCTGCTCCTCTATTCTGGCGGCAATCTGCTTCACCGCCGCAGTGTCTTCCTGCGGCACCAGCATGAAAGCCGAATCGGCGACGAGTTGCGCACGATTCGGGGCGAACTCTTTGAAGCGCTGAAGAGATAACGCATCGCGCAGATTCAGGACCACAGCCGGATCGAGCAGCCGAAATACCTCACGTAACGCCTTGGCCGGACGGGAGTTGAAGCTGAATCCGAGCACGCTGACCTTGGCGCCGCACGCAGCCATGAGATCAGCAACGAGCAGCATGCGAGCGGCATCCACGGGGGAATAGTAGCCGTCGAGCACATCGGCCCCCAGAACCACCCCGAAATCCGGCCTGGTGAGGGAAAGCTCCTGCGCCACCGTCTCATACGAAAACGGCTGCCTCCAAAATTCCAGCGGCGTGAAACCCATTGCTCGCACTTCCGCGCTTGCCGCTTTGGTGGCGGTGACAATGTAGACCTCGATGTTCGGATGAGCCCGCTTCATCTCGCCGACGGCCGCCTCGATCATGGCCTCATCGCCGCGCGACTGATGAATGCTCCAGGGGTCCGATGGGAGCAGGACGAGCCGGCGCGGGTCGTTGCGTGGCGCAGCGTTCGCGCCAAGACCTTTCCGGGCGATCTGCCACCTGCGCAGCTCGAGCAGATCGACCGCGAATGGCGTATTCTTCGCGCTGTTGAGCCAGCCCCGGAGATGCTTGCGAACAGGTACCGGAATCAATTGTTTCACGACGTCTTCCTCGTCTTCATCAGGCGGTCACACCACGCTTCACGACAAAAGCGATCAGGGAGAACAGCTGCTTCCGCCAGAACAGCAGGATGCTCATCACATAGGTCGCCCCAAAGCACGACGACAGCAGCCCCATCCGCAGGTAGGGGTTCATGTCTGACGTCGCTTCGCGGCACAGCGCAACTGCGCCGTAGGCCAGAACAATTGCGCAAAGGCAGCCTGCGACGGGCCGCAGAAACTGGTCCCAGCTCAGTCCCAGCAACCGGAGCGCCAGCGCGAATGTCACAGGAGTCACCACGAGCTGAGCGATGGCAAAGATCGTCGCCAGCCGCCCTATGTCGTGCGACGGAATCAGAAACATTGCAGGCACAACCGTGCAGAATTTAAGAATGTTCAGCAGGAAGACGTAGTTCGGCTTGCCCATGGCGCCGAAATAGGCGCTGTTGACGAATTGCACGGTCTGAACGGCGCCGATCAGCATCAACGGTCTCATTACCGCTTCGCTGCCGCTCCATTTTGCACCAAATAGCAGCAGTGACAGCTCCGGCGCGATGGCTGCAAGGAGCACAAAGACCGGAGAGCCGATCAGCGCTCCCAAGCTGACGCTGCGGAGATAGGCATCGGCAATACGATCACGCTCATGGGCGATCTTGGACAGCGCGCTCAGCGCAACATCCATGACTGCCTGGGTCAGCAATTGCATCAGGATAATGTAAACTCTCGCGCCCACCGTGTAGATGCCGAGCGCCGCGACACCATAGAGCGACAGGATGATCATATCGATCGTACGTACGATGGCGAAATCAAGCAGCCTGTTCGACACGACGTGAATACTGTAACCGGTGAGCTCGCGAAAGCTCTTCAGGTTGCGGCCGCGCATCGGCAGCCATCGTGGCTGGCTCCAGAGCCACAGGCCGCTGACCGCGCTCTGAACGACCACCTGGATGACGAGGCTGAGCGCACCAAATCCAGCATAGGCGCAAGCGATTCCCACCACGCCGGAGACGGCGGTCGCTACCATGGTCCTCACCGCAAGCACGCGAAAGTCCATTTGTCGCTTGTAAAGCGCCTCCTGAAACAAGGTCGCGGTGCCAATCGGAAGCGAGAGGCTCGCGGCGGTCAATAGTGGCGCCAGTCCCTTCACGTCGAGCCAATGTTCGATATGCGTCGCCAGCAGCGCGATCACGACCGCAAGGACCGACGATGCCGCCAACGAGCAGAAAAATGGCAGAGTCACGTCTTCGGGCTCGAGCGTACGGCGCTGGATCAACGCGTCACCAAAGCCGAATTCAGAGAGGGAGCTCAGGAGCAGCAGGATGAAGGCAACCAGCGCAGCGAGACCGAAATCAGTGGGATCGAGCAGCCGCGCCAATATCAGGAACAGAACAAACGACAGCGCACGGCCGCCCCAATTCTGGGCCAGCGACCACAACAACGCGACCACAACCTGCTGTTGTTTCCCTGGAGTGCCGTTCATCAACAAATCGACCCAATTCCAACAGATCCAGTCACAATCGCCCGCTAGAAAGCGAGGCAAGCGATGACCGCGCGTGCAGCTGTCTCAGTCACGATGACGGCCGCAATCGTGCGACAGTATGACGACCTCATGGCAATCAGATGAGCGCCATTGATCAGTCGATTTAGCGTGGAAGTGAGTTCAAATCGTGGACTACACTCCAGTCGGTCTCAACGATGTGATGCAAAACGGATGCCTCGATGAATACGTCCGCCACGCCTTCCAGGCACGACTCCAGGCGCTTGCGCGTAGCAATCTACGCACCGCATTTTGCAGAATATTCCTACCGGCTCGCATCAGGATTGGCCCGCCATTGCGACGTTCGCCTCGTCCTCAACCGCAAGGATGCAAACCAGCAATGGGAACTGGCCGATATCGCCGTGGCGAAAACCTTTGATACCCGGGTCCGCGATCTAAGCCTGCGCCGCGGCGGCGCGATCGGCATCCCGGCCTCCTTCCTCGACATAATATCCTTTCGTCCAGACGTGATTCATTGTCACGAAGTTCCGGAGATCTATACGTCCAGGCTGGTCCAGCTGCTGCGGCCGCTTGGAATTCCGCTGGCGCTAACTGTTCATGACGCCATTCCGCACTCGGAAGGCGGCTCCGGCACCTCTCCACGAGAGGATGGTTGGCGCGGACGCATGCGCTCGTCCGCGTCGCTCATCACGACGCATGGTGAGAGCTGTATCGGCGATTTTCGCCGCGCCTCACCTCACTTCAAGGGGAAAGTCATCTCCAGTATGCACGGCGTGCTCATGGTTCCGCCGACGCAAAGCGCGGTCACTGAGCCGGAATCCGGACGCATCCTGTTTTTTGGAAGAATGTGGGCTTACAAGGGCCTCGACGTTTTCATCGATGCGATCGACCTGTTGGCACGACGCGGGGTCGCGCATGAAGCGATCGTCGCCGGTCGCGGTCCCGAGATGACGCGGCTCGGCGGGCGGATGGAAGCGATGCCGACAGTCAAGGCGATCAACGCCTACATCTCCCCCAAGGAGACGGGACGGCTTTTCCAATCCGCGACCGTGGTCGCCCTGCCCTACAAGGATGCCTCGCAAAGCGGCGTACTTGCATCCGCCTACGGCAACTCCCGCCCCGTCGTCGCCAGCGCCACTGGAGGCATTCCCGACGTCGTGACGGACGGCGTGAACGGGCTTCTGGTCCCCCCCGGCGATGCTGCCGCGCTGGCCGATGCCCTCGAACGCGTGCTGACGTCGAAGCCACTCGCCGCAGCATTGAGCGACGGTGCGCGGGAGACGGCAATTGGTCTGTTGAACTGGGATCGCATTGCCGATGGACTGTTGCCATCATATTACAAGCTCGCGGGCCGTACCGTGAGCTGATCATAACAGACATCGCGAACTTCTAGACGGATTGTTCCATCTTGCTCAACGGCCGAAAGAACGTTGTGCGAACCGCCCCGTCCAGCAGACGCCTGAGCCTTACCTCGATCAGCTCGTAGCTGATCGCGCTTGCAACCAGTGACATCAACGAGCCGATCAGGATGAATGCCGCCCATAGCAGCCAACGATCGACGCCGACCGCGACGAGCTTCAGCCCGATCACCTGCAACGGAAACAGTACAAAAGGATGCACGAGATAGAGGCTGTAACTTATCTTGCCCACATATTGCAGGGCCGGCGTGCTGAGAGCCCGGGCCAGGCCTGAGTCAGGGGACAGCACCATTCCGAACAGCAGAACACCGGGAACCAGTCCCACGAACGGATGAAACAGCACCAGGCTCGCATACATGGCGACCCCGCAAGCCAGGCCGGCTATCAGACCGAGAGGCCCCGGAATGGAGATACGCCAACCCGTGGCGCTGAAGAGCATCCCGATGCAGAAGAACGCCGTAATCGGCCAATGCATGAGGCAGGCGACCCCCAGCAAAATCAAGGGCGTCGCGAGCATCCTGCCTCCGATGCGCAACATCGAAAATGTCAGCGCGAACCAGATGTAGAACGCCCACTCGTAGGTCAATGTCCAGGCGTTCTGCTGAGCGATGGGCAAGCCAAGCGCGTCCTGCACGAAGAACAGATTCGCGGCGAAGATTCCGAGATAGCTGGTCAGATCGATTCCGCGGAAGAACTTGTAGCCGACAACCGGGCCGACCGCGAACAACGCAAGATGCAGGACGACGAATACCGGCATGATGCGCAGAATACGGTCGAAGAAGAACCGCGGCAGCGAGCCGTGCCGCACCAGACTCGCCGGGATCAAGAAGCCGCTGATCATGAAGAACAGTTCGACACCATGCCCGCCGACATTGATCACCGACTGCAGCCAGAGCCAGAGCGGCGGCAGGAAGCCGGGATCCGGAATGTCGTACATGCCCCCCTTCGGCATGTCGTAGAAATGATCCATCAGCACGCTCAGGGCCGCAATGCCCCGCAGCCCCTGGACGGACGGAACGAACGATCCGTCGTGTCCTGGGCTCGCCTGGTGCGCAGCTCTCGTCACTCCGCGGCACCCTGCGTGCTGAGAGCAGGATCGAGAACGACCGGCTTCCTGCGCGCCGAGCGGAACCTCTGCCCGAAGGAAATGCTGGGCTTCTCGACGAAGGTATACGTCATCCAGCTGACCAGGATCGACAGCATCACGATCATGACGGCGAAGGCCGACCATCCCAACGGTCCATCGCCGACCCAAGCGAGGCGGTGGATCCCGACGATCACGAATGGCGACATCAAGTAGACGGAATAGCTGATCGTGCCGACGAACGCCATCGCGCGCCAGGCCATCCTCTCACCGAACGCAGCAAACGCGATGAAGACGAGCGCAGCGCAGACATAGGCCGATCCGATCGAATAGCTGTAGAAGAAGTTCTCCTGATAGACGCCGCCGAACCGCCTGTCGGACAACGTGATGGCGAAGATCGCGTAGAGCGCCGTACAAACGCCCACGTGCGACCAACGCAGCTTTCCGCCGATGACCGTGTCGCGAACGACCTTACCGAGGAACATCGCCGAAAGGTTCAGTCCAACCTCCATCAGAGACGAAACCGTCCTGCTCTCGATCAGAAGCGCCGCGGCCGTCCCAATCAGCGCGGCAGCAATAACAATCCCAACTGCGGTCAGGGGCCGGTTCAGCAATCCCATCGCAAAGAGAATGGTGCACCCGACATAGAACAGCAGCTCGATCGCCAGCGTCCAATAGAAGACCCAGAGGTTCGGGATGTTCACGAAGGTCTGCAGCATCGTCACGTTGGCGACGATCTGCCACAGCGGATAGGCTTTGGACTCCAGTACCAGCATCGTGGCGAGCCCGATCAGCATCGAGGTCCAGTAGGCCGGATAGAGTCGGAAAAAGCGACTGATCGTAAAATCCCGCACGGGGGTCGCGCTATTCGGAAAACTGAACGGGATGACGAAACCGCTGACGAAGAAGAACAGCACGACACCGAACCGGCCGAAGTTCATGTAATAGCCGATCGCGTCGTGGAAGACCCAGTAGTAGGCGCCCGTCGGGTGCTTCTGGACGATCACCTCAAGCACGTGCTGGAACAGAACCGCCAACACGGCGATGCCGCGCAGCGTATCGATGAATGCGAGCCGCTTATGCATTGTTCGTTCTCACCTGCTTCTGCCCGCCGCCGTCCTCGGCACGTCTATGCCGAGACCGTCCAGCGAGCGTATCGGCCGCGGTACCTCCATGGGGACGGCATCAACTGCCCGCGCGGATGTGGCGCGTCGGGAGAATACTTCACTGAAGCTCAATGCGATGATCAGGAGGCCCGACGCCGGACCGTAGTTCAAGACCGTGATCGTGAACAAATTGACGACGAAGATGAGCGTCAGCTTGTATACGTCGGTCGCCCCAAAGTTCGCACGAAACACCATCACCATGAATGCAACGAACGGGAGCCCGAACATCAGGTATGTCCCGATGTAGAAGTTGTCGACGGGCACCCAGTACGCAGCGAGCGGCGAGAACAGCTTCTGCGGATAGTTGAAGCAACCCGCGCCACAGCCCGTTACCAGACCGATCGGCATCAGTTGGCTCATATAGACGAACGGCAACTGCCAGCTGTTGTTGATCCGGTCGAGAATGCTGAACATGGTCGAGTGCGGCACCGCCGCCGTTCCCGATGCGACCACGATCATGAAGAACGGGACCAGGATCGCGGCAAACGACCACAACGCGATGGCCCGGATCGCGGGGAAGCGCGACTTCTCCGGCAACATTCGCACCATCACCAGCAGCACCAGGTACAGCACAAGGACGATCATGGTCGTCTTGCTGGTGGTCAGGCGAATGACGTAAACCGCAAGGGAGCCGTACAGAAGGCACCACATCGTGCTCTTGCGAATTGACGTGATCGCAAACGACACCAGGATGAAGAAGGCGGCCATGGTATTGTCGGCGGCAAAGCCCATAAGGCGCTGATCGTCGCCGCCGTAGGCCCACCACAGCCGGCCCGCCTCGCGTACCGCGCCGAAAGACTCATATTTGTAGCCGACCCAGGGCATGACGTAGAATTTGGTCAGCAGCACGCCGATCACGGAGAGATAGAAGGTCGCGGCGATCACCGACAGCAGCTTTCGGTAGGAACCGAGGCTTGAATCGCAGAAGCAGAATCCGACAAACACGGGCAGCATCATCTTGAATGATGAGATCGCTGCGGTGGCGGTGCCCATCATGAAGTAGCCGAGAACCAGCGACAGCATGATTTGCGCGAACACCAGGAGGGCCAGGGTGCTGCGATTGCGCAGAATGCAATGGACGAAGAACTGGACCAGACACAGCAGCGCAACGGCGTCGGGCAGGTACCAGAGCGTGTCGAGGTGAAGGATGCTGGTGTAGTAGCGTATCACGCCGCCGAAGGCATCCCGGACCAGATAGACCCCGAGCGCGATCGCCTCGATGCTGAGGCTGATCAGCGTAATTCGCGGGCGCTGGAGCGCTAGGGCGGTCATGCTGGCCTCAGTTGGTGAGCCGCGCCGATGGCGCAGGAGATGCCGAGAAATCGGGCCGGCTTCCAAGAGCGTTCCGAAACAGCTTGCCACCGAGGACTTCGATATAGAGATAGCTGAAGTGAGAAACCGCCAGCACCGCTGCCAGTGAGACCACGAGATTCAGCGTGGCCGGCAGTCCCGCCCAAATCGAATCGAGTGCAGCGATCGGCCGCGGCCCGAGCGCCCGTACGAAGTACTCCGCGAACAGCACCACGAGCGCATGCACCATATAGATTGAGTAGGACCGGCGCCCGAGCCAGACCAACGGCCTTGCCACCAAGATCCGCGGCACCAGCAGCGCATCTGGAAAGGCCAACAAACTGCCGAGGAAGATCGCGAAAGTCAGTGGCGCAAGGAAGGTAACCGCCGGATTGGTCTCCGCGAGCGACACCAGCGCGATACTGGCAATCATGGCAACCAATTGCAGCAGGCCCTGCAGGGCCGGACCCGGCTTGCCCGGCAAGCTATGGACGGCCTTCACCGTCAGCACGCCCAGGAAGAAGCTCACGAAACAGCGCAGGATGCCAAAGTCGGTCTGGAGCCCGAGGCTCCTCTTGTCGAACACGAACACGATGAAAAGGAAGCTTCCGACCACCAGCAATCCGCAAAGGGCGTAGAACCATAACAGCGAACGCATCCGCTGGGCGAGCAGGACGATCAGGCCGAACACCAGGTAAGTATAGAATTCGACGCTGATGCTCCAGCTCGGCGCGTTCCAGCTGAGATAGTCGATGAACCCCATCGAATGCAGAAGAAAGACGTTGAGCACGAAGGAATAGGCATTGTTCACCTCGAAGGCTGCGGGAGCTGCAACTACGACGCCGGCTGTGACCAAGCCGATACGCAGGAGGCGGAACAGGAGATTTGCGATCAGCATGACGATGTGCAGCGGATAGACCCGCGCCAGACGCCGCACCATGAACTCGCGCAACGAGAAGCGGCCGAAGTCGCCGTCGACGTAACCCAGCGACATCACGATGCCGCTGAGAACAAAGAACAAGTCGACCAATAGCCACGCGCTTCTGAAGAATGAGCAATTGATCCACGCATTGTGTGGGAATGCCGCCAGAAAAGTCGGCATCAGCAGAAGATGGTGGATCACCACAGATGTCGCGGCAACACCCCGGATGCTGTCAAGCGGCAGGACATGCGCTTTCTCACGATGAACCAGCTCCGTCACATCGACATTCCGTAGCTATTGCACTGCAGCAGTCTGTATCAGGTCTTTGCGTGCTTTCAATCTTCACGATTGGAGAATCGCATGTGGCGCATGACGACCAGCGATAAACTCATCGCTCGCTCTCATTCGGACATGCGCGCGACAAGTTTGCGCCGTTTTTTGTTTTCGCGAGCGCCACGACGAGCTGCCGAATGTTCGCGAGCGTTTGCGAACAAAGTATGCGCGAAATCCGGCCATGTTGCGATTCCGCTCTATTAAAGGCGTTTCTCAATCGTTCAGGGATATCTTTTGGAACAAAACGCGTGTGTCGGTTTTGCGACTACGTCTCGTGGCGCCTCGAAAATCTTCAAACTGCAACATTCGTGGGCGGCAACGTGCTGATCGCGCAGGCATTGAAAATCCCGCTGCAACCGACGAGGGACAGTCGGTGCATTCACAATCGGCGGCAGATTCAACTGAATGAAACCACGGACTTTTGCATCGCACAAAAATTGACACAGTTGGCTGTCACTGCTCGCTGGTAATTATTTTGCAGCAACGACGAAGGGACACGGATGAGCTGCGGATTGACACGTCGCCGTGCGAAGCCGCGACGGCTACCGATCATATTGACGGGATGTGCTCTGGTCGCATCGAGCGTTGGTCCTTCCCAAGCTCAATGCGTCGAATTCGCGGATCGCGCCTCGCAGGTCGAGCTCGACGCCTTCGTAAAGTCGCCTTCTTCGCTTCTGGAGCGGCTGCGCAACGATAAAGAGAAGCTGAGGTCCCGGCTTTCCACATATATCGCGACCAATCCCTCGGTATTGCCGTCAGTGCAGACGCTGATTTCCGCGGCGGCTTCCCCCGATCGCTCGGCGATCGGCGCAGCGCTGCGGGTCGCAGAAGCGCGATGCACGTCTACGAAGCCGGACGCTGCGCGCAAGATCAAGGATTTCACGCAACGGGTCGGGGATCTCGCCGTGCAAGCAGGCTATTCCGCTGCGGGGGAAGATGCATCCAGCGCGCCATTGCAGCCGAGAGATAATGGACCGGCCCTTCCGACTCGGGGCGGAGCTCTCTTGGACGGCGAGTGGAAGACCAAACTGGCCAACCCGTTCAAGCCTGTTCCCATCCCAAATTGATCAGCGACCGTTAAGGCAGCGAATTTGCAAATGTATCAGCCCAGAGAACACTTCCGATCGGGACACCGATTCGGCATCGAGTTTGGCGGCGCGGTCCTCAGCTTCGACCGCGTGACCGACGTCCTCCGTCGGCAATGGCCCCTCATCGCTGCGACAGTTGGCGCAGCGCTGGCTCTGGTGATCGTCTACCTGATCCTGGCGAAGCCGATGTATACGGCGAACGCCCGCATAATGATGGATACCCGACAAACCCAGGTTCTGGACAAGGACAGCGGCACCAACAGCGCTTTGATCGACACGGGCTTTGTCGACAGCCAGGTCGAAGTTATAAACTCTGACGACCTCATCCTTTCCATCGTTCGCCGCCTGCGGCTAACGGAGGATCCGGAGTTCAACGGCTCCAATCCGGGACTTCTCACCACCGTTATCGGCAAGGTCATGGCTGTATTCGAATCCCGCGAACCGCCCTCGCAGGAGCGGATCGAACACGCCGTGGTCGAATCGAT
Source organism: Bradyrhizobium sp. 197 (assembly GCF_023073375.1). Taxonomy (NCBI): domain Bacteria; kingdom Pseudomonadati; phylum Pseudomonadota; class Alphaproteobacteria; order Hyphomicrobiales; family Nitrobacteraceae; genus Bradyrhizobium; species Bradyrhizobium sp. 197. The sequence goes on along the minus strand of NZ_JADPJJ010000183.1, from coordinate 5,518 downwards.
TCAAAAGGGTCTCAGAGTCGAGCGCGTCCTGACCACATACGTCTTGTCGCTCAGTTATCGCGCGCACAACCCGGACAAAGCGGTCAAGGTCGTAAATGCTATCGCCGATGCCTATATCGTGGGCGCACTCGAAGCCAAATACCAGTCGACCAAGCGGGCGACCGAATGGCTCCAGCAGCGGAGCGTCGAGCTTAGCGAGCAGGCGACGGCCAGCGACCGCGCGGTGCAAACCTTCAAGGCGGAGCATAACATTGTCGGGACCAGCCGCGGCCTCATGTCCGAGCAGCAGTTGTCGGATCTGAATACACAGCTGGTTCAGGCTCGGGCGGCAACGGCCGAGGCCAAGGCCCGCCTCGACCGGATCGAAGCGGTTTCAGATCAGGACCTCGCCCAGCCGACCGTGACGGACGCCCTCAACAACTCGGTGATTACGCGCCTGCGCGCCCAGTATCTCGACCTCGCGGCCCAATATGCCGATTGGTCAAGACGCTACGGCAAGACCCATCTTGCGGCGGTCAATTTGGCCAACAAGATGGAAGAGCTGCGCAAGAATATCGCGGATGAACTTCATCGGATCGGAGACGCCTATCGCAGCGATTATGAGATCGCAAAAAGCCGAGAGTCGTCTCTTGACAAGAACGTGAAAGAGCTCGTCGCCCAAGCCGGTCACACCGGCCAGGCGGAGGTCAAGCTACGCGACCTCGAAAGCGCGGCGGATACCTATCGCAATCTCTACAATAACTTCCTCGAGAAGTTGCAAAGCGCCACTCAAAATCAGAGCTTCCCGATCAGCGAGGCGCGCCTGATCAGTACCGCGACCAAGCCCGATCGCAAGAGTTCGCCGCGAACGCTCTTGGCATTGGTGGGGGGCCTGGTAGGTGGCCTCTGCCTCGGCTTCGGGGTCGCGTTTGCCCGCGAGTTGCTCAATGATGTCTTGCGCACCCCCGCGGAGGTCGAGGACGAGCTCGGCGTGAAATGCCTTGGCGTCCTGCCGGATATTCGGCCCACGACAAAGACACGTGGATTGCTTTCGACATCCGCGAAGACCGACGTTGCGGGGCTGTCCCGCTACGTCGTCGATCATCCTTTCTCCCGGTTTGCCGAAACGTTGCGCAATATCAAAGTTTCGATCGACGTCGCGCGCCTGACCAAAGAGATCAAGGTCATCGGCATTGTATCGTCGCTGCCAAAGGAAGGAAAAACGACAGTCGCGGCCAATTTCGCTCAGTTGATTGCCATGACGGGGCACCGCACCATCCTGATCGACGGCGACTTGCATACGCGCTCACTCACGCGCGAGCTTGCACCTAACGCCAACAGCGGATTGGTCGAAGCCCTCAATGATCCGACCGCCTTCGGTTATCATGTGCAACGAAGCAAGGAGACGGGCCTCGATTTCCTGCCCTCCATCGTTGCTACTCGCATGGTCAATTCGGCCGACGTCATAGCGTCGAGGGCGATGGCCGACCTGCTTACGGTGCTGCGGGAACAGTACGAGTATATCATCATCGATCTCGCCCCGGTGATGCCGGTGGCGGACTCCAAGGCGTTCAGCGTCCTGATCGATGCAATGGTCTATGTGATCGAATGGGGAGCGACCACGCGGACTGCGCTTCAGGAATCGGTTTCGGGATCGGAGATCCTTCAGAAAAAGCTGCTGGGTGCCGTTCTCAATCGCGCCAACCCGAAGATGCTCGGGCGTATCGAGGCGTACAAGGGTAAGCACCGCAACAGCTATTACGTCGAGCCTGCCTGACGCGAGGGGTCGCGGTCAGCGATCGCGCCCCTCCGGAGACGGTCGTCCCACCACGAGTTCTCCGACAGACGCGCTCGCCGGCCGGCTGCTGTTGCGATCCCCCGTTCCTCTCGGCCGAGCCACAGCGTCGCTCCAGGGTTAACCCGTGTTCAAGGCGCCGAATTGTTTAGCGGGCTCGATTCGGGCTTCGGAGTTCCCAGAAGCCGCGGGGACCAACCCGCAAAGGGGATGCGGACCGCGGATCGATCTGCCCACCCACCTGATCGCCTGATCTCCGTATTCATCCGGAATCCACAAATTGCGATTTCTGCCGTAGCCCAAGGTATGCCATAGCCCAAGGCATGGGTTGACGAGGGTGATTACGGCGACAAGATAGAACCGTGTCGTCGCCAGCTTCTCCTTGACGAAGCTTGGACCTGCCAGCCTTTTGGGCACCTTTTCTTCCGAGTTCCCTGGGGCTAATGTGAACTCATACTCTTTGTTCTTTTTAGGTAGGTTCTGATGGTGATCGTGCTCATCGTCTTGAGCGTCTGGGTATTGCTCAACATCCTCTTCGTATTGATCGTGGTTCCCCCGCGCAGGCCGCGGCGCCAGCCGGCGACCACTCTCGCCCCTGCCCCGCTCGACCCAAATCGGCGCGAACTCGAGCAAGACGAGCCCTTCTCACTTCGCCACGTCGTCGCCTCGGTGGCAATGGGGGCGTTCTTTGTTCTGGTGCCGCCGCTGCTCGCGTTGCGCGATGCAGTCGTCCGCCTTTTCAGGAAAACGCCAGGAAGCGGAAGCTAGGGGCGTTCTGTGGCCCCTGCGCTCTTCCTTTAGGGGTCTAATAGGCTTCCTGGAACATCACGGCTGAAGCCGTACGCGCCATGATCTTCAGATCCAGCCAGATGCTCCAATTGCTGACGTACCAGATGTCGTATTCCACCCTTTTTTCCATCAGGTCGATTGTCGGCGTTTCGCCCCGGAAGCCATTGACCTGCGCCCAGCCGGTCAGGCCTGGCTTCATGTGGTGGCGGTAGACGTATTTGCTGATGAGCTCGTCATAATAATTGTCATGCGCGAGCGCATGCGGGCGCGGCCCGACCAAGGACATGTCGCCGCGCAAGACGTTCCAAAGTTGTGGCAATTCGTCGATGCTTGTCATGCGAAGAAAACGCCCGAGCTTGGTGACCCGCGCATCCCGCTTGGTTGCTTGGGTAATCGTCTGCCCATTTTCGGAAACCATCATGGTCCGGAATTTCCAGATCTCGAAAGGCTTGCCATTGAAACCTCGGCGCGACTGCCGGAAGATGGCAGTTCCCGGCGAGCCCAGCTTGACCAGTACGGCAACTGTCAACAACAATGGTGTGAGTATGAGGAGCGCCAACAAGGCGATTCCGATATCGAGACAGCGCTTTTGCAAACGCTCGAAGACACTGAGCGGGGACCGCTGAATCTCCACGGCCACGGTTCCGCTGACCGGCAGGAACGGGCGCGACACGAGGTCAGCAATTGAATCGTCCGGCAGAAGGCGTACCGGCTGAGGCACCGCGCGCAGGTAAGGTCCCAGTTTTCGAACCATCGGCAATTCGTTCCAATCGATCGCAACAAGATATTCGTCGACGTCCTCCTGACGCGACTGGCGAATGACGTCTCGTATCTGTCGCTCCCAATTGCCGTCGCCGTTGTCGATCCCAAGTACGAAGTGGCGCATGACGTCGAAGCCGTTCCGACGCAGATCCTTGAAGCGGCTCGAGGTGAAGTCGAGCGGTTTCAGGCTCAGCAAAATCACCTTCCGATCGACCAACCTGCTCCTGGCATAATTTGTCCCCAGTACGAACTGCCAGACAAAACGCAGACTGATCAATCCAGCGCCGCCGATTGCGGCGAAAATGATCACCGTGCCGCGGGATAGATTGTCCGTCGACTTCAGCAGAAATGCAGCGACAGCGAGGATCGTCAGCGACGCCAACCATATGAAGACGGCCTTGCGCAGCTGCCAGACGAGATTCAGCAAGCGGTGTGTGGCATAGACATCCTGGAAATACGCGACCGAGACGAACACAACGCCGACAATCAATCCGGCACCCATCGATGCTCCGTCGACCGTGGAAGCGATCGCAGCGCTATAAATCGCAGCTCCCGCGCCATAGCTGAGCAGGATCAGCAGAAAGTCAGCAGCAATGACGACGATTTGAAAGGGCCTCTGCAAAGCAGAGGCGCGCCTTGACGAGAGTGCACCAATATTTTCGGAGCCATAAGTTGCAACAGCCATTCGAACCTCTGTCATCGAGAGTGCTTGACGTTGATCCGTGATGCTGAAGATCCGTCACTTCCCCGGTGCCAACCTGTTAAGTGATCACAGCGATATTGTGGCGCTGCACGCACAATTTTTGCGACGCCACTATGCGTCGCGGTTTGCCACGATTCCCGTCGCGTGTTGTTGAAGATCGCGTCACAGTGCTGACATACGATCGGGCTCGATGCCCTATTTTGAATCAAGTTCCCATCGAACGAGATGCGCGTTGTATGGCCAACCGCTCAGCTCACCCATCTTTGAAGCGTCCCGTTGAATCGATTACTAGAAATTCCAGAGATTGCGCTTTAAAGCTGTATCGGCAGAAAGCCTCGTCCGCCGGCATGCATCTTTCCAGCCGAGCGTTTGAGCAATGCAGCCCGGCGAAGGTGCCTGATTTATGCGGCACGTGTCGACAAACCAGGCAGCAATCGAACGCCACGCCTTCGGCGCAATCGGGCTGTCAGAGAGGTGGGCTGTCTTTTCTGCTCCTTGCCCGCGGACCGACTTGACGAAATTATCCCCACCACCCCAGCGAGTACGCGCGCCATGGTATCTCTTGCCGTATCTCTTGCCCGATCTCGCCCGCCGATTCACAAGCCGCAACTGCCGGACGGCGTTCGGATCTACGCGATCTCAGATATTCACGGCTGCTCGCATTTGCTGCAGCCCATGCTGGGGGTGATCGACGCCGACGTCACCCGCAGTCGGCCGGCCCATGCGATCGAGGTATTCATGGGCGACTATATCGATCGCGGTCCGAACACACGCTCCACGCTCGACATCCTGGTCGAACGAAGCCGGCGGGGAAACGCGGTCTTCCTCAAGGGAAATCACGAGGCGTTTCTGGTAAAGGTTTTCGAAGACCCATCCTTGTTCGAAGATTGGATTCGCCTCGGCGGCGCCCAGACACTGATGTCCTATGGGCTCGCGCCGGATCTGACGCGCGACGATCCCGCGTCGATACTCCGCGATTTGATTCGCGCAATGCCTGGCGAGCATCTCGAATTCCTGGACGATTTGCGGCTTAGCTATACCTGTGGGGACTTCTTCTTTGTCCACGCCGGCGTTCGCCCGGGTGTACCTTTGGCCGAGCAACGAGAACACGATCTGCTCTGGATTCGCGAAGAATTTCTTCGGAGCGAAGAGCAGTTCGGCAAGTATATTGTCCATGGTCACACGCCGGTTCGTGCCGCCGAAGTCCTGGCGAATCGCGTCAATATCGATACCGGTGCCTACGCGACGGGCAATCTGACCCTCATGAGCATACAAGGCAGCCGGATGCTCGCGGTTTGACCAACCAGCAAAGGTTTGCTGATCATCGACGGTACGTAACGGGCCGAGGACTTCACCTAGGGTCTGTTGGGATTCATCTGGAGTTTATCGCGGCCGCGGCCAGATAGATCATTGAAGTGAAGCTCTGGTCGGTCTTGTCGGCGCGCATTGCGATGCGCTTGAATTCCTTGAGCTTGCCGAAGAAGTTCTCG
>NZ_JADPJJ010000079.1:0-251093 GCF_023073375.1 Bradyrhizobium sp. 197 | reverse complement strand
GAATCCCCTTCGTTGCACCCGATTCCCGGCAAGCTCAATTAGCCCAGTGCGCCGTTTCCAGATTCTAAATCAACGACTTGGGAATTCTTCACGGACGACTAAGTTCCTGCGGGATCACAACTTTCGTCCTGCGATGAACTGCCGCATTCGCATTGCCGTTCATTACAAAAGTTTAACCCCGCCGCCAGCGCACGGTAAGGCGGGAGCCCCCATCTTCAGCTCCGTAAGGTGCCGCCATCAGGCACCAAATGGATTTCAAGGCCCTGGAGATCTCTGCATGACCGACCGTCCCGACCTCTCGAACCTTCCGTCCTACCGGCAGCCCCGCCGATCGGTTTTCTCGGCCCGCAAGATCGCGCTGATGGCCTCGGTCGTCGCCGGGCTCAGTGCCGCCATCTACGGCTTTGGCCCGCCGACCTCGCCAGCCGACCTGTTCTCGACCCCGGCGCATGCGCAGGTCAACAACGAGGTCCGCAAGGTCGAGCGTCCGATCGGCTTCGCCGACATCGTCGAGCGCGTGAAGCCGTCAGTGATCTCGGTGAAAGTCAACATCAAGGAAAAGACCGCGAGCAATGATGACGGCGATGACGCGCAGTCGCCGTTCCAGCCGGGCTCGCCGATGGAGCGCTTCTTCCGCCGCTTCGGCGGTCCGGACGGTTTCCCGGGCCAGAAGGGGGGCGGCCGTGGGCGCGTCGTGCAGGGCCAGGGCTCCGGCTTCTTCATCTCGGCCGACGGTTTCGCCGTGACCAACAACCACGTGGTGGACGGAGCCGACAAGGTCGAGGTCACGACCGACGAGGGCAAGACCTACACCGCCAAGGTGATCGGCACCGATCAGCGCACCGATCTCGCCTTGATCAAGGTCGAGGGCAGCTCGAACTTCCCGTTCGCTAAGCTTGCCGACGGCAAGCCGCGGATCGGCGACTGGGTGCTCGCGGTCGGCAATCCGTTCGGCCTCGGCGGCACCGTGACCGCGGGCATCGTTTCGGCCAGCGGCCGCGACATCGGCAACGGCCCCTATGACGATTTCATCCAGATCGACGCGCCCGTGAACAAGGGCAATTCCGGCGGTCCGGCTTTCGACACCAACGGTGAGGTGATGGGCGTCAACACCGCGATCTACTCGCCCTCCGGCGGCAGCGTCGGCATCGCATTCTCGATTCCCGCGAGCACCGTGAAGAGCGTGGTGGCGCAGCTCAAGGACAAGGGCTCGGTCAGCCGCGGCTGGATTGGCGTGCAGATTCAGCCTGTCACCTCCGACATCGCCGACAGCCTCGGCATGAAGAAGGCCGAAGGTGCGCTGGTTGCCGAGCCGCAGGCGAATGGCCCGGCGGCCAAGGCCGGCATCGAGTCCGGTGACGTGATCACGTCAGTCAACGGCGAATCGGTCAAGGACGCCCGCGAGCTCGCCCGCACCATTGGCGGTTTGGCGCCCGGCGCGACCGTGAAGCTCAACGTGCTGCACAAGGGCCAGGACAAGGTCGTGAACCTGACCCTCGGCCAGTTGCCGAACACGGTCGAGGCCAAAGCCGACACCGACAAGGACACCGGCAAGGGCGCGAGCCGTGGCACCGACGTGCCCAAGCTCGGGATGACCGTCGCGCCCGCCGATTCTGTGGCCGGCGCCGGCAAGGAGGGCGTCGTGATCACCGAAGTCGATCCGAAGAGCGCCGCAGCCGAACGCGGCTTCAAGGAAGGCGACGTGATTCTCGAAGTCGGCGGCAAGAGCGTGAGCACTGCCGGCGAAGTCCGCGACGCCATCACCACGGCGCGGACCGACAACAAAAACAGCGTCCTGATGCGGGTCAAGAGCGGCGGCCAGTCGCGCTTCGTCGCCGTGCCCATCGCCAAGGGTTAACCAAGGGCTAACCAAGGGACAGGCCTCAGGAGGCCCACGAGATGAAGGGTGTCGCCGGCATCAGTCGCCCCCGCCGACGGCGTCCTTCGGGGAAGCAGCGCAACGTTTGCTTCCCCTGTCTACCTTCCGGTGGAATTACGCCCCCCTCCGTCGGAAGGCCTAGGGCGGTGAGGTCCCCCCAGCTTCACCGCCCGCCTTTTTCTCGTTGCCAGAGTCTCTCACTCGGCTTGCATGCGATTGCCGCTCGCGCCATGTTTAGAGAAGGTTCCCTCCCTTGACCGTCGCCGAACGCACGATGCGCCTCCTCATCATTGAAGACGACCGCGAATCCGCCGACTATCTCGTGAAGGCGTTTCGCGAGGTCGGGCACATTGCCGATCACGCCGCCGACGGCGAGGAAGGCCTCGCCATGGCCGAGAACGGCGATTACGACGTGCTGGTGGTCGACCGCATGCTGCCCAAGCGCGACGGCCTGTCGCTGATCGGCGCGCTCCGCGACAAGGACGATTCGACGCCGGTGCTGATTCTCTCCGCGCTTGGACAGGTCGACGACCGCATCAAGGGCTTGCGCGCCGGCGGCGACGACTATCTGCCAAAACCCTATTCCTTTGCCGAGCTCCTGGCCCGGGTCGAGGTGCTGTCACGCCGCCGCGGCGGTCCGGCCGAGGACACGCTGTACCGAGTCGGCGATCTCGAGCTCGACCGGCTCTCCCATCGCGTCGCTCGCGGTAAGGATGAGCTAACGCTCCAGCCGCGTGAATTCCGCCTGCTCGAATACCTTATGAAGCATGCGGGCCAGGTGGTGACCCGCACCATGCTCTTGGAGAACGTCTGGGACTATCATTTCGATCCGCAGACCAACGTGATCGACGTGCACATCTCGCGGTTGCGCTCCAAGATCGACAAGGGTTTTGAGCGGCCGCTGCTGCATACCATCCGCGGCGCCGGGTACATGATCCGTGACGGCATTCGGTAAACTCGTCCGCACCACGGCATTCCGGCTGACGCTGGTCTATTTGCTGCTGTTCGCGATGTTCGCGGCCTCGCTGCTTGCCTATTTCGCCTGGAATACACGGCGGCTGATCACCGAGGAGATCACGCAGACGGTCAATGCCGAGACGTCGGAGATCAACGAGATCTACGGCCGCCGCGGCTTGCGCGGTCTCGTCCTTGCCATTGAGTACCGGGCGTTGCGGCCGGGCGCCAACCTCTATCTGGTGACGACGCCGACCGGCCAGTCGATCGCCGGCAATGTCGGCTCGCTCGCGCCCGGCGTGATGGCGACGCGCGGCTGGTCCGAGACCGCCTACCGGCGGATCGAGGACACCGATGATCGCGACCATCTTGCGCTGGTTCGCGTCACCGAACTGGAAAACGGCTTCCGGCTTCTGATCGGACGCGATCTCGCGGAGCGGCGACGGCTGTTCGGCATCGTGGCGAAGGCCGCGCAATGGTCGATCCTGATCGTCGTGGTGCTCGGCCTTGGCGGCGGCATCTTCGTGGCGCGCCGAGTGCTCACGCGCATCGATGCGATGAGCGGCACCGCCCATCGCATCATGACCGGTGATCTCAGCGAACGCCTGCCGGTGGGACGCAGCGGTGACGAACTCGACCGCCTCGCCGAAAACCTCAACGCCATGCTGGAGCGGATCGAGGCGCTGATGGCGGGACTGAAGGAGGTTTCCGACGACATCGCCCACGATCTCAAGACGCCGCTGACGCGCTTGCGCAACCGCGCCGAGGAGGCGCTGGCGAAATCGGGCGGCGAGGCCGATTACCGCGCCGCCCTGGAACGGACCATCGAGGAATCCGACGGCCTGATCCGCACTTTCAACGCGCTGCTGATGATCGCGCGTGCCGAGTCCGGACAGGCGCGCGGCAACATGGATGATTTCGACGCCGCCGACGTCGCGGGCGGCATCCACGAGCTCTACGAGCCGCTGGCCGAAGACGACGGCATGATCTTGAAGGTCAGCTGCGAGCCGACGCCGGTTCACGCCAACCGCGAATTGATCAGCCAGGCGCTCGCCAATCTTGTCGAGAATGCGATCAAATACGGCAAACCGATCGCGCAGTCGGCTGGAACCGTGGTCAGCATGGACAGCCGGCAGATCACGATCGAGTCCAGGCGCGAGGGCGATCAGGTGCTGCTCAGCGTCACCGATCGCGGTCCCGGCATCCCCGAAGCCGACCGCAAGCACGTCGTGGAACGATTTGTGCGGCTGGAAGCGAGCCGTACGCTGCCCGGATCCGGGCTCGGCCTCAGTCTCGCCTCGGCGGTTGCGACATTGCATGGCGGCGAGTTGAGGTTGGGCGACGCCCAGCCCGGGCTTGTCGCCACGCTGGTGCTGCCGGCGCGCGCGGGGGCCGGCGACAGGGTTGCTCCGTCAATGCAGGATGTGCCACAGAAGGTGGCATGAACCATTCCGCGCCGGGAAACGCGGACAAGCATGGCGAGAGCCTGGCCGCACGCTTCGCGGAGGCTCCCCATATTGCCGCTTCCGTCACCGACCAAGGACATTTTGAAAGCTGGCTGGCCGAGCTCGAGCCCGCGCAATCCGCCCGTCTTGAAGCGCTGCTGGCTCATCCCTTCGCGCGGGACATCCTGTCCGGCATCACGGAATTCTCGCCTTATCTGTTCGAACTGGCGCGTGCCGATCCCTTGCGCCTGATCCGGCTGCTGGAATGCGATCCGGATGCGCATCTCGCCACGCTGATCGCGGAGGCGAGCGGTGCGGTGCTTGCGGCATCCGACGAGGCCGAGGTGATGCGGCTGCTTCGCCGCATGAAGGCGGAGGCCGCGCTCCTGACCGCGCTGTGCGACATCGGCGGCGTCTGGCCGGTGATGCGGGTGACCGCAGCGCTCACCGATGTCGCGGTGTCCTCGGTGCAGGCGGCGCTTCAGTACCTGCTGCGGCAGGAAGCCGCACGCGGCAAGCTCTTGCCGCCCAATCCCGAGGCGCCCGAGGAAGGCTGCGGGCTGATCGTGCTTGCGATGGGCAAGATGGGCGCGGGCGAGCTGAACTATTCCAGCGACATCGATCTGATCGTGTTCTTCGATCCCGACAATACGACGTTGGCAGCGGATATCGAACCCCAGCCATTCTTCGTGAGGGTGACGCAGGGGATGGCACGCATTCTCCAGCAGCGCACCTATGACGGCTATGTCTTCCGCGTCGATCTGCGCCTGCGTCCCGATCCATCCTCGACGCAGGTGGCGATTTCGCGCGACGCCGCGCTGAACTATTACGAGCGGGAAGGGCGCACCTGGGAGCGCGCCGCGATGATCAAGGCGCGAGCCTGCGCCGGCGATCCCAAAGCGGGCGAAGCGCTGCTCGCGGAGATCGCGCCCTTCGTCTGGCGCAAGCATCTCGATTTCGCCGCGCTTGCCGACGTTCACGACATGAAGCGGCAGATGCAGACCTATCGCGGCCAGAGCGAGGTCGCGGTCGAAGGGCATAACGTGAAGGTCGGGCGCGGCGGAATCCGCGAGATCGAGTTCTTCGCCCAGACCCAGCAATTAATCGCCGGCGGCCGTCATCCCGAACTGCGCGTGCGGCCGACGCTCGCCGCGCTCAATATTCTCGCTTCCAGCAACTGGATCACGTTCGCAGCGCGCGACGAACTGGCCACTGCGTACGAATTCCTTCGCCGGGTCGAGCATCGACTCCAGATGATCGCCGACGAGCAGACCCATACGCTGCCCGAGGACAAGGAGGCGGTCGAGCGTTTCGCCTGGTTCTTCGGTTATCCGGATCGCGAGGCCTTTGCCGGCGACCTCTTGCGCCAGCTCGAGATCGTCCAGGGGCACTACGAAAAGCTGTTCGAGGGCGACGATCCGACCGGAACGGCCAGGCTGCCGGCACTCGACTACAGCGTGGGTCCCGACGATCCGCGGTTGCTTCAGCAGCTGGCGGCGCTCGGCTTCAAGAAGCCCGCCGCGGTTGCGCAGACCGTGCGTGACTGGATCACGGGCGACTACCGCGTGTTTCGCAATGAGGCGACGCGAAGCGCCTTCGTTGAATTCGTGCCGGCCCTGATCGACGGTCTCGCTCATGCCGAAGAGCCGGATCGGGCGGTCGTGGCGTTCGATCAATTCCTTGGGGCGCTCCAGCGCGGCGGCCGGCTGATCACGCTGCTCGGCCAGAACCGCGATCTCGTCGCGCTGGTGGCGCTGGTGTTGGGTGCGGCACCGCGGCTCGGCGAGATGCTGGCACGACAGCCGCAGCTCATGGACGGCCTGATCGATCCGCGCTTCTTCGGCGCCATGCCCGACAGGCAGGAATTGTCCGGGCGGCTCGCGACGACAGTGCAGGATGCCGGCTCATACGAAGAGTTCCTCGACCGCCTGCGCCTGTTCGGGCAGGAGAGCCTGTTCCTGATCGGCACGCGCATCCTGTCCGGCACGGTCTCGGCGCAGCAGGCGAGCACCGCCTTTGCCGACGTCGCCGAGGGCATCGTCCACACCGTGCACGGCCTTGTCGCCGACCGCTTTGCCGCCCAGCACGGCCGGATCAAGGGGCAAGAGACCGCGATGATCGCGATGGGCCGGCTCGGCAGCCGAGAGATGACGGCCTCGTCCGATCTCGACCTGATCCTGCTCTACGATTTCGACAGCGACAACCCGGACTCCGACGGTGCGAAGTCACTGCAAGGTGCACACTACTTCGCCCGCTTCACCCAGCGCCTGATCAGCGCCTTCACGACGCGTACCAATTACGGCGTGCTCTACGAGATCGACATGCGGCTGCGCCCCTCGGGGCGTGCCGGCCCTGTGGCGTCGAGCCTCGTCTCCTTCGCGGACTACCAGACCAACGAGGCCTGGACCTGGGAGCACATGGCGCTGACGCGCGCGCGCGTCGTGTCGGCTTCGCCCGCATTTCGGGAACGGATCGAGCACGTCATCCGCGATGTCCTGACCCGCCGCCGCGATCCCGGAATCACCGCCAACGACGTCGCCGACATGCGGCGCGCGATCGCGCAGGAGAAGGGCGAGACCGACCGTTGGGATCTCAAATACGCCGCCGGCGGCATGGTCGACATCGACTTCATCGCGCAATATCTCCAGCTCGTGCATGCTCACGAGACACCGGAGATTCTCGACGTCGGCACTATGCAGGTGCTGGAAAATGCATGTCGGCTCGGCGTGCTCGCACAATCGGAGACCGAGATACTGCGCGCCGCAGCGCGGCTCTATCACGACCTGACGCAGATCCTGCGGCTCTGCGTCAGCGACCGCTTCAAGCCGGAAACAGCCGGCACCGACCTCCTGCGCGTGATGGCACGCGCCGGCGACGCGCCGGATTTCTCCTCGCTGGAGGCGCGCGTGAAGGAGACGCAGAGCGAGGTGCGCCGTGTCTTCAGGTCGCTGCTGGAAGGGACGTCGCCGGCTTCAGCGAGGTGAGCGCCTCGCGCACGTTCGGCTCCAAGCCAACGCCGCCGGCATCGAGATGGGCGAAGATCGCGCGCTTCATCCGCGGATCCCAGAACTTCTTGATATGATCGGCGATCCCCGGCACGGCCTTGTCGTGGCCCTGGCTCCGGAAGAACATGCCGATCTGGTTGGCCATGTAGATCAGGCGGTCAGGCGACATCGGCAATCTCCGTGGCATGACGCGCGACAACGCGGCCGCCATGCGAAAACACCTCGAACCCGTCCTGGCGGGCAATGGCAATCAGCGTGATGCCGGCGGCCTCAGCGGTGCGCATCCCGAGCGCGGTCGGCGCAGAGACGGCGACCATCACCGGCGCGCCGATGGCGGCGGTCTTCTGCACCATCTCGATCGAGACGCGGCTGGTCAGCAGCACGATGCCGCCGCTTGCAACCGTGCGGCTGCGCGCCAGCGAACCGGCGAGCTTGTCGAGCGCATTGTGGCGGCCGACATCCTCGCGCAGCGTGACGATACCGCCGGCAGGCGACCAGAACGCGGCGGCGTGAACGGCGCGGGTTTGCAAATTGATCGATTGCAGCGGTGCGATGGTCTGCATCGCCGCCATGACCTGTTCGGGCGTAAACGTCTGTCCCTGCGGCACGACAGCCGCAGGCCGCACGGCTTCGGCGATTGAATCGATGCCGCAAATGCCGCAGCCGGTCGGGCCGGCGATGTGGCGGCGCCGCTCGCCGATGCGCGCGGCATCTTCCGAGGCCAGCCACATGCGCAACTCGATGCCGTCGTCGAGGCGGACCATTTCGAGCGACTTGATGTCGTCGACCGATTTGATGATGCCTTCATCGAGGCTGAAGCCGACCGCAAAATCTTCCAGGTTCTGCGGCGTCCCCATCATGACGGCGTAGGTGCCGCCATTGTAGGTCAGCGCCAGCGGCGTCTCCTCCGGAATCAGCCGTGTCCCCTCGGATGCGATACCGTCGCGCCAGATCTCGCGGTCGATGGCCTGGACCGGCACGTGCATGCCGCTACTCCGCCGCCTCGGCCGGCGCGATGCGGCGGGAGTGCCGTGCCTGCGCGTCGTAGGCCTTCTGCCAGTCGGACGGGCCGTTCGACGGCGAGATCTGCACCGCCGTGACTTTGTATTCGGGGCAGTTGGTCGCCCAGTCGGAATAGTCGGTCGTGATGACGTTGGCCTGCGTGTCCGGATGGTGGAAGGTGGTGTAGACGACGCCCGGCGCGACGCGATCGGTGATCTCCGCACGCATCGTGGTCTCGCCGGCACGGCTCTTCAGCCGCACCCAGTCGCCGTCGCGCACGCCGCGCTGCTCGGCATCGTGCGGATGGATCTCCAGCCGGTCCTCGGCATGCCAGACTACGTTCTCGGTGCGCCGGGTCTGCGCGCCGACATTGTACTGGCTGAGGATGCGGCCCGTGGTGAGCAGCAGCGGATAGCGCGGGCCGGTGCGTTCGTCGGTCGCGATATATTCGGTGACGACGAACTTGCCCTTGCCGCGGACGAAGTCGTCGATATGCATCACCGGCGTGCCCTCGGGCGCCTCCTCGTTGCAGGGCCACTGCACCGAGCCGAGCTCGTCGAGCTTGGCGTAGGAGACGCCGGCGAAGGTCGGGGTCAGCGCGGCGATCTCGTCCATGATCTCGGAAGGGTGGCTGTAGTTCATCTCGAAGCCCATGGCCTTGGCAAGGCCGATGGTGACCTCCCAGTCGGCGAGGCCGTTCTTCGGCGTCATCACCTTGCGAACGCGCTGGATGCGGCGCTCGGCGTTGGTGAAGGTGCCGTCCTTCTCGAGGAAGCTCGAGCCGGGCAGGAAGACGTGTGCGTAGTTCGCGGTCTCGTTCAGGAAGAGGTCATGGACGATGACGCATTCCATCGCCGACAGTGCGGCCACCACATGCTTGGTGTTGGGATCGGATTGCAGGATGTCTTCGCCCTGCACGTAGATGCCCATGAACGTGCCTTCGACCGCCGCGTCGAACATGTTGGGGATGCGCAGGCCGGGCTCGGGGTTGAGCTTGACGTTCCACAGCGCCTCGAACTGGTCGCGCACGGCATCGCCCGAGATGTGGCGGTAGCCGGGGAGCTCGTGCGGGAACGAGCCCATGTCGCAGGAGCCCTGCACGTTGTTCTGGCCGCGCAGCGGGTTCACACCGACGCCGGGACGGCCGATATTGCCCGTGACCATCGCGAGGTTGGCGATCGCGATCACCGTGGTCGAGCCCTGGCTGTGCTCGGTGACGCCGAGGCCGTAATAGATCGCGCCGTTGCCGCCGGTGGCGTAGATGCGGGCCGCTTCGCGCAGATCCTTCGGATTGACGCCGGTGAGGATCGCGCTGGCCTCCGGACTGTTGTTCGGCTGGGAGACGAACGCCGCCCACTCCTCGAACTCGCTCCAGTCGCAACGCTCGCGCACGAAGGCTTCGTTGGCGAGGCCTTCGGTCACGATCACATGCGCCAGCGCCGTCATCACGGCAACGTTTGTGCCGGGCATCAGCGGCAGGTGCAGCGCCTTCACATGCGGCGATTCCACCATCTCGGTGCGGCGCGGATCGATCACGATCAGCTTGGCGCCCTGGCGCAGCCGCTTCTTCAGGCGGGAGGCGAACACCGGATGGGCCGAAGCGGGGTTGGCACCGATGATGACAACGACGTCTGTGTCCTCGACCGAATCGAAATCCTGTGTGCCGGCGGACGTACCGAACGTGGTCGACAGGCCATAGCCGGTCGGGGAGTGGCAGACACGGGCACAGGTGTCGACATTGTTGTTGCCGAAGCCGGCGCGGATCAGCTTCTGCACCAGATAGGTTTCTTCGTTGGTACAGCGGGACGAGGTGATGCCGCCGATGGCGTCGCGACCGTACGTCTTCTGGATGCCGCGCATCCTGTCGGCGGCAAACGAGAACGCTTCATCCCATGAAACTTCACGCCAGGGGTCCTCGATTCGCTCGCGGATCATCGGCTTGAGGATGCGTTCCTTGTGGTTGGTGTAACCCCAGGCGAAGCGGCCCTTGACGCAGGAATGGCCGCGATTGGCCTTTCCATCCTTGTACGGCACCATGCGGACGACTTCCTCGCCGCGCATTTCGGCCTTGAAGGTGCAGCCGACGCCGCAATAGGCGCAGGTGGTGACGACGGAGTGTTCGGGCTGGCCGATCTCGATCACGGATTTCTCGGTCAGCGTCGCGGTCGGACAGGCCTGAACGCAGGCGCCGCAGGAGACGCATTCGGAGCCGAGGAAGCTCTCGCTCATGCCGGGCGAGACGCGGCTGTCGAAGCCGCGGCCGGAGATCGTCAGCGCGAAGGTGCCCTGCACCTCCTCGCAGGCGCGGACGCAGCGCGAGCAGACGATGCACTTGGAGGGATCATAGGTGAAGTACGGATTCGACTCGTCCTTCGGCATCCAGGCGGCGTTCACCTCGCCATTGGACTTCGCGAAGATGTGGTTCTCGCCTTCATAGCCGTAGCGCACGTCGCGCAGGCCGACGGCACCGGCCATGTCCTGCAACTCGCAGTCGCCGTTGGCGCCGCAGGTGAGGCAGTCGAGCGGATGGTCGGAGATGTAGAGCTCCATCACGCCCTTGCGCAGCTTCTTCAGCCGTTCGCTCTGGGTGTGCACGACGAGGCCGGACATGACGGGCGTGGTGCAGGAGGCCGGCGTGCCGGCGCGGCCCTCGATCTCGACGACGCAAAGTCGGCACGAGCCGAACGCATCGACCATGTCGGTCGCGCAGAGTTTTGGGATCTGGTGGCCCGCATCCATTGCAGCCCGCATGATCGAGGTGCCGTCGGGCACCGTAACCTGGTTGCCGTCGATGGTCAGCGTCACCATCGTTTCCGATTTCGAGCGCGGCGTGCCGAAGTCGATTTCTTCGATCAGAGACATTGTCGCTCTCCTATTCCGCGGCCTGAAGCGTGGTCGGGGCCGGGATAAAATCTTCCCGGAAGTGCTTCAATGCGCTGAGCACAGGGTAGGGCGTGAAGCCGCCGAGCGCGCAGAGCGAGCCGAATTTCATCGTGTTGCAGAGGTCCTCGACGAGCGTCAGATTTTCACTCACGCGCTCGCCGCGCATGATCTTATCGATGGTCTCGACGCCGCGGGTCGAACCGATCCGGCACGGTGTGCACTTGCCGCAGGATTCGACGGCGCAGAATTCCATCGCGAAGCGCGCCTGCTTGCGCATGTCGACGCTGTCGTCGAACACGACGATGCCGCCATGGCCGATCAGGCCATCGCGCGCGGCAAAGGCCTCGTAGTCGAACGGGGTGTCGAACAGCGCGCGCGGGAAGTAGGCGCCGAGCGGGCCGCCGACCTGAACCGCGCGAACGGGACGGCCCGTGAACGTGCCGCCGCCGATGTCGTCCACGAGCTCGCCGAGCGTGACGCCGAATGCGGTCTCGAACAGGCCGCCCTGGCGGATGTTGCCGGCGAGCTGGATCGGCATCGTGCCGCGCGAGCGACCCATGCCGAAATCGGCATAGGCCTTGGCGCCTTCGGCCAGGATGAAGGGGATGGCGGCGAACGACAGCACGTTGTTGATGACAGTCGGTTTGCCGAGCAGGCCGTGATGCGCGGGCAGCGGCGGCTTTGCCCGCACGAGGCCGCGGCGGCCCTCGAGGCTCTCCAGCAGCGAGGTCTCTTCGCCGCAAACGTAAGCGCCGGCGCCGACGCGTACTTCGAGATCGAAGCTGTATGTGGAGCCGCCGATCTTGTCGCCGAGATAGCCGCCGCGTCTAGCCGCGGTGATGGCCGCGTTCATCGCTTCGACGGCATGTGGATATTCGCTGCGAATGTAGATGTAGCCCTTGGTCGCGCCGACGGTGATGCCGGCGGTCGTCATGCCCTCGATCACGAGGAAGGGGTCGCCTTCCATGATCATGCGGTCGGCGAAGGTGCCACTGTCGCCTTCGTCGGCGTTGCAGACGATGAATTTACGATCCGCTTTCGCCTGCGCGACCGTCTTCCATTTGATGCCGGTCGGGAAGCCCGCGCCGCCGCGGCCGCGCAAGCCGGATGCGGTGACTTCGTTCAGGATCGCATCCGAGCCGAGCGAGAGCGCACGCTCAAGGCCCTTATAGCCGCCATGGGCGCGGTAGTCTTCGAGCGAGCGCGGGTCGATCACGCCGCAGCGCGTGAAGGTGAGGCGGGTCTGGCGCTTCAGCCAGGGGATTTCATCCGCGGCGCCGAGCCGCCGGGGATGAGATCCATTGCTCGCCATCGAATCGAGCACGGAGGCAATATCCTCCGGGCCAACCGGGCCGTAGGCGACGCGGCCGCCGGAGGTCGCCACCTCGATCATCGGCTCCAGCCAGCAGAGCCCGCGCGAGCCGGTCCTGACGATTTCAATCGGCAGGCCGCGCTGTGCCGCGGCCTGTTCGAGCGCCGTGGCCACGTCATCGGCGCCGACGGCGACTGCAGCCGCATCGCGGGGGACGAATATTCGCATCTTCATCGCTGCGCCTCCGCAACAAGCGCATCGATACGCTTTTCATCGAGCCGGCCAATGAGCCGGCCGTCGAGCATCGCGGACGGCGCGGTCGCGCACAGGCCGAGGCAGTAGATCGGCTCCAGCGTGACGCGGTCGTCGGCCGTCGTGTTGCCGAGCGAGACGCCAAGCTTCGCCTCGGCACGCGCAGCCAGCGCATCGCCGCCCGCCGCCTGACAGGCCTCCGCGCGGCAGAGTTTCAGCACATGGCGGCCGGCCGGCTTGTGGCGGAAATCATGATAGAACGTGAACACGCCATGCACTTCGGCGCGCGACAGATTGAGCGTTTGCGCCACGATCGGAATGGCTGCTTCCGGCACGTAGCCGAACGCCCCCTGGAGCGCGTGCAGGATCACCAGCGTCGCGCCTTCCTGCTTGCTGTGTTCGGCGATGATATCGGCGCCGCGCGTTTCGTCCCAAGGCTCAAAAACCGCTGTCATTCTTCGTTCTCAACCAGAGCGTCTGCTCATCGCAAACTATTTGGAATCATTCGAAGATCAATAAAGCTGTCTCATGCTGCGATCGCGAATTCCGATCGATTTGCGTTGGCGATCAGCCGATTTGAAATTGCAATCGGAGCTGTCCGCCGGGCGGTTTTTACGTGTTGGGCGGGGTAGGGCATGCTAGCTTGTATGCCACCACACAATCCGAGGGGATGACGGTTGCTCGACAAGCTTGAATTGCTGCTGGCGCTGGCGAAAGAGCGGCATTTCGGCCGGGCCGCAGAGGTGTGCGGCGTGACGCAACCGACGATGTCGACCGGGCTCAAACAGCTCGAGGAGATCCTCGGCGTGATGCTGGTCCAGCGCGGCTCCCGCTTCCAGGGTTTTACGCCGGAAGGCGAGCGGGCGCTGGATTGGGCCCGTCGGATCGTGGGCGATGCACGCGCGATGCGTGACGAGATCAATGGGTTGAAGCATCAGCTCTCCGGCGAGATCCGTATTGCCGCGATCCCGACCGTGCTCGGCATGGTCGCCGCGCTGACGACGCCGTTCCGCGCAAGGCATCCCGAGGTGCGCTTCAGCATCCGGTCCACCACCTCGTCCGAGGTGCTGGGGCTGCTCGAAAATCTCGAGGTGGACGCGGGGCTGACCTATATCGAGAATGAGCCGATCGGCAAGGTGCGCACCATTCCGCTCTACAACGAGAGCTATCGCCTGCTCACCGCGCCGGATGGAATGTTTGGCGATCGCGAGACGGTAACGTGGACGGAGGTCGGGCAGGTGCCGCTGTGCCTGCTGACGCCCGACATGCAGAACCGCCGCATCATCGACCGCGCGCTGCGTTCGGTCGGCGCGGAGGCGACGCCGACCTTGACGTCGAACTCGCTGCTGGTGCTGTTCACGCATGTGAAGACGGGGCGCTGGGCCAGCGTGATGCCGGCCAAGCTCGCCGAGACGCTCGGCCTGTCCGATACAGTGCGCTCGATCCCGATCACCGATCCGGATGTCAATTACAGCATCGGCATGGTGATCCCGCAGCGCGATCCGATGACGCCGCTGATTGCGGCGCTGGTCAATGTCGCGCGCGAAGTCGCGCCGTCGCTGCAATCGTAGGATTCAGGCCGCGGCCGATATTCCGGACGCCGCCTTGATCGCGTCGCGCGGCAGGGTCACGCGCACGACGGTGCCGACTTCGAGCTTGGAGCGCAGCCGCATCGAGCCGCCATGGAGCTGCGCCAGCGAGCGGGCGATCGCAAGCCCCAGTCCCGAGCCGTGATAGGTCTTGGTGAGCTGGCTCTCGACCTGCTCGAAGGGGCGGCCGAGCCGCGCCAGTGAATGCGGCGCGATGCCGATGCCGGTGTCGGCGATCATCAGCACGATCCTGTCGTCGAACTGCCGGCTGCGCACCACGATGCGTCCGCCGTCGGGCGTGAACTTCACGGCGTTGGAGAGCAAATTGACGATGATCTGCTTGGTGGCGCGGCGATCGGCGACGACGGAGAGGGATTTTTCGATGTCGGCGTCGAGCGTCAGGTGCTTGTCCTGCGCCCGGCCGGTGACGACCCGCAAGGATTCCGCCAGCGTCTGCGCCAGGTCGAGCTCTTCCATGTCGAGCTTCATGCGGCCGGCCTCGATCTTGGACATGTCGAGGACGTCGTTGATGACTTCGAGCAGATAATGCCCGCTGGTCAGGATGTCGTGGCAGTATTCCTGGTACTTTTCCGAACCGAGTTCGCCGAACATGCCCGAGCCCATGATCTCGGAGAAGCCGATGATCGCGTTCAGCGGCGTGCGCAGCTCGTGGCTCATATTGGCGAGGAATTTCGACTTGGTCTGGTTGGCCTCCTCGGCGCGGGTCTTCTCGCGCTGGTATTTTTCGGCGAGATCGGCGAGCTCGCCTGCCTGTCGTTCCAGAGCTGCCTGCGAGCGCTTCAGGTCGATGACGGTGGCGCGCAGGCGCAGATCGTTGTCGACCAGCTTCTGCTCGTGCTCCTTGATGCGGGTGATGTCGGTGCCGACCGAGACGTAGCCGCCGTCCTTGGTGCGGCGCTCGCTGATGTGCAGCCAGCTGCCGTCGTCGAGCTGCGCCTCGAAGGTGCGCGCGCCGGGGCCCTGGCTGGCGGTCTCGTTGTGGCGGGTTCGCACCTCCGGCATGCGGCCGACCTCGAGCACGGTCTCGTAAGAGGTACCGGAGATGACGGCACTGTCGGGCAGCTTGTGCAGGCGCTGGAAGTGCGAGTTGCAGAGTACCAGGCGGTCGCTGGCGTCCCACAGCACGAAGGCTTCGGGAATGGTCTCGATCGCGTCGCGCAGGCGCAGATCGGCTTCCACGGTCCGCTCGGCGAGGCTCTTCTGCTCGGTGATGTCGACGGCGATCCCGATCAGGTGCACGGTGGAATCGGTCGCGCCGTGGGTCTTTTCGCAGCGGACGCGGAGCCAGATCCAGTGGCCGTCGACATGCTGCATGCGAAAGGTCTGGTCGATGTGGTCGATCTTCTCGGAGATGAGCTGGTCGGCGATCTCGAACAGGTCGATGTCGTCGGACTTCACCAGCGCGTTGACCTCGCCGAAGGTGAGGAGCTCGTTGCGGCCGTCGAGGCCGAGCATCGAAAACATCGACTGCGACCAGAAGATGCGGCCGCGCGACAGGTCCCAGTCCCACAGCCCGCAACGGCCGCGGTTGAGCGCGGTGTCGATCCGGCCGCGCACGGCGTCGTTGATCAAATCGCCCTCGCGGGCACGGGTGGACTGCCAGTGGAAGGCGAAGCCGAGGATCAGGACGACGAAGCCGGTGGTGGCCGACAGCGTCACCGAGAGCGCGGCGTCCGAGCCCCAGATCGGCTCGTTGCGCTCCTGGATCACGGTGACGAAGCCGGGCAGCGACTTGATCTGCCGCGAGGTCGCCATCGCGGCGTTGCCGTTCGGCAGCGTCATGTCGGAGATGTTGCCGTCGCGCGGCGGCGCCGCCAGCAGTTGCGCCGTCGTGATTGCGTCGAGCAGACGATCGTTGCCCGAGGGATCGCTGTCGACCGGGATGCGGGCGAGGATGCGGCGATCGAGGCCGGCCGAGGTGACGATGACGTGGCGGCCCGGGGCGGTGCCCCAGGACGGAATGAGATCGGACAGCAGCGTCGGCAGGTTCTCGATGTTCTTCAGCCGCTCCTGTCGCGCCGAGGTGAGGCGGTCGATGCGCTCGGCGAGCAGGTCAGCGAGCGCCGACATGTCGTGGCGGATCACCAGCCGCTTCTGGCGCGTCTGATCGACGACCTGCACGAACGCGCCGAGGCAGATCGTGATCAGGAACGCGATGATGAGCGTCGGCACCGCGCGGCGCAGCGCCGGCTCGGCGATCAGCAGCCGATGGTAGGCAGGTTTCGCGATCGATTGCGCCAATCCTTTGATCGAATCGGATTGCACGCACGCGTTCGCGGCGTCTGCACGCGCCATGCCCTAGGCCCCCTGGAAACTCTGCTGCGACTGATTTCGAAAGCAGCCCCACATCGCTTTCGAATCACAGCGATTTGAATCCAGTTTTCGCGGCCTGTCGAGAGTCAATGAATCGTTAATGCCGAATAATTCTTATCCAATGGAGAGTTCGCGCCTCTCGCGTCCGTAAATTGACGTGCGTTACGAGTCCGAAACGAGAACGTGTGGCTCCTCGCACATTCTGCATCATGCGCGCGGCGGTTCGGCGTGACTGATCACGCGCTTCACGCTCGGGAACGCGCGCCGCAGCGCACGCTCGATCGCGTCGACGTGCTCGTGCACTTTGATCACGCTCATCGACGGCTCGGCGCGGCAGTGGAAGTTGACGATCTCGCCGGCGTCGGTGTTGCGGACGCGGACATTGTGGATGTCGTGGATCTCGCCACCGGCGGCATATTCCGTCAGAGCGGCGGCGATGGCCTGCACCCGTTCCGGCGCGGCATCGACCCCGAACGGCAGTTCAGGTTCCAGCGGCTCGATGTGGACGTCGACCTCGACGTCCGCGCCGAACTCCTCCTGGATGTTGCGCTCCAGCGTGTTGGCGACGTCATGGGCGGCGTCGAGCTGCATTCCGGCGTCGACCTCGAGGTCGATGCTGACGATCAGCTTGCCGCCGAGGTCGTGCACCGTGACGTGGTGGACGGCGAGTCCCGAATTATGCGCGATCACCATGATGCGGTCGCGGACGGTCTCGTTGTCGCGGGCGACGGGGACCGCGGTGAAGGTGAGGTCGGTATCGCCGAATGCTTTGTCGACGGCCGCTTGCGCCTTGCGCTTGATCTCCTCGACGCGGTCGATCGGATAGGTCCGCGGCACCTTTGCGATGGTGTCGATGAAGGTGGTCGCCCCAACCATGCGCACGCGCAGCCGTTCGACGTCGATCACGCCGGACACGCCCCGGATCGCGGCCGTGGCCTTCTCCTGCGCGCCCTCCGGGGCGCGGTCGAGCAGCGTCTGCACGGTCGAGCCGGCCATGCGCAAGCCGAGCAGGGCGATCATCACGGCGACCGCGGCGGCCGCGGCGGCATCGCCCCACCAGAAGCCCAGGGCGGCGAGGATCAGGCCCACGATCACGGCGAACGAGCCCATCACGTCGGAGGCGAAATGCAGCGCGTCGGCGGCGAGCGCCTGGCTCCGCGTCTCCCGCGCGGCGCGGTGCAGGGCGCGGGCGCGCCAGAGATTGACGACGATGTCGATCACCAGCACTACGAACGGCACGGCCGAAATGGTCGGTGGCGGGGTTCCCTCGCGCAGCCGGCTGTAGGATTCGACCAGGATGCCGCCGGCGAGCACGTAGAGCAGGGCCGTGACGCCCAGCGCCGAGATGCTTTCGAGCTTGCCGTGGCCGTAATGATGCTCCTCGTCCGCCGGCTTGTCGGACACCCGTACGACCGCCCAGGTGATGATGGTGGCGACCAGGTCGACCGAGGAGTGCAGGGCCTCGGAGATCAGCGCCAGCGAGCCGATCGCGATCCCGACTGCGAACTTGGCCGCCGCCATGCCGCCGCTGGCGAAGATCGAGATCGCCGCGACCGAGGTCTTGTTGTGTTGGGAACTCATGGCGTGGGATTTAGCAGGCCACGGGTGAACATCAAGCTGCAGTCCACAGAAGTAGTCGCAAGTGATTTGCAAGAGCACCTTTTCGTAGGGTGGACAGAGGCGCCATGGCGCCGTGCCTACCAACAGGCGTCTCCTGATCAACCGCTTGTGGTGGGCATGCTTCGCTTTGCCCACCCCGCAAGACTGGGGCCGCTACGGCACCGTCACCACGATCTTGCCGAGGTGCTTGTTCGCCTCCATGTGCTCGAATGCCTTGTCGATGTCGTCGAAGGCAAACACCCTGTCGATCGGCAGCTGCAGTTTTCGCGACTCGACCGCGCCCCAGATGTCCTTGCGGACCTCCTCAAAAATCTCGCGGACCTCCTCGATGGTGCGGGTGCGGAAGGTGACGCCGACATAGTCGATGCGGCGCGCCGCGTGCAGGTCGAAGTTGAAATCGGCATGGGTGCCGCCGAGCCGGCCGACATTGACGATGCGGCCTTTTACCTTTGTCGCGGCGAGGTTCTGGTTGGCGACTTGGCCTGAGACCTGGTCGACGATGAGGTCGACGCCTTCGCCGTTCGTCGCCTTCAGCACCTCGTCGACCCATGTGGGATCGGAGGAATCGACAGCAAGGTCGGCGCCATATTCCTTCAGCCGGCCGCGGCGAGTGGCATCGGTCGACGAGCCGATCACGAGTTTGGCGCCCTTGAGCCTGGCGATCTGCATCGCCATCAGGCCGACGCCGGAGCTTGCGCCCTGGATCAGCACGGCTTGCCCCGGCTGCACGCCGCCGACGGTGACGACGGCGTTGTGCATGGTCGCGAGCGCGACGGGGAGGGTGGCGGCTTCCTCGAAATTCATGTTCGAGGGCCCGCGGAACAGCCGGCCGTGATCGGCCAGCGTGTATTCGGCGAACGCCGCGCCGCCCGAGCCCATAATGCGGTCGCCGACCTTCACGCCCTTGGCATCCGGTCCGAGCTCGGCGACTTCGCCGGCCCATTCCATACCGAGCACGGTGCCGGCGCCGCCGGCCGCGCCATGGACGTGGCCCTTGCGCATGCCCGTGTCGGCGCGATTCAGTCCGCAGGCGCGGACGCGGACCAGCACCTGCGTGCCTTTAGGTTTTGGTTGAGCGACGTCGGAAATCGTAGCGCCACCAGGGCCGTAGACATAAGCCTTCATAAATTGCTCTCGCTTCTTACAGTGACTATTCAGCAGCTTGCGCTGTCGGATGAACGATCATGCCTTCGAGCCGGCTGCGGATGATGGCCTCGGCTTCGCGCACGATCCGGGAGACGAGTTCGGCGCAGCTCGGGATATCATGGATCAGGCCCTGCACCTGGCCAGCCGACCAGATGCCTTCGTCCGAGTTGCCGGTCGCATAGACCATCTTGCCACGTGCGCCGGCGACGAGCTCGCGGATGTCCTCGAACTTGGCGCCTTCCTTCTCCATCGCGACGACCTTGGTCGAGATCTCGTTCCTGGCAACGCGGGAGGTGTTGCGCATGGTGCGGAAGATCAGCTCGGTCTCGCGCTCGTCATTGGCGACGATCTTCTCCTTGATGAGCTGGTGGATCGGACTTTCCCTGGTGGCCATGAAGCGCGTGCCCATGTTGATGCCTTCGGCGCCCAGCGCCAGCGCGGCGACGAGGCCGCGGGCGTCGGCAAAGCCGCCTGAAGCAATCATCGGGATCTTGATCTTGTTGGCGGCGGCCGGGATCAGGATCAGCCCGGGGGTGTCGTCCTCGCCGGGGTGGCCGGCGCATTCGAACCCGTCGATCGAGATGGCGTCCACGCCCATGCGCTCAGCCGAGAGCCCGTGACGGACGCTGGTGCATTTGTGCACGACCTTGACGCCGTGCTTCTTGAACTCGTCGACATGCTCCTGCGGCTTGTTGCCGGCGGTTTCGACCACCGTGATGCCGCTCTCGATGATGGCGGCGCGGTATTCGGCATAAGGCGGCGGCTTGATCGCGGGCAGGATGGTGAGGTTGACGCCAAACGGCTTGTCGGTGAGGTCGCGGCAGCGCGCGATCTCCTTCCTGAGGTCCTCCGGCGTCGGCTGGGTCAGCGCCGTGATGAAGCCGAGCGCGCCGGCATTGGCGACGGCGGCGACCAGCTCGGCACGGCCGACCCATTGCATGCCGCCCTGGACGATCGGGTGCTCGACACCGACGAGCTTCGTGAACCGCGTCTGCAACATGATCTGTTTCCCCCGCCTGTGTGGAGCTCTGTTATCGGTTGATGGCGGCAGGATGCCGCCCAGGTCGGGAAAAGTCTATTGCGAGGTCGGACAGGGCGATCATGCGGGGGAGTGGGGGATTCCGTGGGGCGGATAATTGGGGCGCGATGAGTGTGGGCGACAGCGTCACTCCGTCTCGTGTCCCGGACGCGCTGCAACGTCCTTCACGTTGCGGCGCAGAGCCGGGACCCATGCCCCGCGAGCACTCTGAACGATGGGCCCCGGCTCTCTGAAAGATGAGCCCCGGCTCTGCAGCGCACCGTCGAGGGGACGCTGCGCTGCATCCGAGGCACGGACGAACAGTCTGCTGATCAATCCCGACCCAACTTTCAAACAGTGGACACACCTTCGCCTCCTCGCGGCGCATTTCGCCCGAGCTTTGCCTGATCGCATCGCCCTCGTCGTGACAAGGGCGCAGGGAAGGCCGGGCGCCGGCTGGCACCCAGGTCCGTGCGCAGGAAGATGCACACGGGGTGGACCACAGGTCAGCCAATCGCCCGGCCTTCCCTGCGCAATGGTTTACGGCTTACTTCGTGCTCTCCCCGGGGAGTCGAGCCCTATTGCCCCCGTCGCCTCGTGGATCACTGGCGTCGCCGCCCGGTCGGGCGGAGAGCGCCACCAAGAGACTTGACGCCAGATTCGGGCGTCAGGACCACACGACTTGGCCGTCCGCGCACATCCTCGCTGGGACTTCGAGAGCTGGCGTGTGCTCACGCCCGAAGCCATGCGAAAACGCTGTCGGCATCGTGTCGTACGCGCGGTGGTAACTGCTCACGGCAAGGCCGCCCTGCAATTCCGATCGCGCCCGACGCCGTCGCGTCCATCGCTACCCTGCCCGCGGTTCGTGACGATCGCGATCCGCCCTTGTCTCGGCCAGGGTGGTTCGTGTGTACGGTAAATCAGAATTTCGGTAAAGTGGAATATTTTTGGCGCGGAGGATTGACAGGCGAGGTGGGGGAATTGCGCGGGGTGTTTTGCCCGACGGGTGACAAGGCTGCGGCTATTCCGCCGACAGTCGCACCATCTGGCGGCCACCGTTTATTTCCTTGAGGCTGTTGACGAAGTTTTCCGGCCGCTGCCAGCGGTAGGGGACCTTCAATCCCATGTACTCGGCGATGTCGCCGATGAAGCCGGTGCAGTTGGTGGTCTCGGCGTTCCAGACCGGCGAGCTCGCCTGCAATTTCTTGATATAGGCAAACACGCGCTTGGCGTCGGCTTCGTTCAAATAGACGCGGTAGTTCGCGGTCAGATAGTCCGGGTCGAGATCGCCGTAACTCGCGCCGGTCTCCGCCGGCACCCAGGTGACGTGACCGAGCACATAGGCCCAGGTGTCGCCGGCCGGCGTTAGCCCTGCCACCTCGACGGCGCGCTCGCTGGTCTTGCCGTACCAGACGAAGGCGTGGCCCCAGCTCGCGGCCGTGCGGGCGCGGAAATCGACGTAGTACGGACCTTTCTCTGCGCGCGCGACCGCGCGCCGCGTCGATGGCGGCGCCGGCCGCGATACGGTGTCGGTCGTGGCAAGCGCGTTTGCGTCAGCAACGCGCTTGTTCGCTTCGTGGGCCGAGGCCGAGGGTGTCGTACACGCGATCATGGCCGCGAGCGCAAATCCCGCAAGGATGCAGGGTCCCGATCGATCAGGTTTGTTCGTCACGCTGTGCCCCTCGACTGTCGGCCGCTTACGCCAAGTCTGCGCTTGCTTCTTCTGCGCGTACTTCGCTAACGCGTCAGTAGCGCGCCGCGACCGGGCCGGGCGCCTTGCCGATCGGGGCCTTTCCAACCGGGCTCTTGCCAATCGGCATCTTGCCGATCGGCGCCTGCTCCGAATAAACGGGAACGGGCTGGCGGCGCGGCAGATCCGCAGCATTCGCAACCGTCACCAGAGCAAGCGTAGCACCCACGACAAATACAATCTTCTTCACAGTCATACCCCTAGAAGGTTTGGTCCAAAGACGGCACCGCCGTGCCCCCAGACACGCCTCACAGAAGGGCGGCGGAATGCGTCCACAGTGCGGCATCCGCGGGACATGTTGGCGGCATCTGCCGGGCGCATGGAGATGTGATGTGTCTGAACGTTTCGGAGCACGCGGCTCGCAGAATGAGTTGAACGCAGCGAAACCATCCTGCGCAGCTCGGCCTCACCCGATCCGGTTCAGGCTGCTCCGAATCGTCGAGAAAATCCCGCCGATGTCTTTCCGCAATCCGTCGAGCGCGTTGAAATTGTCGAAGATGCGGGCGAGGCGGTCTTCGACCTCGCGCTTGCTCTTGGTCAGCGCGTCGACGCGCGAGGCGAGGGTGACGTCGCCGCTCGCCTCGATCTCGCCGACGGTTTTGGCGAGGAGGTCGCGGGTGGTGCCGACGTCCGCAATCAGAGCCCCGATGCCGAACACCGGGGCCTTCAGCGGGACGAGGTCGGCCTGCGACTTCGACAGCTCCATCTTGAAGGCGTTCAGCGTCGCCAGCGTCTCCTGCAACGCGCCGAGGCGCTGGCGCGAAAGGGTCGCGGGGCTTGCCCGGACGTTTCCGGTAGCGCGATCCACGGCTGGTTGCGTCGGCCGATCTATGGACGAGCGGTGGAGAGTACCGGATTTTCCCGAATTGGGAGCGGGCGACGTCAGGTCCCCTCGGCCGTCATTCCGGGGCGGCGCGTAGCGCCGAGCCCGGAATCCATCGAACGACAGAGATTGCGCTACAGCCGAAATTGGTTGGTGAGCTCGCCGATGCCGTCGATCGCGACGGTCACCGTGTTCACCGGCTCTTTCATCACGCCGACGCCGACCGAGGTGCCGGCGGCAATGAGGTCGCCGGGGAGCAGGGTCATGTCGTGGGAGATCTTGCTGACCAGTTCCTGCGCTGTGAAGATCATGTCCGATATCGGATAGTTCTGTCGCTCCGCGCCGTTGAGGATGGTGCGGACCACCAGCTTGGCCGGATCTAGACCGGTGGCGATGACGGGACCGAACGGGCCGTAATCGTCGATGCCCTTGGCACGAGCCCATTGCGGGAACGTGGGATCGCTGGTCAGGATGTCGTTGGCGGTGATGTCGTTGACGCAGGTGTAGCCGAAGATGAAGCTGTCTGCTTCCGCCGGCGAGACGCGCGCGCAGGTCTTGCCGATGACGATGCCGAGCTCGCCCTCATATGTCGTCTTGCCGTCATAATACGAGGGACGGCGGATCACGGCGCCAGGTGTCGTGATGCTGGTGGTGGCCTTCAGCAGATAGAGCGGCTCCGGTGGCTCAGGTTGGTTGAGCTTGGCCGCGAGCGCGTGAAAATTATTCCAGAGCGCGACGATCTTGCTGGGCGCGCAGGGCGCGAGCAGCTCGACCTCCGACAGTGCCAGCGTCTTGCCGGTGGCTGCATGGCGGCCGAACATCTCGCCCTCATGCACGCTGATGCCTGACGAATTCAGCGTGCCGAAGCCGGTCGCACCGCTGTTGCGGAAGCGGAGCCATTGTTTCATCTCGCCAGCCATCATGCCACCGCCAGTGCGCGTGGATCTGATGGCGTCGTGATGCCGTCATAGAGACCGGCGATGCGGGCGCGCTGGGTCACCATCGCCAGCACCGAGTCGAGCGCGGGGGTGGCGACGCCGGTGAGGCGGCCCATCTCCTGCACGACGGTGACGAGCGGGTCGATCTCCATCGGACGGCCGCGCTCGAGATCCTGGAGCATCGAGGTCTTGTGCGCGCCGACTTTGCGCGCGCCCTCGATGCGGCGCTCGACGTCGACGCGGAATTTGATGCCGAACGTCTCGGCGATGCCTTGCGTCTCCATCATGATCGCGCGCGACAGCGCGCGGGTGGCCGGATCGGTGCAGATCACGTCGAGCGTTGCGTGGGTCAACGCGCTGATCGGGTTGAAGCAGACATTGCCCCACAGCTTCAGCCAGATCTCGTCGCGGATGCGGTCGAGCACGGGCGCTTTCAGCCCGGCGGCGACGAAGAGATCGGCGAGGCGTTGCACGTCCGGGGTGATTTCACCGGAGGGCTCGCCGAGCGGGAAATTGTTGCCGTAGACGTGGCGGATCACGCCGGGCGCCTCGATTTCGGTGGCGGGATAGACGATGCAGCCGATGGCGCGGCCGGCGCCGATTTCGCGCCACTGCCGTCCGCCGGGGTCGATGCTCTCCAGCGTCGCGTTCTCGTATTGGCCGCCGTGCTTGTAGAAGTACCAGTAGGGGATGCCGTTGACGGCGGTGACGATGCGGGTGTGGGGTCCGAGCAGCGGCTGCATCTTCTCGATCACGCCGGTGATCGAGTGCGCCTTCAGCGTGATGATGATGTAGTCCTGCACGCCGAGCTCGGCGGGATCGTCGGTGCAGCGCGGATGCACGGTGTGCTTCTCCTCGCCCGCGAGCAGCGTCAAGCCGCGCTCGCGCATCGCGGCGAGGTGGGCGCCGCGTGCGATGAGGCTGACGTCGGCGCCAGCGCGCGCGAGCTGAACCCCAAGATATCCGCCGATCGCGCCGGCGCCGTAGATGCAGATCTTCATGGAATCCTCGCGGGACCAAAATTGGTCGTTCGTTCGATCGTTCACGCCACAGGCTCTCTGCACCTCTCCCGCTTGCGGGAGAGGTCGACGCGCTCGAAGAGCGCGGCGGGTGAGGGCTCTATCCTCCTGGGGAGTCTTCCTAGCGGAGAGACCCTCTCCCCAACCCTCTCCCGCAAGCGGGAGAGGGGGCGCCCTTTTTCCGTGGCTTCAGTTCCAAGAAGTGCGGCGACGCCTTCAGGCTGCTGCTTGCGGCGTGCGGTTGAGCGCTTCGTCCATGGCAGCGGCGATGTCGCGCATGCTGACGACCGAGACCAGACTGTAATCGTCGATGACAGGCAGGTGGCGGATGTGATTCTGGTTCATCAGATGGCGGATGTGCTCGATCGTGTCGCTCGACGTGCAGGACACGAGCTGCTGCACCGAGACCAGCTGCGAGACCTTGACGTTGACGGCATTGGCGCCGTGCTCGGCGACGGCGCGCACGACGTCGCGCTCGGTGAACATGCCGACCGCGGTGTTCCCCTCGGAGCGGACCACGTCCTTCACCACCAGTGCGCTGATATTGTTGGCGCGCATCAGCTTGGCGGCGATACCCACCGTTTCGTTCATTCGCACCGTGACAACGCGCGGTGTCTTCTTGCGCAGAATGTCTCCGACCAGCATTGCAACCTCCCTGGGTGAATGTTGGGACAAGTGTGGTATACATAATGCCAATGGTCAAGCGTTGGATTTGGCTGATCCGAAAAATCTTGCGGCAGCACTGCTGACGTTTGCCGTTCCCCAAAAGCAAAAAAGAAAGGGGCGCATCGCTGCGCCCCTTTCTCAACCGAGCAAGGTGTGTGGCCGTTACGCCGTCTCGGTCTTGGCGTTAGCCGTCGCGGCGTTGACGCTCTCGGCTTCCTTGCCGAGGATGAAGGAGCGGCGCATCGGCTTGATCACGAACAGCGCCATCAGCGCCGCCGTCGCGTTCAGCGCCACCGCGACCACGAACACGGCTTTCCACCCGTACGTCGCCGAGATCACGCTGGCGAGCGGAACGAGCAGGGATGCCGTGCCCTTCGCGGTGTAGAGCATGCCGTTGTTTGTGGTTGCGAACTTCGAGCCGAAGGTGTCGCCGCAGGTGGCGGGGAACAACGAGTAGATCTCACCGAACACGCCGAAATAGACCGCGGTCGCGAGCACGAAGACGACCGGCACGTGGCCATAGGACGACAGCGTCAGCAACATCAGCGCGGCGGTGCCGAAGGCGATGAACATGGTGTTCTCGCGGCCGATCGTGTCGGAGACGAAGCCGAAGAAGGGGCGTCCGAAACCGTCGAAGATGCGGTCGAGCGAAATCGCGAACGTCAGTGCCGCCATCTGGAAGCCTGCAAGCGTCACCGGCGCGTCGGCGATCTTGAAGTCGTGCGCGATCGGGGCGATCTGCGCCGCGGTCATCAGGCCGCCGGAGGCGACCATGACGAAGACGAGATACATCACCCAGAAAATAGGGGCGCGCAGCACCTGCGGCGGGGTGAAGTCGATCTTGGTCTGCGGCAGATTGAGCTGCCTCTTCTTCGGCGGGATCGAAATCCGCGGCGGCTGGATGAAGAAGGCGAGCACGAAGACGATCACGCCCTGGCCGATGCCGAAGGTGAAGAACGCGTGCTGATAGCCGCTCGTTGCGATCATGGTCGCGATCGGCACGATGGTGAGCGCGGCGCCTGCGCCGAAGCCGGCGGCAGTTGCGCCGGCGGCAAGGCCGCGGCGGTCGGGAAACCACTTCAGCGCGTTGCCGACGCAGGTGCCGTACACCGCGCCCGCACCCATGCCGCCGACAATCGCGGCCGCATAGAGCAAAGTGAGGCTATCGGCGTAGGAGTTGAGAATCCACGACAGCGTGATCATGACGCCGCCGAACATGATGACGAGGCGCGGGCCGTATTTGTCGACGAACCAGGCCTCGATCGGCACCAGCCAGGTTTCGGTGACAACGAAGATGGTGAAAGCGAGCTGGATCGCGGCGCGGCCCCAGTGGTGCGTGTGATCGATCGGATCGACGAACAGCGTCCAGCCGTATTGCAGATTGGCGATCATCGCCATGCAGACGATGCCCATGACGAGCTGGAGCCAACGGAAACCTGTGCGAAGAGGCGCGGCCGTGACGGCGCCGTCGGTGCCGGAAATCATCAAGAACCTCCCAAGCGCCTGTCTGTTCGACACCGGTTGCAAGATGACCTGATGTCGCAATATTGTGGCTTATCGTCGCAAGCGCGGCGGGGACCTTGGTATACCATATTCCAGATTGCAAGCCCTAACTTGGCGCCCTGGTGACAAAAGGCGGGTTCCATTGGGAAAAATTGGGCTCGCGAAAGCTTCGCGCAAAACGAAAACGCCCGGCCTGAGGCCGGGCGTTTTGCGCAAGAAGCGCTTTTGGAGCGTGTGTCAGATAGTCGATTGCGCGACCACGACCTTGCGCCAGGGCTTGAGCACCGCGATCGCCAGCGCCGAGGCCAGGATGTTGGCGCCGGCCGCGATGATGAACACGTGGTCCCAACTGCCCGACGACTGCTGCATGTAGTTGCCGATCGGGACCAGCAGCGAGGCCGTACCCTTCGCCGTGTAGAGCAGGCCCGCATTGGTGGTCGCGAACTTGGCGCCGAACGTGTCGGTGCAGGTCGAGGGGAACAGCGAGTAGATCTCACCCCAGGCGAAGAATACGAAGCCCGAGAGCAGCACGAACCAGAGCGGATCGTGGCCCCAGAGGTAGAGCATCCAGATGCCGATGCCTTCCATACCGAAGGCGATGAACATCGTGTTCTCGCGTCCGATCATGTCGGAGATCCAGCCGAAGAACGGACGCGTCAGGCCGTTGAGCACGCGGTCGATCGTGGCCGCGAAAGTCACCGCGGTCATCGTCACCGCCATCAGCGTGACCGGCACGTTGTCGACCTTCCAGTCGAGCGCGATCGGCTTCAGGTTCGCCGTCACCATCAGGCCGCCGGCGCCGACGATCACGAACATGAAGTACATCAGCCAGAAGATCGGCTGACGCAGGACCTCGGTCGGCTGGTAGTTGCGGCGCGTCTGCACCAGCGCGGCGTTCGCGACCACGCTCGGCACCTGACCTGCTTTCGGCGCGAGCAGGAAGAAGGCGAGGATGCAGATGACGATGCCCTGGCCGAGACCGAAATAGAGGAAGGTGGTCTGGAACCCGCTATCCTTGATCATCGCCTGGATCGGCGCGACCGTGAGCGCGGAGCCCGCGCCGAAGCCGGCAGCCGTGATGCCGGCGGCAAGGCCGCGCTTGTCAGGAAACCATTTCAGCGCGTTGCCGACGCAGGTGCCATAGACGCCGCCCGCGCCGATGCCCGCGATGATCATGCCGAGATAGAAGCCGTTGAGCGTGGTGGCCTGGGCATTGATCGCCCAGCCGATGGCGCACAGCACGCCGCAGATGAGTACGACGAGGCGCGGGCCGTATTTGTCGACGAACCAGCCTTCGACCGGCACGAGCCAGGTCTCGAACAGCACGAACAGTGTGAAGGCCCATTGGATCGACGCGCGATCCCAGCCGAATTTCTTCTGGATGTCGGGGACGAAGAACGTCCAGCCGTATTGATAGTTGGCGATCATCACCATCGCCCCGACCCCGACCGCCAGTTGCGTCCAGCGATACGTGTCGCTAACGCGCGCAGCTGTAGGGGCGGTTGCTTGCACCATGTCCGTCATAAAGCCTCCCGTGGCGCCTCTCATTTTTCTGCGAGCGCTGGAACGGCATTCTTGTATGCATTATGCCAAGCTTCAAGCGCTGGTCCGGTCACCGTGCGCAAATGCCGCAGTACCTTGACCGGTTGCGGCTGTGACTCAGGCCAGCACAAGTAGAAATGGCCCCGTCCTGCGGGGCCATTCATCAAAAGTAGTATGCGAACCGGTCTGAAACCGTCGCGCTCCTGGCAGCGCGGGCTTACAGGCCGAAACGGGGGAGGTCGCCGTTGTGATTCGAAATCTCGGCGCTCGCCATCAGGAGGCGGTCGATCGTCGCCATCAGGCGGGCGAACAGCGAGGAGGACGGTGCGAGAGCGACGGCAGCGGTCTTGGACATTGGAAATCCCTTCTTGAGACGGTCAGTATTGCTGTCTCATTTCAAAGGACAATCTATGTATACCAGATGCCACTGTCTACGCATGCCATTGCATAGCAGCATGCGATATCCCGCATTGCAACATAGCACGGGGTTAACGGGGCCCGTTTCGCGCTTAAAGTCCTCCTGGACAGCCGAAACGCGGTGTTTGGCGGTCCGGCAGGGTCTTGGCAGGGCAAGGTCTTGGCAGGGCAAGGTCTTGGCAGGGCAAGGCAAAGCCGTTAGTGGTCTGCCCCCTTCCAATCATCTGTCAGAGTGGTTCATGTCGAGCGCCTCGCCCGCCGTCTCGATCGGCATCGATTTTGGGACCAGCAACACGGTCGTAGCCATTGCAGCGGACGACCGCCGGGTCGAGGCCATCCGTTTCGACCATGGCGGACAGCGCCACAGCGTCTTTGTCTCGGCGCTGTGCTTCTGGGAGGACCGGCCGGGAGCCGGGGCCCAGGCCGAAGGCGGCCCTTGGGCGATCGAGCAGTTCCTCGAAGGGCGCCACGTCTACCGCTTCCTCCAGTCGTTCAAGACCTTCGCGGCGAGCTCGAGCTTCAACACCACCCAGGTGTTCCGGCAGCGCTACAAGTTCGAGGATATTCTGGCGGCGTTCCTGCGGACGCTGGCGCGCCATGGCGGCGACAAATTCGGCTTCGAGACGTCGACCATCACGGTCGGCCGCCCGGTGCGCTTCGCCGGCGGCAATCCCGACGAAGCGCTGGCGATGCAGCGCTACCGGGCCGCGTTCGAGCGCCTTGGCGCCGGTCACGCGCGCTATGTCTACGAGCCGGTCGGCGCCGCGTTCTCGTTCGCCCGCCGGCTGGAGCGCGACGCCACCGTGCTGGTCGCGGATTTTGGCGGCGGCACCAGCGATTTCTCCGTGATGCGTTTCTCGCGCAAAGGCGGCAGCTTGCGTGCCGAGCCGCTCGGCCATGCCGGCATCGGCATTGCGGGCGACACCTTCGATTACCGCATCGTCGACCATGTCGTTTCGCCGCGCCTCGGCAAAGGCTCCAGCTTCCGCTCGTTCGACAAGGTGCTGCCGATCCCCACCGGCCACTACACCAATCTCGCGCGCTGGCATCAGCTCGCAATGATGAAGAGCAACGGCGACCTGCGCGAGCTCCGGGACCTTGCGCGCACCGCGGTGAAGCCGGCTCTGCTCGAGGACTTCATCACCATCGTCGATCTCGACCTCGGCTTTTCGCTGTACCGCGCGGTGTCCGACGCCAAGGTCGCGTTGTCGGCGCAGGATCAGGTCGAATTCCGCTTCAAGGGCGGCGGGGTCGACATTGGCTCGACCATTACACGGAAGAATTTTGAAGCCTGGATTGCCGACGATATCGCGAGGCTCGGGGCCACCGTCGACAAGGTGCTGGGCGAAGCCGGCATCACCGCGCGCGAAATTGAGAAGGTGTTTTTGACCGGCGGCACGTCCTTCGTGCCCGCTGTCCGAAAACTGTTCGCCGAGCGGTTCGGCAACGAACGGCTGATGTCGGGCGACCAGTTCGAGTCGATTGCCTACGGCCTCGCCTTGATCGGACACAGCCCCGACCCGGAGCGCTGGACCGCAAGCGGCGGGCTGGAGTCGAGGGCGGGCGCGTAAGCGCTGTGAGACTGGGCTCGATTGCTTGCCCCGCTTCCGGACAGGACTATCGCATTCAAGGCTGTTCTCTGCCTCCCATCCTTCGAGACGCCCGTCTTTGGCTCGCGCTCGGCTCCGCGTGGGACGCTACTGGTTGATCTCGGGCTCGACGAGCTTCGCCAGATTCCGCAGCGACTCCTGCCAGCCGAGATAACAGGCCTCCGGCGGGATGACGTCGGGAATGCCGGCCTGCGTGATATCCACCTCGGTGCCGACGGATACTTTCTTCAGCAACACCGTCACCTGGATCTCACCCGGCAGATTGGGGTCGTCGAACTTGTCGGTGTAGCGGAGACGTTCGCCGGGGATGAGCTCGATATATTCGCCGCCGAAGGCGTGGCTGTTGCCCGTAGTGAAGTTACGGAACGACATCTTGAACGTGCCCCCGACCTTCGGCTCGAAATGATGCACGGTGCAGGTAAAGCCATTCGGCGGAAGCCATTTCGCCAGCGCATCCGCCTCCAGAAAAGCGCGATAGACTTTCTCGGGGCTGGTCGAGAGAACGCGGTGCAGGCGGACAGTGCTGGGCATGATCGTTCTTCCTCATGAATCGCCGGGCTCGACCTCAGCGTCTATTGCCCATTCATGTCTAGATAACGAACGAGATACTTCCGATCCGACAGGGCGTCTCGAATTTCTATAGGGGATGCCTGGCGAGAGCTGGCATACTGGCGCCATCCTGCGGCATCGTGCCTACTCCGTCCGTCCTGACGCGGGCGTATCTCGCCGTCGAGTTCCTGAGGCATGAGGTCCGGCCAATCCTTGAATCCGGCCAAGCCTTGAAGGCTGGCCAAGCCATGAAGGCTGGCCAAGCGCCTTGGAATCCGCCCAAGCCTTGCAAATGAGGCAGATGTGGTATACGTTAGAGCTGTTCGTTCAGCCGCTGTGCCTTGTTGAATGCGCCCGCGGGCTCCTTTTCCATAGACATCGACGAATTGACTTGGTTCTGCGTGACTATCGCGCGGGGCACGCGCGTATGCGCTTTGGAGAAGAAAATGACGACAGGTACTGTGAAGTGGTTTAACGGCCAGAAGGGCTTTGGATTCATTCAGCCGAACGACGGCGGTAATGATGTGTTCGTTCACATCAGCGCGGTCGAGCGGGCTGGTCTTGCGGGTCTCGCAGAGGGCCAAAAGGTCAACTTCGAGCTCAAGACCGACAAGATGCGGGGCAAGGTCAGCGCAGAGAATCTCTCGCTGGCTTAAAGCCCTGGTGCCGTTTCACGGATGTACTGAAACGGCCACGCCACCCGCTCGATCCCAGGATTGAGCGGGTTTTGTCTGTTGCAGAGCAGGGTGAATAATGAGCGCCAGGAAATCGGCCGAACCATCACCTGAAGCCATAGCGCGCACCAATCGTCAGCGTTTGGCTGCCGAAGAAGGCGTGCGAGCCATGGCGGATGCCGAAAAGCAAGCCGTCGATGTTCGCAAGAACATGGCGCGGCTTCGAGAGCTGCGCCGGGCCAAGGAAGCGGCCGACGCGACCCTTCAAGCGTCGTTGCCGGCGCCTGCCCCCGCGAAGCGCAAGAAGAAGCTGCCGCCATAGCCGGCACTAAAAGCGCCGACGAAAATCTGGAGAGGACCGGTCACATGCCAAAGAGTGCGGGTCGTGCCTAGAATAAAGTCGGACAGCGGTGGCACAATCACTTTCTTTCTCGCGCTTGGCGCGGGCCGGCAAATGTGTCGACTTGCCACCACGTTCCTGACGCAGAAGCAGGCCTTCAGCTATCTTCAAAAGAACCGAACGGAATTAGAGCGCGTCGCGCGGACTCGGCTGGCCCTAGGCGAGCTTGTAGACGGGATCGTCGTGCTCTCGATGCTTTAGATCGGGGTCGATTTCGATGCCAGGCTTCCAGCGCGTTTGCGATCGGAAGCTGGTTCAGAGCGGCTCCTAATCGGAATCTTTTCCCGGCTTGGCTTCGCGGGCCAATCGCTCGGCTTTCAGCCGCTCCCGGTTCTCGTTGAAGGAGTTCTGGTCCTTCGCATAATCATTCACCGGCTTTTGGGTTGTGGTTGGCTTGAACGCCTTGTTGGCTTCACGCTTGGCGCGATCAGGGGATTGATCTTTCAACATTTCGATCTCACTTTCATCAACGTTCGTGGTTCGACCGGGACGCGACGCCTTCGTCTCGCATCCTGCATGATTAGGCCTCGCCTTCCAGGGAGAAGGCGGCCAGTTCTTCAGCGGTATGCAGGTCTTTTGCGAGGCGTTCAGTCACTCGCTATGGCCGCGGCACGCCCGCATTTGAGAGCACACCGGTCGAGATAACAACGGCCGGCTGCCGCATCGGTTCCCCAAGATTAGTCCTTATTCGCTTTGGCGGGTCAACCCAGGAAACGTGCCGATTGCGCGACATGGTTCATCTCGGCGCCAGCAAAAAGGCCGCCGAAACCGGCGGCCTTTTGTTTTCTCGGGTAGCTCCGCTTACTCCGCGGCCTGCTTCTGCGGCGGATCGAGCGCGCCGGACTTGTGAATGTCGGCGACCTGGTGGTCCGAGAAGCCGAGTACGCTGCGCAGGATCTCGTCGGTGTGCTCGCCGAGCAGCGGGGAGCGCTCCACGTCGCTTGGGGAGTCCGACAGCTTGATCGGGTTGCCGACCGAGATGTACTTGCCGCGGGTAGGGTGGTCGACCTCGACCACGGTGCCGGTCGCGCGCAGCGACTGGTCCTCGGCGATCTCCTTCATCGACAGGATCGGGCCGCAGGGGATGTCGTCCTTGTTGAGGATTTCCATCGCCTCGAACTTCGTCTTGGTCATCGTCCACTGTTCGATGCGGCCGAAGATCTCGTTCAGGCGCGGCAGGCGGACGGCCGGCTTGGCGTAGTTCGGATCAGTCTTCCAGGTCGGTTCGCCGATCACGTCGCAGATCTTCTCCCAGACCGGGGCCTGGGTGATGAAGTAGATGTAGGCGTTGGGATCGGTCTCCCAGCCCTTGCACTTCAGGATGCGGCCGGGCTGGCCACCGCCGGAATCGTTGCCGGCGCGCGGCACGGCATCGCCGAACGGAATGCCTTCGCCGAACTGGCTGTATTCCTTCAGTGGGCCATGGGCGAGGCGCTGCTGGTCGCGCAGCTTGACGCGCGCGAGGTTGAGCACGCCGTCCTGCATCGCGGCAGTGACCTTCTGGCCCTTGCCGGAATGGGTGCGCTGATAGAGTGCGGTGACGATGCCGAGCGCCAGATGCAGACCGGTGCCGCTGTCGCCGATCTGTGCGCCGGTGACCAGCGGAAGACCGTCGCGGAAGCCGGTGGTGGAGGCGGCACCGCCGGTGCACTGCGCGACGTTCTCATAGACCTTGCAGTCTTCGTACGGTCCGGGACCAAAACCCTTGATCGAGGCGACGATCATCTTCGGGTTGATCGCCTGGATCTTCTCCCACGGGAAGCCCATGCGGTCGAGCACGCCGGGGCCGAAGTTCTCGACCAGCACGTCGCACTTCTTGATCAGCTCGGTGAGGACTTCCTTGCCCTTGGGGTTCTTGGTGTCGAGCGTGATCGAGCGCTTGTTGTGGTTGAGCATGGTGAAATACAGGCTGTCCACGTTCGGGATGTCCTGCAGCTGGCCACGGGTGATGTCACCCACGCCCGGACGTTCCACCTTGATCACGTCGGCGCCGAACCAGGCCAGCAGCTGCGTGCAGGTCGGTCCGGACTGGACGTGGGTGAAGTCGAGAATGCGAACGCCCTCAAGCGCTTTGGTCATCGTGTTGCTCCGTACTCTGTCTGCCCCTGCCAACCGCAGGGAATAAAGGGTTGAAGGGGAGGACTTACTTTTTCTTCTGCAGAACGCTCTGCGGATTGAGGTTGCCGATGCGGCCGCTCTCGGAACCTGCAGCCGGATCGATCACCGCGTTGATGAGCGTCGGCTTGCCCGAGGCCATCGCCTCGTTGACGGCGCGCTTGAGCTCGTCCGGCGAGGTCGCGTTCACGCCGACGCCACCGAAGGCTTCCATCATCTTGTCGTAGCGCGCACCCTTGACGAAGACCGTCGTCGCCGGATCGGAATTAGCGCCGTTGACGTCGGTGCCGCGATAGATGCCGTCATTGTTGAAGATGACGATGCAGATCGGCAAATTGTAGCGGCAGATGGTCTCGACCTCCATGCCGGAGAAGCCGAACGCGCTGTCGCCTTCCACCGCGAGCACGGGGTGGCCGGTCTCAAGCGTTGCCGCGATCGCCTGGCCCATGCCGATGCCCATCACGCCCCAGGTGCCGACGTCGAGACGCTTGCGCGGCTTGTACATGTCGATGACGCCGCGGGCGAGATCGAGCGTGTTGGCGCCCTCGTTGACGAGGATCGCCTCGGGGTGATCCTTGATCACGTTCTTCAGCACGCCGAGCGCGCCGTGATAGTCCATCGGCGATTTGTTGTTCATGAGCTTCGGCGCCATCTTGGCGACGTTCTCTTCACGCTTGGTCGAAATCGCCTTGGTCCATTCGGTCGACGGAGCGGTCCAGCCCGAAGCCATCGCCTGGTTGAAGGCGGAGACGACCGAGCCGATGTCGCCGACGACGGGCGCGACGATCTCGACGTTGGAGTCCATTTCCCTGGGCTCGATGTCGACCTGGATGAACTTCTTGGGCGCTTCGCCCCAGTTCTTGCCCTTGCCGTGCGAGAGCAGCCAGTTCAGACGGGCGCCAATCAGCAGCACGACGTCGGATTCTTTCAGCACCGTCGAGCGAGCAGC
Organism: Bradyrhizobium sp. 197; assembly: GCF_023073375.1. Lineage (NCBI taxonomy): Bacteria > Pseudomonadati > Pseudomonadota > Alphaproteobacteria > Hyphomicrobiales > Nitrobacteraceae > Bradyrhizobium > Bradyrhizobium sp. 197. The sequence goes on along the minus strand of NZ_JADPJJ010000079.1, from coordinate 215,699 downwards.
ACCTGCGCATAGCGGATGGGTGTCGGAGAGGAGGCCCTTCGCCATGCTCATCGGCAGGAAGGGGACGCCGCTCTTCTCGACGAAGGTTTTGATCTCCTCGTCGGCCTGCGCGTAGGCCGCGCCTTTGCCGAGGATGATGAGCGGACGTTTTGCGTTCTTCAAAACATCAAGCGCGCGCTTGATCGAAGCGGGCGAGGGGATCTGCGCGGGAGCCGCGTCGATCACCTTGACCAGCGACTTCCGGCCGGCATCGGCGTTCATCACCTGGCCGAATAGCTTTGCCGGCAAATCGAGATAGACGCCGCCGGGACGGCCGGAGACGGCGGCACGGATGGCGCGGGCCAGACCGATGCCGATGTCCTGGGCGTGCAGCACGCGATAGGCCGCCTTGCACAGCGGCTTGGCAATCGCGAGCTGGTCCATCTCTTCGTAGTCGCCCTGCTGGAGGTCGACGATCTCGCGCTCGGAGGAGCCCGAGATCAGGATCATCGGATAGCAGTTGGTGGTGGCGTGCGCGAGCGCGGTGAGACCGTTGAGGAAGCCGGGCGCGGAGACGGTGAGGCAGATACCGGGCTTCTTGGTGAGGTAGCCGGCGATACCCGCCGCATAACCGGCGTTCTGCTCGTGGCGGAACGAGATCATGCGAATACCGGCCGCCTGCGCCATGCGGCCCAAATCCGTAATCGGGATGCCCGGCACATTATAGATCGTGTTGATGCCGTTCAGCTTGAGCGCGTCGATAACGAGATGAAAACCATCCGTTAGTTCCTGCTCGGTGCCCGGTGCTTCGGACTTGGTCGCGGTATTCAGCATGGGCGTTGTCTCCCTGGTCTCAGCTACTGGGGCGAGTGCTTCGCCCTTCTGGTGAACGTTGCTAGTTGAATAATTCCTGGCCGTGCGCTTCGACGTAAGCAGCAAGGCCGAGGGTGTGGTCGCGGGCGCGCTTCTCGGCGAGCTCGGTGTCGCGCGCTTCCAGTGCTTCGATCATGCCGAGATGCTCGGGCAGCGAAGTCGCTGTGCGGTCCTTGCGTCCGATAGTCAGCTGGCGATAGCCGCGCACGTGCAGCAGGAGGTCGTTGGTGAGATCGACCAGCACGGACGATTCCGATAGCGAGATCAGCGCCTGGTGGAAGGCGATGTTGGCGCGCGAATATTCCTCGACGTGATCCTCGGGCAGGCGGTCCTTGCCAAAGTCCTTGAAGTAGTCGCGCAGCGCCGTGATGTCTTTCTTGCGCGCGGTAGTGGTGATGAGGCGGGCTGCCATGCTTTCCAGCGCCGCCCAGGCGCGGATCATGTCCACGATCTCGGTCTTGGTCCTTCGCACCACCATGATGCCGCGGCGCGGAACCGTTTTCACGAAACCGTCCTGCTCGAGCATCGCGATGGCTTCGCGGATCGGCGTGCGGCTCACACCCAGGCGTTCGGACAGCGCGCGCTCGTCGAGCATCACCGGCTCGGGCGTCGAGTAGATGTCCATCTTGAGGATAGCTTGCTTCAAGGCGTCATACGCCTTGTTCTTGAAGCTGCTCTCCGGGGCAATACGAACGATTGCGATATCTGCCTCGGCCATGTTCGGCAACGCCTTGGTTGGTTTCCGCAGTGACACGACGAATCTCCTCCAGTGGGAGTCGTCTTTTACAGGAATATTAACCGGAAAGTTTTTGGCATACCAAATACCAGAATGTCAAGCTGCCTATTTTTTGCAGCATTCTAAGGTGCGCTGCAGCTTGACAAGTTGGCTTCTGGCATACCAAATGCCATCGCCAGCCATTTTTGATCCAAAGCTGCGGAGTAGTTTCAGGCTTACGCCATTCCGTTCCGCGACATGGAACAGAGCGCGGCGATTGGCAAGCATCACGGGCAGCCGCAACACGCGCGCGCTTTGAGAAAGAACTTAAGGTCCAGGGAGAAGCCACATGTCCAATTCCAAAGATGCCGTCCGCAAGGTGCTTGACCAGGTCAAGGCGGACAACCGCACCAGCCTGACCGCGCCGGAAGGCAAGCTGGTCTGCGACGCCTACGGCATTCCGGTGCCGAAGGAGGGCGTGGCGAAGTCGGCCGGCGAGGCCGGAAAGATGGCCTCGTCCATGGGCTTCCCGGTGGTGATGAAGATCGTCTCGCCGGACATTCTCCACAAGACCGAAGCCGGCGGCGTCATCGTCGGCCTCAAGACGGCCGAAGACGCCGAGAAGGCCTACGAGACCATTCTCGGCAACGCCAAGAAGTACAAATCCGATGCCAAGATCGAGGGCGTCCAGGTGCAGCAGATGCTGGCCGGCGGCACCGAAGTGATCGTCGGGTCGATCACCGACGCTTCGTTCGGCAAGCTGGTTGCCTTCGGCCTTGGCGGCGTGCTGGTCGAGGTCCTGAAGGACATCACCTTCCGCCTCGCGCCCGCGACCAAGCAAGACGCGCTGTCGATGCTCGACGGCATCCAGGCGCATGAGATTTTGAAGGGCGTTCGCGGCGGCGAGCCGGTGAACCGCACGGCGCTTGCGGATATCATCGTCAAGGTCTCGCAGCTCGTCACTGATTTCCCCGAGATGGTCGAGCTCGATCTCAACCCGGTGTTCGCGACGGCAAAGGACGCGATCGCCGCCGACGTCCGCATCGTCGTCGACTTCGCTTACGTGCCCAAGCCGAAGCCGCGCCCGACCGAAGAGATCGTCGCGGCCATGAGCCGCATCATGCAGCCGAAGGCGGTTGCCGTGGTCGGTGCCTCTGCCGAAGACGGCAAGATCGGCAATTCCGTGATGAAGAACCTCATCAACGGCGGCTACAAGGGCGACATCTACCCGATCCATCCCAAGGCCGCCGAAATCCTCGGCTACAAGGCGTATAAGAGCGTCAAGGACGTGCCGGGCGTGATCGACACCGCGGTGTTCGCGATTCCCGCGAAGTTCGTGGCCGCGGCGCTGACCGAATGCGGCGAGAAGAAAATTCCCGGCGCGGTTCTGATCCCGTCGGGCTTCGCGGAAGCCGGCGCGCCCGAGCTCCAGGCCGAGATCGTCGAGGTCGGCAAGAAATACGACATCCGCCTGATGGGGCCGAACATCTACGGCTTCTACTACACGCCGGCCAATCTCTGCGCGACCTTCTGCACCGCCTACGACGTCAAGGGCCACGCGGCGCTGTCATCGCAGTCGGGTGGCATCGGCATGGCCATCATCGGTTTTTCGCGCTCGGCAAAAATGGGTGTGTCGGCCATCGTCGGTCTCGGCAACAAGTCCGATATCGACGAGGACGATCTGCTCGCCTTCTTCGAGCAGGATCCGAACACCAACCTGATTGCGCAGCACTGCGAGGATCTCAAGGACGGCCGCGCCTTTGCCGAAGCCGCAAAACGCGTCTCCAAGAAGAAGCCTGTCATCGTGCTCAAGGCCGGCCGCACCTCCGCCGGTGCGAAGGCAGCCTCGTCGCACACCGGCGCGCTCGCCGGCAACGACAAGATCTACGAGGACGTCCTGGCGCAGTCCGGCGTGATCCGCGCCCGCTCGCTGCGGCAGCTGCTCGAGTTCGCGCGCGGCGTGCCGGTGCTGCCGACGCCCAAGGGCGAGAACGTCCTGATCATCACCGGTGCAGGCGGCTCGGGCGTGCTGCTGTCGGACTCCTGCGTCGACAACGGCCTGTCGCTGATGTCGATGCCGCCGGATCTCGATGCGGCCTTCCGCAAGTTCATCCCGCCGTTCGGCGCGGCCGGAAATCCTGTGGACATCACCGGCGGCGAACCGCCGATCACCTACGTCAACACGGTCAAGCTCGGCCTGACGGACGAGCGCATCCATTCGCTGATCCTCGGCTACTGGCACACTATCGTCACGCCGCCGATGGTGTTCGCCCGCAACATGGTCGAGGTGAAGAAGGAGATGGAGGCGAAGGGTTTTGTGAAGCCGATCGTCGCCTCGCTCGCCGGCGACGTCGAGGTCGAGGAAGCCGCCGAATATCTCTACCAGAACGGCATCCCGGCCTATGCCTATTCGACCGAACTGCCGGTCGAGGTCCTGGGCGCCAAGTACAAATGGGCGCGCGGGGCAGGGCTGCTCTGACGCGAGGACCTTCACCTCTCTCCGCACGCGGAGAGAGGTGACAATTGTCAGGTCGCGATGGGCAAGAACGTGATCCGGCGTAAATCGCTCGAGCCTCGATCGTCATCGGAAGCTGACCACGACGCGCGCGACGGCGGTGTGCAGTCCGTCGGCCGCGCGCTGTCGATCCTCGAGACGCTGGCCGAGGACGACGAAGGCTATCGCCTCAGCGATCTCGCCGTCCGCACCGGCCTGTCGGCCTCAACCGTGCACCGCCTGCTGGCGACGCTGGAAAGCCGCCGCTTCGTGCAATTCGACCGCGCCGAATCCAAATGGCATGTCGGCGTGCGCAGCTTCACGGTCGGCGCGAGCTTTGCCCGACGGCGCAATTTCAGCGCCCAGGCCATTCCCTATTTGCGCAAGCTGCGCGATCTCACCCGCGAGACCGCCAATCTCGCCGTCGTCGACGACGAGTTCATCATCGTGCTGACCCGGATGGAGAGCCGCGAGATCATGCGCTCGCTGACCAAGGTCGGCGGTCGCGTCGCCATGGTGACATCGGGTGTCGGCAAGGCGGTGCTTGCGACCTACTCCGACGAGGACGTCGGTGCCGTCATCCGCCATCACGGCATGCCACGCCTGACCGAGAAATCCATCGTGCGACCGAGCGATCTGTTCAGGGAGCTCGCGACCATCCGCAAGCAGGGTTTTGCGGTGGATGATGAAGAAGCCGAGATGGGTCTGCGCTGCGTCGCAGCCGTGGTCTACAGCCCCAGCGCCGAGCCGCTTGCCGCGATCTCGGTGTCCGGCTTGACCAGCCGCGTCACCGATGCCCGGCTGCCCGAGATCGGCCGCGTCGTGCGGGACGTCGCGGCGGAACTGACGGCAGCACTTGGCGGCGTCATGCCGGCGGTAAAGCCGGGTTGAGCCAGGCTTGCGCTCCACCGCCACCCCCCTGAAAAGAAATCAGCGCTGGCGGCGGGAGCCCCGACATCGGTATATCCGTCCAGCGTTGTCGCGTCCTTTTGGGGAAAGTCATGCCGTCAGAGCTCCGTTCGCCCCGTCTCGCTGTCCTGATTGATGCCGACAATGCTTCGGCCAAGATCGCGGATGGACTGTTCGAGGAGATCGCCAAGATCGGGGAGGCCAGCGTCCGCCGAATCTACGGCGACTTCTCCAACGCCAGGTCCAGGGCCTGGGCCGACATCCTGTCGAAACACGCCATCATCCCGCAGCAGCAATTCGCCTATACGACGGGAAAGAATGCATCCGACATAACGCTGGTCATCGACGCGATGGACCTGCTTCACAGCGGCCGGTTCGATGGCTTCTGCCTGGTGTCGTCCGACAGCGACTTTACCCGTCTTGCCGCCCGAATCCGCGAGCAGGGCGTCGATGTCTTTGGGTTCGGCGAGCAGAAGACGCCGGAAAGCTTCCGGCAGGCCTGCCGAAGGTTCGTCTATACGGAGAACCTGCTTCCCGCCCCCGCGAACACGCAGGATGCGGCGGCGAGGTCAGCGCCACTTCAGCCGCCCGATGGGGCAACCCCCATCATCAAGAGGGTCATCACCCAGATGGAGAGCGAAGACGGCTGGGTCACGCTCGGGGAGGTCGGGCGGCAGCTTGCCAATCTGGCGTCCGATTTCGATCCGAGGACGTTCGGTTTCCGCAAGCTGAGTGACCTCGTGCGGAAGACAAACTCCTTCGAGATCGATGAGCCGAAGGGACGGTCGATGCGGATTCGGGTCAAGCCCGCTGCCGCACCACCGTCGAAAACGCGGAACCCGCGCAGAAGGTCAGGGACGGCAGGCGTTCCACCCAAGGCGTAAGCAGGCGTGCTGTTATATTTGAGCTTGCCCGGTCTGGCTCAGGGCGTAACCATCGCGGCGCCGTAACATCCCGCGAGAGCGCTCATGACAAAACTCACCCGCTTTGCCGTCGCACCGCTGCACGCGATGACGCGGCGTCTGGCCGATGTCGCCTCCGCGCGCGTCGCGCCCGATCTCGTCATATCAGGTGCGCGGGTGCTCTCGACCTATTCCGAGCGCATCCACGCGAACCGCGAGGTCTGGATTACCGGGGGGCGCATTGCGGCGGTGAAGCCGGCGGGTGCTGCGAAGCGATTCTTCGGCAACGTGCCGCTGTACGACGCCGCCGGCGGCATCATCGCGCCCGGCCTGGTCGATCCGCACATCCACATCGAATCCTCGATGGTGACGGCCTGCGCCTATGCCGAGGCGGCACTGCTCAACGGCACCACCACGATCTTCTGCGACAGCCACGAGATCGGCAACGTCATGGACGTCGCCGGCGTTGAAGCCATGTTGGAGGACGCGCGCGAAGCCCCGCTTTCGATTTTCCTGACGGTGCCGAGCACGGTACCGGCCACCTCGGCCGCACTGGAGACTGCGGGCGGCGACCTCACGCCGGACAAGATCGCCGGCCTGTTCGACCGCTGGCCGGAAGCAGTCGGGCTCGGCGAGAAGATGGATTTTGTGCCTGTCACCATGGGCGATGAACGCAGCCACGCCATCCTCGCCGCCGCCCTGAAGCGCGGGCGACCGGTGTCGGGCCATGTCTATGGCCGCGAATTCGTCGCGGCCTATGCGGCATCCGGCGTCACCGACACCCATGAGGCGATCGACCGCGACATCGCCGACGATTTGCTCAATGCCGGCGTCTGGGTGTTTTTGCGCGGCGGCCCGCCGACCACGCCATGGCACTCGCTGCCGCAGGCGATCCGCACCATCACCGAGCTCGGCGCCTCGCACAAGCGCACCGCCGTGTGCACCGATGACCGCGACGCCGATGATCTGCTGCTGTTCGGCCTCGACTGGGTGGTGCGGGAGGCGGTGAAGGCGGGAATGTCGCCCGAGCAGGCCTGGTCGATGGGGTCGCTGCATGGCGCGACGCGCTTTGGCATGGATGGCGATATCGGCGGGCTCGGCGGCGGCCGCCGTGCCGATCTGGTGCTGATGGACGACAATCTCAGGCCGCAATGCACCTGGTACGGCGGCGAACTCGTGGTCGAGCACCGTAAGATCACGCCGAAGCTCGATCAGGCGCTGTCGCAGCGCTATCAATATCCGAAGGCGGCCTACGTCACCGTCAAGCTGCCGGAAAAGCTCGAGCTGACGCCGGAGCTGCCGTCAAAGGCCTGCACGGTCAACGCGATCAAGACCGCACTACCCGGCATCACGCTGATCCACGAGAAGATCGCGATCGAGCCCGCAAAAGACTGGCCGTCGCTGTTTGCGCGCTACGGCCTGTGCTTCGTCACAGTGGTCGAGCGCCATGGCAAATCGGCCGGCAACGTCGCCTATGGCCTGCTGAAGGATTTTGGCCTGAAGCGCGGCGCGGTCGCCTCCAGCGTCGGGCACGACAGCCACAACATCATCGTTGCCGGAACCAACGAGGCCGATATGCAGGTGGCGATCGCGGCGATCAAGGCGCAGCAGGGCGCCGTCTGTGTCGTCGCCAACGGCAAGGTGAGGGCGCTGGTGCCGCTGCCAATCGCCGGTCTCTTGTCCGACAAGCGCGTCACGGAGGTGGCCGAGGAGATCAAGGCTCTGAAGAAGGAATGGGCGGAGGCCGGCTGCACCATCCCCTACATGGGCTTCAATTTGATTCCGCTATCGGTCATTCCGGAAATTCGCATCACCGACAAGGGTCTCGTGCTGGTGCCGCAGATGGAGCTGGCGCCGCTGTTCGAGTGAGCGCTTTCACGCGTTTCTCGACCTAACCGATTGAGACCGCCGCGTTTTTTTCCGCGGCTGCCGCATCGTGGAAAATAAAATCGATCTCGTTGAGATCGTATCCTGCGCGCCCGATGATCTCGCTCAGCCAATGCAACCAAGCGAGGTCCGATATGGCGAAAATGCGAGCCATCGATGCTGCCGTGCGAATTCTGGAGAAGGAAGGCATCTCGACTGCCTTCGGCGTTCCCGGGGCCGCGATCAATCCGCTCTACTCGGCGCTGAAGAAGCGCAGTTCGATCCGCCATATCCTGGCGCGGCATGTCGAGGGTGCCTCGCACATGGCCGAGGGCTACACGCGGGCCAAGGCCGGCAACATCGGCGTCTGCATCGGAACCTCTGGGCCGGCGGGCACCGACATGATCACCGGGCTTTATTCGGCGATCGCCGATTCCATCCCGATCCTCTGCATCACCGGTCAGGCGCCACGGGCGCGGCTCTACAAGGAAGATTTCCAGGCCGTCGACATCGAGTCGATCGCAAAGCCCGTGACCAAATGGGCGGTGACCGTGCGCGAGCCCGGGCTGGTGCCACGCGTGTTCAGCCAGGCTTTTCACGTGATGCGCTCCGGCCGCCCGGGGCCGGTGCTGATCGACATGCCGCTCGACGTGCAACTCGCCGAGATCGAGTTCGACGACGAGACCTACGAGCCACTGCCGGTCTACAAGCCCACCGCGACGCGCAAGCAGGTCGAGAAGGCGCTGGAGATGCTCAACGCCGCCGAGCGGCCGCTGATCGTGGCGGGCGGTGGCGTCATCAATGCGGACGCCTCGGACCTGCTGGTCGAGTTTGCCGAGATCGCGAATGTTCCGGTGGTGCCGACGTTGATGGGGTGGGGCGCCATCCCCGACGACCACGTGCTGATGGCCGGCATGGTCGGTCTTCAGACCAGCCATCGTTACGGCAACGCCACGATGCTCGAATCCGATTTCGTGCTCGGTATCGGCAACCGCTGGGCCAACCGTCACACCGGCTCGGTCGAAACCTACACCAAGGGCCGCACCTTCGTGCACGTCGACATCGAGCCGACCCAGATCGGGCGCGTGTTTAATCCCGATCTCGGCATCGTCTCGGACGCGAAGGCCGCGCTCGAACTGTTCGTCACCGTCGCCGGGGAGTGGCGCCGGTCAGGCAGGTTGCGCGAGCGCCAGGCGTGGCCCGCGGCCTGCCGCGATCGCAAGAAGACGATGCTGCGCAAGAGCCATTTCGACAACGTCCCGATCAAGCCCCAGCGCGTCTACGAGGAGATGACCAAGGCGTTTGGCCGTGACACTTGCTACGTCTCGGTGATCGGCCTGTCGCAAATCGCCGGCGCGCAGTTCCTCGGCGTTTACAAGCCGCGTAACTGGATCAATGCCGGGCAGGCGGGGCCGCTCGGATGGACGCTGCCCGCCGCCCTCGGGGTGCGCGCGGCGTGTCCGGATCGGGACATCGTCGCGCTCTCCGGCGATTACGATTTCCAGTTCCTGATCGAGGAGCTCGCAGTCGGCGCGCAGTTCAATCTGCCCTACATCCACGTCGTCGTGAACAATTCCTATCTCGGGCTGATCCGCCAGGCCCAGCGTGGCTTCGACATGGACTATCACGTCCAGCTCTCCTTCGATAACATCAACGCGCCCGAACTCGGTGGCTACGGCGTCGATCACGTCGCGGTCGCCGAAGGCCTCGGTTGCAAGGCGATCCGCGTCACCGATCCCAAGGACGCGCAGGCCGCGTTCGCCACAGCGCGCGAATGGATGGCGAAGTACCGCGTGCCCGTGATGGTCGAGTTCATCCTCGAACGCGTCACCAACATCGCGATGGGCACGGAGATCGACAACATCGTCGAGTTCGAGGAGGTGCTGGATCTGCCGCTCGACGAGGTCGCGAGCGCGCGGCCCGGCGTGCTGCAGCCGGCGGAATAGGGAACAGCATCATGCCGAAATTCGCCGCCAACCTCACCATGCTCTTCAACGAGATGCCGTTCGTGGACCGCTTCGCTGCGGCGAAAGCGGCGGGCTTCTCCGGGGTCGAATATCTTTTTCCCTATGATTTCGACAAGGCGCTTTTGCGCGAGCAGCTCGACAGCCATGGGCTGACGCAGGTGCTGCACAATCTGCCGGCCGGCAACTGGGCCGCAGGCGAGCGCGGCATCGCGATCCTGGCCGATCGCGTCGCCGAATTCCGCGACGGCGTGTTTCGCGCCATCGACTATGCCAAGGCGCTCGATTGCGAGCAGCTCAACTGCCTCGTCGGCATCGCGCCAGTGGACGCCGATCCGCGCGAGCTGAACGAGACGCTGGTCGGGAATTTGCGCTTCGCGGCCTCGACGCTGGCGCGGGAGAACATCAAGCTGCTGGTCGAGCCGATCAACACGCTCGACATTCCCGGCTTCTTCCTCAACGGCACCGAGCAGGCCGTGCAGCTCATCTCGGAGGTGCGGTCGAACAACCTGTTCGTCCAGTACGACATCTATCACATGCAGATCATGGAGGGTGACCTCGCCCGTACCATGCAGGAATATCTCCCCCAAATCGCCCACATCCAGCTCGCCGACAATCCCGGCCGCCACGAACCGGGCACCGGCGAGATCAACTATCCCTTCCTGTTCCGCCATCTCGACGCGATCGGTTATCGCGGCTGGGTCGGCTGTGAGTACAAGCCGCGCACCACGACGCTGGAAGGCCTGTCCTGGCACGCGGCGCAGACATTCGAGACCTGAGGATATTTGGACATGATCGACATCGGCTTCATCGGACTCGGCACCATGGGACGACCGATGGCCGGCCATCTTCTGGCCGCAGGACATCGCGTTCTCCTGCATGACGTCGCGCCTGTCGCGCCGGAGCTGATCGCGGCGGGCGGCGTTGCCTGCAAGTCGAGCAAGGAGATCGCAGAGGAGGCGGATGCCGTCATCATCATGGTGCCCGATACGCCGCATGTGGAAGCCGTGCTGTTCGGCACGGACGGCGTCGCGAGCGGCATCTCCAAGGGCAAGATCGTGGTCGACATGAGCTCGATCTCGCCGCTGGCGACCAAGGAGTTCGCAAAGAAGATCGAGGCACTCGGCGCGGATTATCTCGACGCACCGGTTTCGGGCGGGGAGGTCGGTGCCAAGGCGGCAAGCCTCACCATCATGGTCGGCGGGCCCGAGCGTGCCTTCAGCACCATGAAGCCGATCTTCGACCGCATGGGAAAGAACGTCACCCGGGTCGGCGCCAATGGCGACGGCCAGACAACGAAGGTCGCCAACCAGATCATCGTCGCGTTGACGATCGAGGCGGTGAGCGAAGCGCTGCTGTTCGCGTCGAAAGCCGGCGCCGATCCGGCACTGGTGCGGCAGGCCCTGATGGGCGGCTTTGCCTCGTCGCGGATCCTCGAAGTGCATGGCGAGCGCATGGTAAAGCGCAATTTCGATCCCGGTTTCCGCATCGAGCTGCACCAGAAGGATCTCAACCTGGCGCTCGAAGGCGCTCGCGCGCTCGGCCTGTCGTTGCCGAGCACGGCGGTGGCGCAGCAATTGTTCTCGTCCTGCACCGCGCATGGTGGCAAGGGCTGGGATCACTCGGCGATGGTGCGGGCGCTGGAACTGATGGCGGGTCACGAGATCGCCGCAGCCTGAACTGTTACGCGGTAACTGTCTCCAGATTTGGCGCGTCTTTCGCCACGGGGAACCGGAACAATGATCCGGCCCCGCGGGTTGAAGGCGCACAACAATCACAGGAGACATTTGGACATGAAAACCCGTCTTGCGATTTCGTTGGCTGCCGCGTCGCTGCTGGCGTCGAGTGCAGCCTTTGCTCAATCGACGACCTCCGAGGGCGCCGCGAACGGTGCGCGTGCGGGCGGCGACATCGGCGGCCCGGTTGGCGCAATGGTGGGCGGCACCGTCGGTGCAGCGGTCGGCGCCGGTCTGGAAATTCCGAATGCGATCCTGGGCGGAATCCCGCGTGGTGATTCCGTCGTCGTCGAGGATCGCGTCGTTGTCGGCGAGCCGCTGCCGCCGACCGTTGTGCTGCGCCCCGTTCCGAACTACACCGAGTATCGCTATGCAGTCGTCAATGATCGCCGCGTGATCGTCGAGCCGCGCACACGCCGCGTCGTCAAGATCATCGACTGATCGATCAGAGCCTAGGCTTGAACAGTTGGGCCCTGCGGAGCGTCACTCCGCGGGGCCTTCGCTCGTCAGGGCCGAATTTGCGCGGAAGCGTGTCATGACCCAATCGACGGCGGTCGCGAACGCAAACCCGATGCAGGCCGTGCCGGCATCGACCAAAAAATCCTCCAGCCGCGCATGCCGACCCGGCGCCCAGAATTGCATCAGTTCGAGCACGCCGATCAGAATTACCGCCACAGCAGCCACGGCCCAGCGACGGTTCCGGTAAGCCAGGCCGAAGGCTAATCCGACCAGAATAAAGGCGAGGGCATGCTCGCCGTCCTGGCCGAGGTCGGAGCGGGGCCGCAGGCCGGGCGGGCCGAGCGTTGCGAAAGTGACGGCGGCTGCGAGCAGCCAGGCAAAAAAGCGGATGAACATGGACATACGCACCGCTTAGCACGGATTTGCCGCGCCTGCAGTGAGGCGGGGATCAGATCGCCGTGTAGTTAATGACAAAAAGTTAAAGTGCCTCGCGCACGCCAAGGCCGTGCATGAAGCGTTCCCGGATCTGCACGGGATCGCGTCGGGTGGCGCCGACGCCCGGCTTGTCGTCGATGCGGACGGCGATCAGGCTCGGCCCGGAGGCCGACATGGCTTCCTCGACCAGCCGCTCGAAATCTTCTTCGTCCGCGGCCCAGGCGCTGTTGGCAAGCCCCGAGCCGGCGGCGATGGCGACGATGTCAGCCACGTTCGCGGCGGGTGTCGGCTGCGCGCCGGTGATCTGGTAGATGCCGTTGTCCATCACGATCATGATGAGGTTCTCAGGCTTCAGCGCCGCAATCGTCGAGAGCGCGCCAAGCTGCATCAGCAGCGAGCCGTCGCCTTCGAGCGCAAAGACGCGCCGGTCCGGCTGCGCCAGCGCCACGCCCAGCGCGATCGGAAAGGCAAGCCCCATGCTGCCGAGCATGTAGAAATTCTGCGGACGGTGGCCGGCGGCCCAGAGATCGAAATTGGTGTTGCCGATGCCACCGATCACGGCTTCCTCGTGCTTGAGTTTCGCGATCAGGCGCGAGGTGACGTCGAAGCGGTTCATCACTTTGGTGTTGCGCGCGTCTGTATTCATTTGGGCCGGCCTCACTTGTCGAAAGTCTTGCCGCCCGTGAGCAGCGGGTTGAGGATCAGCGCCACGGGCGCCTGCGTCGTGACGGCCTGCTTGATCGAACGGTCGGTGATGAATTCGAGCTCGTCGAGCCGGGTGATGGTGTGATGCTCGAGCGCCAGCGAATCCAGGACCGGACGCATGGTGCGGCAGACCAGCGACTGGCCGTAGTTGAACTCGCCGAGCGTGCCGCGCTCGGACACGAACATGATCAGCGGGATCTGGTAGGGCACCGCGAGCGAGGCCAGCACGTTGGCGAGCGTGGCAAAGCCGGAGGTCTGCATCAGCACCGCAGCCCGCCGTCCGCCCATCCATGCGCCCGAGACGATGCCGACGGCTTCCTCCTCACGGGCGGTGGCAAAGGTGGTGAAGAAGGGATCGGCGTGCAGGTTCCTGATCAGCGGCGTCAGCACGCGGTCGGGCACGTAAGGGATGAGGCTGATCTCGTTCTGCTTCAGGGTTTGCAGGACGATGCCGTGCCAGCTCTTGTCACTGGAGGTCTGCGCCGCCTCAGACGAGGTATGTTGCTCCGCAATCGCCATTGCGTTCTCCCTTCAGCCGCGCATGCTTCTTGGTCTTGGCCATTGCCTGAGGCGTCGTCTTGGCCGTCGCGGCGGTCCTCCGAACTTGACGCGGCGGGCGGGATTGTCAACATGTCCGGGCTGCACCGTGATCTGCGCCAGACGGCCTGCCGCGACCGGTACCGACGTGTCATAAGCGGCAATAACAAGAGAACGGAGGAACGCATGACAGGAGCGCGCGCTGCGCTGGCCCTGCGGATCTCCTGGAGAGAGCCGGAAGGGTCCTGATGTCCGTCAACAGCAAGCGTGTCTTCTACGTCAAATATCTGGCCAATCCGATTTATATCGACATCCTGAAGGCGCGGCCCGACGTCCGGCTCGATCGCATCGAGAACGAAAGCCCCGCGGATTTCTACGCGCCGATCCTGAGCGCGGCCCATGTCTACCAGATCGGGGCTGCTCGCGATGAACTCGCGCCGCATTTCCATGTTGACGCCGCCTTCCTGAAGCGTACGCCGAACCTCCTGCTCGTTTCCAGCAACGGCGCGGGCTTCGATCCTGTCGACGCCGAAGCGTGCACCGATGCGGGCGTGCTCGTCGTCAACCAGTCCGGCGGCAACGCGCATTCGGTCGCCGAGCATGCGCTGGCGATGATGCTGACGCTGTCCAAGCGTATCATCCAGTCCGACCGCAAGCTTCGCAGGGAGGCCAACGTCAATCGCAACGAACTCGTCGGCAACGAGGTCGAGCACAAGACCGTCGGCATCGTCGGGCTCGGCAATGTCGGCCGCCGCATCGCCGCGCTGTGCAAGGGCCTGCTCGGCATGAAGGTGCTGGCCTATGATCCGTATCTCACGGCCGAGGTGATGTCCGAGCGAGGCGGGGAGAAGGTCGAACTCGACGAGCTGCTGCGCCGCGCCGATTTCGTCGCGATCTCCTGTCCCCTCAACAAGGGCAGCCGCAACATGATCAGCGTGCGCGAGTTCGCGCTGATGCAGCCGCATGCGTATTTTGTCACCACGGCCCGGGGCTTCATTCACGACGAGGACGCGCTGCTCCAGGCGTTGCGCGACAAGCGCATCGCGGGTGCCGGCCTCGACGTCTGGTCCAAGGAGCCGCCGCCGCCGGAGCATCCGCTGCTGCAGTTCGACAACGTGCTGGCGAGCCCGCATACCGCAGGCGTCACGATCGAGGCGCGCCAGAACATGGGCCGCATCGCCGCCGAGCAGGTGCTGGACACGCTCGACGGCAAACGCCCGCCGCGCATCATCAATCCCGAGGTTTGGCCGCGCTATGCCGAGCGCTTCAAGCAGGCGTTCGGGGTAACGCCGGGGTAGGGCTAGGAGCTTGCCATTCCGGGGCAGCGTGGAACCGCCTACCGGCCTTGATGCGCGTCAAATTCTCCCTCCCTCATTCAGGCTAAATGGTATTAGAGTGTCGCCGGGGCTGGCCATGGCAGCAGGAGGTCCCATGTCAACTTATGTCGTCAGATTCATGAAGGACGTGCTCGGCCAGTACGGCCGGCAGATCGAGGTGTGCCAGGGCTCGCTCGAGATCGACGCCACCGACGAGAACGAGGCCAGGGAGCGGGCGAAGGCGAGGTTTTGCAAGGACCAGGCCTTGCACCACTGGTCGCTGCATGCCGACCGCATCCAGGTCAGGCCGGCTGACTTTCCGTCGTGAGGTCTAGCGGCCGGCTCCGAGCCACCGCTGCAACGTCTCAGTCGAGCACTTTGTCCAATGTAATCGGGAAGCGGCGGATGCGTTTGCCGGTGGCGTGATAGACGGCGTTCGCGATCGCGGCGGGGACGCCGACGATGCCGATCTCGCCCAGTCCCTTGATGCCGAGCGCGTTGATGTGCGCGTCCGGCTCGTCGACGAAGATCACGTCGATGTCGTGAACATCCGCATTCACCGGGATGTGGTACTCGGCGATGTTCGCGTTCATGATCCGGCCGAAGCGGTGGTCCATCACCGTCTCCTCGTGCAGGGCCATCCCGATCCCCCAGACCACGCCGCCCATGATCTGGCTGCGGCCGGTCTTAGTGTTGAGAATCCGCCCGGCCGCGATTGCGCTCACGACCCGCGTGACGCGGATGACGCCAAGCAATTCGTCCACCTTGACCTCGGCAAAGACGGCCGAATGGGTATTGCGCGCGTGCTTCTTGTCCTCACCGAACTGGTTGAGCTTTTCCTTCTCGATACGTTCGACGCCGCCATGGCGCATCGCGTCGGCGATCGAGACCGCGCGGCGGTTGTCGCTGGCCCTGGCAATGCTGCCGTCGGTCAGCACCGTATCGGCCAACTCGGCGCCGGCGAGCGGCGAGCCAGGCATTTTCCCGGCCAAGCGCAACAGCTCCTTGCGCACCTCTTCAGCGGCTGCGAGCACCGCATGCGCGCTCGATGCGGCCATCCAGGAGCCGCCCTCGACCGGCGCCTGCGGCAGAGTGGAATCGGCAAGCCGGACGCTGATGTTCTCGATCGGCAGGCCGAGCGCATCGGCCGCGACCTGCGCCACGATGGTGTAGGTACCGGTGCCGATGTCGGATGCGGCGCAGGACACTTCGGCATGTCCGTTCGACGTCAGCACGATGCGCACCGCGACCGGCACCTGCAACGCTTCCCACACGCCCGTCGCCATGCCCCAGCCGACCAGCTCTTTGCCATCGCGCATCGAGCGCGGCGCAGGATTGCGTCTGCTCCAGCCGAACGCGTCCGCGCCGCGCGCGTAGCATTCGCGCAACTGCTTGCTGGTGTAGGGGAGGTTTTCGCTCTGGTCGCGATCCGAATAGCACTTCAGCCGCAGTTCGATCGGGTCGAGCTTGAGCGCGACGGAGAGCTCGTCCATGGCGCATTCGAGGGCGCAGACGCCCGACGCCGCGCCCGGTGCGCGCATGTCGCAGGGGGTGGAGACGTCAAGGTGGACGAGCTTGTGGGAGAAACGGCTGTTCGGGCTGCTGTAGAGCTGTTCGGCCCAGCCGGCGTCGTTGCGTGCGAAATCCTCGTAGCGGGAGGTGACGGCAATCGCCTCGTGCGTGACTGCGTCGAGCGTACCGTCGGATTTTGCGCCGAGCCCGACGCGCTCGATCGTCATCGGCCGGTAGCCGAGCCCGTACATCTGCTGCCGCGTCAGCACGACGCGAACGGACCGCTTCAGCGCGAGCGCGCCAAGCGTTGCCAGCACCACCTGGTATTGCGGCCGCAAGCCGGAGCCGAAGGCGCCGCCGACGTAAGGCGAGGCCACGCGAATGTCATCCGGCTTCTTGTCGAACACGCCGCAGAGAAATTTGTGGACGTTTTGAACGCCCTGCGTCTTGTCGTAGATCGTGAGCTTGCCATTGCTGTCCCAGATCGCCGTGGTCGCATAGAGCTCCATCGGGTTGTGATGCTCGGTCGGTATCACGTATTCCGCCTCGTGGCGCACGCCTGCTTTGGCAAGAGTTGCTGCGGCGTCGCCGCGAGGCTTATGCGGCTTGTCCATCTCGGCAGCCTTGCTGCGCTCGCCTTCGAGGTCGGTCGCAAAGCCGCGCGGCTCATACTCGACCCGCACGAGTGTGGCCGCGAATTTCGCGGTTTCCCAGTCCTCCGCCACGACCAACGCGATCGGCTGGCCGTTGAACTTGACCGTGTCGTCGTAGAGTGGACGGAAAGGCGAACCCTCCGGTGCAACCTCGTCCTTCCACGCCTCGTCCTTGTCGGCGAGCGGCGGACGGTTCGCATGCGTAAGTACGTCGAGCACGCCCTTGACCTGCAGCGCCGCACTGGTGTCGAGGCGGGCAATGCGCCCGCATGGAATGGTGGCCTCGACGACGAAGCCATGGAGGAGTCCGTCGGCCGGGAATTCGCCGGCGTATTTGGCGGCCCCGGTGACTTTGGCCCGGCCGTCGACACGCGACGTTGGCGTTCCGATATAGGTGTTCATCGGTCCCTCACGCGATCTTCTTGTGGGCCTGGGATTGCGGCGTGGCATTCGCCGCCTGCGTCAGCGTCCGCACGATGGCGCGGCGCGCGAGCTCGACCTTGAAGCCGTTATGTGAGCGGGTCGTAGCTCCCTGGAGCAAGAGATCCGCGGCGCGCGAGAAATGATCGGGCGTCGCGGCCTGGCCGCGCAACGCCGCTTCGGCTTCGAGGCTGCGCCAGGGCTTGTGAGCCACGCCGCCGAGCGCCATCCGTGCCCCGCTGATCGCGTTGCCTTCCAGTTCGAGCGCGGCGGCGACCGAGACCAGAGCAAAAGCATAGGACATCCGATCGCGAACTTTGAGATAGCTGTAGTTTTGAGCAAAGCCGCAGGCCGGGATCTCGATCGCCGTGATGATCTCGCTGGTGCCGAGATTGGTATCGACATGAGGCGTGTCGCCGGGAAGCCGGTGGAAATCGGTCAGCGCGATGGTGCGCTCGCCGGAGCGGCCTGCGATGTGCACCAGCGCCCCAAGCGCAGCCAGCGCCACGCTCATGTCGGACGGGTTGGTCGCGATGCAGGCGGCGCTCGTACCCAGGATCGCATGGTTGCGGTTGAGGCCGTCCATTGCCGAGCAGCCGCTGCTGGGACGTCGCTTGTTGCAGGGCGTCGCCGTGTCATAGAAATAAGCACAGCGCGTTCGCTGCATCAGATTGCCTCCGACCGACGCCATGTTGCGCAGTTGCGCCGAGGCACCGGCCAGGATGGCGCTGGCGAGCAGAGGATAGCGCTGCTCGATCAGCGGGTGGTAGGCGAGGTCCGAGTTCGGCACCAGGGCGCCAATGCGCAAGGATCCGTCCGCCGTCTCCTCGACCTTGCGGAGCGGCAGGCGGGAAATGTCGATCAGCCGGGAGGGGCGCTCGACATTCTCTTTCATCAGGTCGATCAGATTGGTGCCGCCGGCAATCAGTTTGGCGCCGGGATCGGCGGTGAGCAGGCGGATCGCGTCGGTAACGTCCGTGGCTCGGGCATACTGGAAGTTGTTCATGGCTGGCCCATTGCCTGTTGGATGGCGGCGAGGATGTTCGGATAGGCGCCGCAGCGGCAGAGGTTTCCGCTCATCAGCTCCCGGATCTCGTCGGCATCCCGGGCACGGCCTTCGACGAGCAGTCCGGCCGCCGAACAGATCTGTCCCGGCGTGCAATAGCCGCACTGGAAGGCGTCATGGTCGATGAAAGCCTGTTGCAGGGGATGCAGCGTACCGTCCTTGGCAAGACCTTCGACCGTCGTGATCTCCGCGCCGTCATTCATGACGGCGAGCGTGAGGCAGGAATTGACGCGCCGGCCGCCCACCAGCACCGTGCAGGCGCCGCACTGACCATGGTCGCACCCCTTCTTGGTGCCGCTCAACGCAAGATGGTCCCGCAAGGCGTCCAGCAAGGTGGTCCAGGGCACGAGATCAAGCGTGTGACTGACGCCGTTGACGACAAGATGGATCGGAATGCGTTCGGGAATCTGATGCGTGAGATCGCCCATGTCCTGCTCCCTGCGACGGCGACGATGCCGGACGTCAGCCGAGTTGACGCGGGGCACGCCTCCGCCGGCCAATAGCGCCCAACGGACCACCGGCCGGTTGGTTCCTTGGCGGCAGTTCGCCTTTCCGAGAGGCCGCAGTCAGCGCTTTGCTTCCCCGAACACCACATTCGGCACCGCGCGGTTGACGACCTCGCGGAGCGCAAAGCTCGATTGTACCCGTGCTACGCGCGGCAGGCGCGACAACTCGGTGCGGTGGATACGTTCGAAATCCTGGATGTCGCGGGCGAGCACGATCAGGATGTAGTCGTCGGTCCCCGACATCAGGAAGCACCGCACCACGGAGGGGCATTTCACCACCTCCGCCTCGAACGCCTTCAACGCCTCGTCGCTCTGGCTTTCCAGCGCGATACGAACCAGCACCGTGGTGGTGAGGCCGAATTGCGCGAGGTCGAGCGCGGCCTGATAGGCCTGGATGTAGCCGTCGTCCTCCAGCGCCTTCTGCCGCCGTGCCAGCGCGGTGCTGGACATGCCGACCTTGTTGGCGAGCTCGGTGTGGCTGGCCCGCGCATTGGTGGTGAGTTCCGCGAGGATGGCGAGATCTTTCCGGTCGAGGGCCAAGGTTTCGTTTCCAGCGTGAAAGGGCGTTTGCGCGCCGGAAACCGGCGCGGGGAAGCCAAAGCTAGCGGATATTTGCACGAAACCAAACCGGCCCCGTCGCTACGATCAGGAGGTGAATCAAAAGGAGCCCAGGATGCGTGTCGGTGTGCCCAAGGAGATCAAGGTGCAGGAATATCGCGTCGGGCTCACCCCGGGCGTGGTCCGCGAATATATCGCCGCCGGGCACCAGGTGACGGTCGAGACCGGCGCGGGCGGCGGCATCGGCGCCTCCGACGAGGTTTATCGGCGGGCAGGGGCCATCATTGCCGAGAGCGCTCGCGACATCTTCGCCAACTCCGACATGATCGTGAAGGTGAAGGAGCCGCAGAAGAGCGAATGGGCCCAGCTTCGCGAAAGCCAGATCCTGTTTGCTTACCTCCATCTCGCGCCGGATCCCGAACAAGCCAAAGGTTTGCTCGCCTCCGGCTGTACTGCGATCGCCTATGAAACCGTCACCGACGCGGCCGGTCACCTCCCCCTGCTTGCGCCGATGAGCGAAGTCGCCGGCCGCCTTGCCATAGAGGCTGCCGGCGCCGCGCTCAAAAGCTCGGCCGGCGGCCGCGGGCTGCTGCTGGGCGGTGTTCCCGGCGTGCAGCCGGCAAGGGTCGTCGTGCTCGGCGGCGGGGTGGTGGGAACGCAGGCTGCGCGCATGGCCGCAGGGCTCGGTGCCGAGGTCACGGTGATCGACCGCTCGATTCCACGGTTGCGCGAACTTGACGATCTCTTTGCCGGCCGCGTGCGCACCCGGTTCTCGACCATCGAGTCGGTCGAGGAGGAGGTGTTCGCCGCCGACGTAGTGATCGGCGCGGTGCTGCTGCCGGGCGCCAGCGCACCAAAGCTCGTCACGCGTGCGATGCTGACGTCAATGCGGCCGGGCGCCGTGCTGGTCGACGTCGCGATCGATCAGGGTGGCTGCTTCGAGACCTCGCACCCGACGACACATGCAGAACCAACTTATTTGGTCGACGGCATCGTGCATTATTGCGTCGCCAACATGCCCGGCGCGGTGCCGGTGACGTCAAGCCACGCGCTGAACAACGCGACGCTACCGTTCGGCTTGATGCTTGCGAACAAGGGCTTTGCCGCGGTGCTGGAAAATCCACATCTGCGCAACGGGCTGAATGTGCATCGCGGCCGCATCACCAACAAGGCCGTGGCGGAAAGCCTCGGGCTGGAGTTTGCTCCGGTGGAGAGCGGACTGGCGGCGTAGCGTTGCTGCTCATGCCGGCTTGCGATGGCGGCTGCCGAGCGCGGCGTCGATCGTCTCGGGCTTCTCGATGCGTTCGATCAGCATGTCGATCCGGTCGCCGCCCCAAAACAGCTCGCCGTTGAACACCATGGTCGGAACGCCAAACACGCCGAGCGCCTCGGCCTCGTCGATGATGCGGTCATGCTCGGCGCGCGCGGAGCCGTGGACGTAGGCTTCGAATTCGCTCGCCGAGCCGCCGCACGATGTGATGACGTCGGTGATTGCGGCGAGGTCATCGATTTCGAGTTCATGGCTCCAGAAGCGGCGAAACACCGTGTCGTGATACGGACGGAAGAAGCCGTGCGCCTGTGCGAACAGCATGCCGACGCTGGAATGGAAGGCGTCGTAAATCCGTCGGGGCCCTTTCATGACAAGCCCTTGCGCATTGGCATAGCGCCGCGCGTCCATATAGGCGTAGCGCACCTTGCGCCAGAAATGCGGCGTGCGCTCTTCGACCGTCCCCATGAATTCGGCGACGCGTAGCGTGTAGGGCAGCCATTCCAGCTCGACGCCGTGCGTCTCCTCGATCTCGAACAGGCGCTTGTTGGCGACGAACGCGTAGGGGCTCTTGTAGTCGGTGTAGACGCGCACGCGTGGCTTCGGCATGGCCAACTCCCTCCCTTAAGCTCACGCCTTCGTCAGTCTGTACTGCCGCAGATCAGGATCATGCGTCATGCGCCAGTAGTCGACGAAGCGCCAGGGCATCGCGGAAAACACGCGGCCGCTCGAATTGCGATAGTAGGTGCTCATGCCCGGATGAGTCCAGATCATCGCTTCGTGCTCGGCATCCACCTTCCGGACGTAGTTGTCCAGCACATCCTTGCGGACGTCGATCGCTGCGACGTCGTGCTCGATCATGTCGGCGAGGCAGGCGGAGATGTAGCGGCTCTGACATTCCGACTGGAAGATGACGCTGCCGCCATGCGCGGGGCCGGAATTCGGGCCCAGCATGCAGAAGAAATTTGGGAAATCGGGCACGGTGAGGCCGAGAAATGCGGTCGGATTGTCGTTGCCCCAGGCCTCGCGCAAATCCTTGCCGTTGCGGCCGCTGATGTTGAGGCGCGCGGCCATTTCCGTGACCTTGAAGCCGGTCGCGACCACGATGACGTCGGCGGGGCGATGCTTGCCGTCCGCGGTGACGATGCCGCCCTGGTCGAAATGATCGATCGCGTCGGTGACGAGCTGGACATTATCCAGCATCAGCGTCTTGAACCAGTTGTTGTCGAGTAGGATGCGCTTGCCATAGGGCGGATAGGTCGGCACGCACTTCTCGATCAGATCGGGGCGGCCCTTCAGCTCGGTGAGGATGAAGTCGGTCAGCTCCTGGCGGTGCCGGTCGTTGCCCTTGTTGACGGCGCGCTCAGGATGCGGCCAGGCCGGGTCCTTGCGCAGGAACGGCAGCAGACCGTCGCCGTAACGCCAGAACATGTTGAAGCGGTACCATTGCACATAGCACGGCAGATGCGCGAGCAGCCAGCGCGCGCCTTCGCTGATCGGATCGGCATAGCCCTTCACAGGCCGTGCCCATTGCGCGCTGCGCTGGTAGACGGTGACCGAGGCAACGCGGCCGGCAATCGCCGGCACCAGTTGCATCGATGTCGCGCCGGTGCCGATCACGGCGACATGCTTGCCGTCGACGTTGGTGTCGCTGGACCACAGCGCCGAATGCAGGACCGTTCCCTTGAAGTCTTCCTCGCCCTCGAAACGGGCGCGCGAGGGATCGTTGAGCTGGCCGATCGCGCTCACCAGCGCAGTGGATTCGAAGGTTTCGACGCCATTCTCAGTCCTGAGGGTCGAGATCCAGCGCCGCTTGCCTTCGTCCCAGCGCGACGACGTCAGCTCGGTGCTGACGCGCAGATGCTTGCGGATGCCGTATTCGTCGGCGACCTTGAGCAGATATCCGTGCAGCTCCTCGCGCTGGCAGAAGTAGCGGGTCCATGCATTGCCCGAGCCGAAGGAGTAGGAATAGGAGTGGTTCGGCGTGTCGACACCGCAGCCGGGATAGCGATTGATCCACCAGGTGCCGCCGAGCTCCTCGTTCTTCTCGACGATGGTGTAGGGTATGCCGAGATGGCCGAGCGCTACGCCGAGCGCGATGGCACAGACGCCGGCACCGACGATCAGCACATGCTGCTCGGCGAGTTTTTCGTCTGAAGGGCGCTTGGCCCATCGCGCCTCGCGCGGCACAAAACCCATCTCCTCGCGCATCAGGGGTGCATATTCCGGCGAGACATTCTCGCCGAGACAGGCGCGCATCATCTTGAGCAGCAGTTCATCGCCGGGATCGGTGATGACAGGCTTGGGTGGGCCATCGGCAAAGAGCTTGACGACCGCGGCGCGGATTTCGTCCTGGACTTCTCTGGGCACGCCGGCCTCGGGATCGGGGATGAGGCGGATGTCGCGCTTGGGCAGATAGGGCGGCTCCAGCCAGCGCTCGTCGCCGATCATATGCACGAGCACCATCAGCAGGCAGCGGACGTCGCCTTCTTCAATCGTCGAGGTGAGGTCGAGCGCCTTGTGCGGAGATTCGATGTTCATGGCGTGTCCTGATCTCCGGATGCAATGAAGAGGCCGCGCGTCATAAGCTTGCGATAGGCGGAGATGACGTGCTCGGGTACGGCGGTGACGCCATCGGCGGAATAGGAGTAGCGCCGGCTGAGATAGCCACGCGAGCCCATCAGCATGTGGACGATGGCCTCGAACTCCTCGTCGCTGTAATTCTCGATGGCGCCTGAGCGTCGCGCGCGACGCAAAATGCGGACATAGGCGACCGAGATGTTGTCGAGATGCTTCTGGTAACCGGGAGGTGCGAAGAACTCGGCCTCGTTGAGGATGCGCAAAAATTCCGGCACTTCGCGGATGAAGTCGAAGAATGCTGAGAAGCGCTCGATCTCCTGCCGTGCCGCATCCGCCGTGCCGGTGCGGGCGCGGATGAACTCGACCATGTCGAGGCCGATCTTGGGCAGCAGCTGGTCGAGCAGCTCCTGACGGTTCTCGAAATGATTGTAGAAGGTGCCTTGCGCGACGCCGGCCTGCTCGGTGATGCGGGCCACGGAGGCCTCGGCATAGCCATGCTTGCCGACGACCTTTGTGGCGGCCTCGAATATCTTCTGCTTGGTCCAGGCGTTGCGCTCGACGCGGTTGAGTTTTGTGACTTTCTCGTTGGCGGGGCCTTGCGTCATGCCACGGTCTCCAGTTCGGCGCGCAGCACGCGCTTGAGAATCTTTCCGGACGGGTTGCGGGGCAGGCTGCCGCGGATGATGAGCTGTTTCGGCACCTTGAAGCTCGCCAGCCGCGTGCGGCAGTGCTCGGTGAGGGCGAGGAGTTCGAGGCTCGCGCCATCAGCCAGCACAACGATGGCGACCGGCCGCTCGCCCCAGCGTGCATCGCGCAGGCCGATCACCGCGACCTCGCGCACCTCAGGCAAATCGTAGATGACGCGCTCGACCTCGGAGGAGGCGATGTTCTCGCCGCCGGAGATGATCATGTCCTTCTTGCGGTCGGTCAAATACAGGAAGCCGTCGTCGTCGAGATAGCCGACGTCGCCGCTGCGGAACCAGTCGCCGAAGAAGGCGGAGGCCGTCTTCTCCGGATCCTTCCAATAGCCGCGCGTGATCTTCGGTCCGCGCAGGCAGATCTCGCCGTTCACGTTCGGCGGCAGCGTCCTGCCATCCTCATCGCGGATCTCGATCTCGACGTGAGCAATGGCGCGCCCGGTGGAGCCGATCTTCTCGATTTCCCGGCCTGCGTCCATAAAGGTGTCGCCGCCCACGGTTTCGGTCAGGCCATAGGCATCGATGTAGCGCGCATGGCGGAAGAACTCCGCGAAAGCGCGGATGCGCAGCTCCGGCGTCTTCTCGCCGCCGCCGATCGCCCATTTCAGGCTCGACACATCGTAGCGCTCACGGGTGGGGCAGGTGAGCATCGCAGTGGTCATCACAGGCGCGAACCAGGCGGCGTTGAGCTTGTCCTCCGCGATCGCGGCAAGCGCGCTTTCCGGCTCGAAGTTGCGTTCAATCATGATGAAGCCGCCATGCCAGAGCACGGCGATGCCGGGCAAATCGAGCGCGCCGACGTGATAGAGCGGGCCGACGATCAGAAGTCGCGTCTCCGCGCTCAAGGACAGCGCGATCGTCTGGTCGGCGGACTTCCAGTAGAAATTGTCGTAACTGATCATCACGCCCTTGGGACGGTCGGTGGTGCCCGAGGTGTACATCAGCCGCATCAGATCTGACGGATAGCGGACGTGCATCGGGGCGGGCGGCGCTTCGCTCGCGAGGCGCATCACGCTCTGCTGCGCGGCGTCGTCGAGTACGACTAAGGTTGCACCGGCTGCGTTCGCAGCCAGCTCTTCGTCGGCAATCAGCAGCCGCGCGCCTGCATTGCCGGCGATGTAGCCGACCTCGTCGCGCGAGAGGCGGAAGTTGATCGGCAAAAACACTGCGCCGAGATGGCTGGTGGCGAAGACCAATTCCAGGAATGCCGCGCTGTTCTTCATCAGCACGGCCACGATATCGCCGGCGCCGATGCCTTGTGCGGCGAGCCAGCCAGCGGCCTTCCGGACGCGCGCGTCGAAGATCGCGTAGGAAATCTCCTCGCCGCGATATTTCAGCGCAGGCCGGTCCGGCGTGCGCCGGGCATGAAAGGCGATGAAGCTCGACAGGTTGATCATTGCGCGGATTTTGGGCCGATTTCCGGCGCCGTTTCCTCTTTGATGAATTCTGACTCATAATTCATCGTTGGCTTGACGTCACCCCCTCCCTCTGAAATCCTTCGACACACGGAGACGAGACGATCTCCGGCAGGGATCAGGACACGCCGACCCGACAGAGGGAGGGAAAAGATGACGAGAACCCGCACGCCGGGCATCAGCCGCCGTTCAACATTGGCGCTGATGGGCGCCGGTGCGATCAGTGTTGCCGCGCCGTGGGTGGCGCGTGCGCAAGCCAAGACCATCAAGATCGGCATGCCGACGATCCTGTCGGGCCGGGTCGCGCAGCTCGGCACGTCGTCGCGCAACGCGGTGATGCTCGAGGTCGATAAGGTCAACGCAGCCGGCGGGCTCGCCGGCCGGCAGATCGAGATGGTGATCCGCGACTCCAAGGGCCAGCCGCAGGAAGCTGCACGCGTCGCGCGCGAACTCGTCAACACCGACGGCTGCGAATGGCTGATCGACGGCGAGGCCTCGTCCGGATCGTTCGCGGTCCACGAAGTGGCGCGCGATCTCGGCGTGCTCTGCGTCCACACCTGCTCAGAAGCGTCGTCGCTGACGGCCGATCCGAAGCAGCACATCCCGAACGCGTTCCGCTGCGTGCGCCAGGGCATCCACGATTCCATCGTCGGCGGCAGCTACGCCGCGTCGATCTCCAAGGCCAAGGGCCTGAAGAAATGGGCGACCTGCTCGCCCGACTATGCCTATGGCCGCGACACCACCGGCGAGTTCACTCTGTACCTGAAGCGCTTCGCGCCCGACGTCGAAATCATCAGCGAGTCCTGGCCAAAGCTGTTCCAGCCCGACTACACCGAAGTGGTGACCAAGATTTTGCAGGCCAAGCCGCAGGCGCTGTACTCTTGTCTATGGGGCGGCGATCTCACCTCCTATATCGACCAGGCCAACATCTACGCGATGTTCGGCCAGATGGAGGTGTTCGCGGTCAACATGGCCGACTACACCGCGCTCACCGTCGTGAAGAACCTGCCGAAAGGCATCCACTCCGGCAATCGCTACATCAAGTCGTTCCCGAGCACGCCGGAAAACGCCGCCTGGGGCGATGCCTACAAGGCCAAGTACAACGAATATCCGACCAACTGGTCATGGCAGAACGCGACCGCGGTGATGTTCCTTAGCGAAGCGGCGAAGAAGGCCAACTCGACCGACGGCAAGAAGATCGCGGAAGTCTTGAAGGGTCTCACCATCAAGTGCCCATTCGGCGCCGACGGCACCGTGACCATGCGCGGCGACGACCACACGCTGATCGGCTACGCCATCGGCTGGGGCACCACGATCCCGCAGGAGCCCTATGTCCCCGAGGTCAAGGCCGGCGACTGGAAGACCATCTTCGAACTCGAAGCCGAGTGGAAGAAGAGCAAGGGCTACACCTGACCTCAGACGCGGCGGAGATGGGTGACCGTCTCCGCCTGTTTCGTTTGGTTCTCCGCGCCGTATCAGGCGCGCCGCAATGAAAGTGCTCCCGTGGATCTCGACGCGCTCGCCGGCTGCTTCTCCAGCTCCGCCTGCCTGGTGACGCAAACCACCAGCGGCCTCATCATCGGCATGCTGCTGTTCCTGGTCGCGGTCGGACTGACGCTGATTTTTGGCGTGCTCAAGATCGTCAATTTCAGCCACGGCGCCTTCTACATGTTCGGCGCCTATTTCGCGATGGCCGCCTATCAGTTCACCGGCAGCTTCGCGCTCGCGATGATTGCCGGTGCAGCCGGCACCGCGGTTCTTGGCTTGATCTTCGAGCGCGTCTTCATGAGTCGCGTCTACGGCGCCGACGTGCTGATGCAGCTGCTGGTCTGCTACGCCTTCGTCCTGATCTTCGACGATGTGGTGCGGTTGATCTGGGGGCCGGAATTCAAGTCGATGGGCATGCCCGCGGCGTTCCAGGTGATGCCGCTGTTCATCGCAGGTGGCGTGGTGCCGCCTTATTATCTGCTGCTGATCGGCGTGGCGCTGGTCGCGGCGATCGTGCTCGGGATTGGGCTCTCGCGCAGCCGCATCGGCAAGGTGATCCGTGCCGCCGCGCATAATCCCGGCATGGTCTCCGCGCTCGGCATCAATACCGGCCTGATCTATGGCGGCGTGTTCGCGCTCGGCGGCGGGCTTGCCGGCCTTGCCGGCGCGCTCGCCGCGCCGGTGCGATCGCTCACGCCCGGCATGGGATTCTCGGTGCTGATCGAATCCTTCATCGTCACCGTGATCGGCGGCATGGGCTCGATTCTGGGCGCGCTGGTCGGTGCGCTGCTGCTCGGCCTGATCCGCTCGTTCGGCTCGCTCGGCTTTCCCCTGTTCACGGAAGGCCTGATGTATCTGTTCATGGTGATCGTGCTGGTTTCCAAGCCCACCGGCCTGTTCGGCAAGGAGGCGGCATGACCGAGCTGGAGGCCGGGCGCGCGCGGACGCTAGTGCCGGCGCGCAACGGCGCGGTGCTGCAACGCTATCGCGATGTCCTGATCGCGCTGATCGCCTTCGCGGTGCTGGCGAGCCTGCCGCTGTTCACCGGCAGCAAGGCGCTGCTCGATTTCGTCATTCGCTGCTCCGCCTACGGCCTGTTCGCGACCTCGCTCAACCTGCTGGTCGGCTATACCGGCCTGACCTCGTTCGGCCACGGCATGTTCTTCGGCTTAGGGGCCTACAGTTTTGGCCTCATCATGCAGAAGCTCGGCGTGCCCATTCCGGTCGCCTTCGTCGCGACGCTCGCGATCACCGCGGTGATCGCCGCCGTCATCGGTGCGATCTGCGTGCGGCTGAAGGATATCTATTTCGCCTTCGTTACGCTGGCGTTCCAGATGCTGATCCACTCGACCATCCTGTCCTGGGCCTCCTTCACCGGCGGCGACCAGGGCCTGCGCGGTGGCATTCCGCGTCCCGCATTCCTCGGCATCAATCTCGCCAACCACGTCCATCTCTATGTCGCGAGCTGTGCGCTTCTCATCCTCGGCCTGCTCGCAATGCGCCAGATCGCGCAATCGCCATTCGGCTACACGCTACGCATGATCCGCGACAACGCCGCGCGCGCGAGCTTTCTCGGCATCGACGTCTGGCGCGCAAAACTCACCGTCTTCGTGCTCGCGGCGCTGTTCGCGGCGATGGGCGGCATGGTGATGGCGCTGTTCGTCTCCGGCGCCTATCCCGAATTTGCCTATTGGACCATCTCGGGCGAGGGCATCTTCATCAACATGCTCGGCGGCGTCTCGACCTTCCTCGGACCGATGGTCGGCACAGTGCTATTGCTGCTGCTCAACGATACCGTAACGCGCTTCACCGAGTACCACGGCATCGTGCTGGGCGTCGTCATCCTGTTCTTCGCGCTGGGCTTGCGCAAAGGCTTGCTCGATTTCGTCGCCGAATGGTTTTCGCACCGGCGCAATACGGGCGAAGGGCGCTAGCCATGCTCGAGATCCGCAATCTCGCAAAGTCCTTTGGCGGCGTGAAGGCGACCAACGACGTCTCGCTCGACTTCCCCGACGGCTCGCTCACAGCCGTGATCGGGCCGAACGGTGCGGGCAAGAGCACCTTCTTCAATTTGATCACCGGCGCGCTGAGGCCGGATTCCGGCCAGGTGCTCCTCGACGGCGTCGATCTCGCCGGCCGCTCGCCGCCGGCGATCGTCCGCCACGGCATCGGCCGCGCGTTTCAGGTCGCAAACATCTTCAAATCGCTGTCCGTGCAGGAAACCATGCTCGCCGCCGTCAGCGCCGACCAGCGATCGTCAGCGGTGCTGCACAAGCGTTTTCCGTTGCCCGAGACCCGCGACCGTGCCGAGCATGTGATGGAGCTGCTGGGCCTCGCCGGCAAACGCAATCGCACGGCGGCGACGCTGTCGCATGGCGACCAGAAGCTGCTCGACATCGCACTCGCCCTGGTGCTCGAACCGAAGGTGCTGCTGCTGGACGAGCCGACCGCCGGCATGGGCCCGGAGGAGCGCTGGCGCATGATCGACAAGGTGCGCGAGCTCTGGGAAACGCAAAAGATCACCGTCGTCTTCATCGAGCACGACATGGACATCGTATTCAAGATTGCACCGAAGATCGTAGTGCTCTGCTACGGCCGCATCCTCGCGACCGGCACGCCCGACGAGATCCGCAACAACAGCGCGGTGATCGAGGCCTATCTAGGTACCGAGCATGCGGGAGCCGCCGCATGAGTGCTGCCGTCATCGAAGTCGCCGATCTCGACGTCTACTACGGCACCAGCCAGATCCTGTTCGGCGTCGGACTGTCGGTGCGGCAGGGCGAGACCATGGCGCTGCTCGGGCGCAACGGCGCGGGCAAATCCACGACCATGAAGGCGATCATGGGTTTGGCGCCGCCGCGACGGGGCCAAATCAGCCTGCGCGGAGCGGTGATCTCCGGCCGCAAGCCGCACCATATCGCGCGCGCCGGCCTCGGTTTCGTACCGGAGGACCGCCAGATTTTCCCGGAGCACACGGTCGAGGACAATCTCGTCATCGGCAGGAAGCGCGGGCCTGAGGGCCAGGACGAATGGCCGATCAAGCGCATCTACGACGTCTTCCCGCTGCTGGAGCCGTTGCGCCACCGTATCGCCGGACGCCTGTCAGGCGGCGAGCAGCAGATGCTCGCCATCGCGCGCACGCTGATGGGGAATCCAGCGCTGTTGCTGCTCGACGAGCCGAGCGAGGGTCTCGCGCCGATCATCGTGCAGCGGATCGGCGACTTGTTGCGGCAACTCCGTAAGATCGGTTCGACCGTGCTGATCGCCGAGCAGAACATGCATTTCTGCCTGGGGCTGGCGAGCCATGCCACCGTCATCGACAAGGGTCAGATCGTCTATGCCGCCGGGATCGACGAACTGAAGGCCAACGAGTCGATCCGCCGCCGCTATCTGGCGTTGTAGCCGGTGCGCCGGTGCCCAGATAGGCCGGAAGAAGAAAACCATTGCCCCGCGTCGCTCCGGCGGAAGGAGTTTCCCCTCCGAGGCACGAAAAAGCCAATCGCTTCCATTGCTGTTTCGGGCCGAAACGACGACATTTCCTTCAGAAATCGATGGATCGACGGCTATGGAACGCACTGGATTTGAGCCTTTCGGCGAGCAGTTGGTGTCCGCAACGGACACCCAGCCGCGCTCGCGCGGGTCAAAGCTGCTCCTGCGGGTTGGCACCGGCCTGTTCTGGTCGCTGGTCGCCGGCATCGTGCTCGCGCGTGCGGCCTTCTTCGAGCCCGGCGTCTATGACGGCTTCAGCCACGTTGCCTCGCTGGCCAAGAACCTGTTCTTCTAAGGCTGGCCTGATCTTCTGAGCCGTCCATTCCAGGCTGAGGACAGAACTTTCCCTCTGCCCTGATATGTCGAAAACTTATTCCCCAACGAAGCGGCGCTGCGTATAAATCCTTCTCCTCAGGGAGAGATTTGTGTCGCAGAATCAAGCATCCAGCCCAGCCGACGCCAAGCCGTCTACGGCCATTGGCCGTATCGTCGCGCTGCTTCCGGGTATCCTTCTCTGCATCGTGGTGGCCGGTGTCTCGGCCCTGCTGGAGCGGGCCGAGCTGGGCGTGTTCGAGCATCCCTATGTCGAAGCGCTGGTGATGGCGATTCTGCTTGGGATGGCGCTGCGCAGTTTCTGGAAGCCCGCGCCGCGCTGGCAGGCGGGCATCGCATTCAGCGCCAAGCAGTTGCTCGAAGTCGCAGTGATGCTGCTGGGGGCTTCAATCAGCTTTGCAGCCATCGCAGCGTCCGGCGTCGCGCTGTTGGCATCGATCGCAGCGGTCGTCGTGGTCGCGCTCAGCGTCTCCTTCGGCATCAGCCGCCTGCTCGGTCTCTCGACGCGGCTCTCGATCCTGATCGCCTGCGGTAACTCCATCTGCGGCAATTCGGCGATTGCAGCGGTGGCGCCGATCATCGGCGCCAACAATGACGAGATCGCATCCTCGATCTCCTTCACCGCGATCCTCGGCGTGATGATGGTGCTCGGCCTGCCGCTGCTGATTCCGCTGCTGCAGCTGTCGGCCACGCAATACGGCATCCTCGCAGGCCTGACCGTCTATGCCGTGCCGCAGGTGCTGGCCGCGACGGTGCCGGCTGGGCTCGTCTCGACGCAGATCGGCACGCTCGTGAAACTGATGCGCGTGCTGATGCTCGGACCGGTCGTCGTCGGCCTCTCGCTGACGGCCTCGCGCTGGCAGAGCGACGCCAAGAAGACCAATGTCGGCTTCTTCCGCCTGGTCCCGTGGTTCATTCTCGGCTTCCTCGTGCTCGCGACTCTGCGCTCGCTCGAGATCGTGCCGTCCACGGTGGTTGCCCCGATCACGCGGATCACGGGTTTTCTCACGGTGGTGTCGATGGCCGCGCTTGGCCTCGGCGTCGATGTGAAGGTGCTTGCCAATGTCGGGGGGCGGGTGACGGCGGCCGTGACGCTGTCGCTGATGCTGCTGCTCGGCATCAGCATCGCGCTGGTGCACTGGTTCAAGTGAGGGCTGAGGCTCGCGAGCACCCGAAGCTGCTGTAGGGTAGGCAAAGGCGCGTAAGCGCCGTGCCCACCATCCTTCGACAATCGCGATAGTGGTGGGCACGTTCCGCTTTGCCCCCTACGAAACTGCCTTTCCGGCAAGCCGGGCTAGGTGGATCAAATCACATCCGCGAGCGAATGCCCGTGCAGCTCGATGTTGAGCCCCTGCATGCCCATGTCGTTGAGCTCGCCGCCCATTGCCTTGATGCTTTCCTCGCGGATCAGCGACATCAGCCCGCGGCGTAGCGCCAGGAATTCCGACGACATCATCATCGACTGCTGCCGCGGCCGCTCCAGCGGGATCGGAATCTCCGCCTTGATCGAGCCGGGGCGCGCGGTCATGCAATAGACGCGGTCGGACAGAAAGATCGCCTCGTCGATGTCGTGGGTGACGAACAGCACTGAGATCTTCAGCCGCTGCCACATGTTGGTAAGGATTTGCTGCATGATGACGCGCGTCTGCGCGTCGAGCGCGCCGAAGGGCTCGTCCAGCAGCAGCACCTTTGGTCCCGTCGCGAGCGCGCGGACAATGCCGACACGCTGCTTCATTCCGCCGGAAAGCTTTTCCGGATAATGCTTCTCGAAGGCTTCGAGGCCCGCAAGCCCGAGCAACGTCCGCGCGGCGCGCTCGCGCTGCGAACGCGGCATGCCGCGCATCTTCAGGCCGAACTCGACATTCTCCCGCACGGTTTTCCAGGGAAACAGCGAATATTGCTGGAACACCATGCCGCGCTCGGCGCTGGGGCCGTTCACCTTCTCGCCGTCGACGGTGACGATGCCCGTGGTCGGCTTGAGGAAGCCCGCGACCGCGTTGAGCAGCGTCGACTTTCCACAACCGGAGGGCCCGACGATCGAGACGAACTCGCCAGGCTTCACATGGATCTGGGTGTCGGTGACCGCTTCGACCGGCCCCTCGATGCTATCGTAGCTGAGGGAGAAGTTCCTGACCTCGATATGGCCTTGCGGTGCTTTGACGACGATCTCGCTCATCTTGATCTCCATGGCATTGCCAATTGTCCGGCCCCCCGGATCAACATGCTCGATCCGAGGCCGAGCACGCCGATCGCGATCATGCCGAGTGCGATGTCGGCATACTGGACCAGCGAATAGGCCTCCCAGGTGAAGTAACCGATGCCGTATTGCCCCGAGATCATCTCGGCGGCGATCAGCGACACCCATGCCACGCCCATGCCCACGGTGAGGCCGGTGAAGATGTGCGGGAGCGAGGCCGGAAAATACACATCGCGGACGATCCAGCGCTCCCGCGCGCCGAGACATTGCGCGGCGCGCACCAGCACGGGATCGACCAGCGACATGCCGTGCAGCGTGTTGACCAGGATCGGGAAGAACGATCCGAGGAAGGTGATGTAGACGATGCTTTGCTCGTTGGTCGGCCACAGCATGATCGCCATCGGCACCCAGGCGATCGCCGGGATCGGCCGCAGCACCTCCGCCACGGGGAAGATGATCTCATGGACAAGCTTGAAGCGGCCCATGACCAGACCGAGCGGCACGGCGACGATCGCTGCGAGCGAAAAGCCGAAGAAGATGCGACGGCAGCTCAAGAGCACGTGCAGCAGGAATTTCGGATCGTGGATCGCCTTGGCAAAGCTGGCATAGACCGCGAGCGGCGAGGGCACGTTGGTGAAGCGCACAAAGAACACGACGCGATAGGTCGTGAGCAGGTGCCAGACCAGCAGGAAAGCCAGCAGCGAGATGATGCCGATCGCGGTTGCACGCAGCCCGTCCCGGTTGAGCCGGCACCAACGCAGCGCCAGCGTGCCGAACGAGGGCGGTGCCGTGGGTGGAGTGGTGGCGGGCACGGAAGTCGTTTCCGCGGTTGCACTTGCCGGCATGCT
The DNA here is from genome assembly GCF_023073375.1 of Bradyrhizobium sp. 197. Taxonomy (NCBI): domain Bacteria; kingdom Pseudomonadati; phylum Pseudomonadota; class Alphaproteobacteria; order Hyphomicrobiales; family Nitrobacteraceae; genus Bradyrhizobium; species Bradyrhizobium sp. 197. Next base: position 181,779 of record NZ_JADPJJ010000079.1, on the reverse strand, counting down.
GTCCTCGGGATGTCTGCGGAGGGCGGGACTGCTCACGTCTTGCCTCCGCCGATCGCCACCTTCACGGCATCGTCGAAGCCGAGCACCTTGCCGCCGATCTTGGCGGCATAGGCTTCGGCGTCCTTCTTCAGCAGGAACGGCGCAACCTCGCCATTGCCGACTGCGAAGAAGGCCTGGTCGGCGAACAGCTTGATGCCGCGGGCGGTATCGAAGACGTAGGCGACGTTGATCCTCTTGCCCTTGGCCTTGAAGTCGGCATAGGCGCCGAGCGTGCAGGTGGCCGACGCGAAGGGCAGAATGCCTGAATCGTCGACCCATATCTCGCCGGCCTTGCGCGGATCGGCGATCGGTTTCTTGCAGAAAGCGTCGTCGCCGGCGATCTCGTAATTTTTGGTGCTGGCGAGCTGCGCGTCATAGTCGAGCTTCATCTCGGCATAGGCCCTGCGGATGTAGCTGTCGTCGACCCATTTTTTGGGATCGAACTCCTTCATGCGACCGAGGTTCTGCAGCGCCTTGACGTCGGCGGTGGCGGCATCGATCAGCGCCGGCTTGACGGTGGGATCGGTGGTCATGTTGCCGCCGGGCCCCAGGAAGATGTAGACGACTTCCTTGTTGATGCCGGTCCATTCCTGGATTTTTTCGGCAGCAAGCTTGGGATCGTCGCGCAGCCACTGGTTGGCGGCGATCAGAGCCTTGAAATATGCGACGACGACCTCTGGATATTTCTCCGCGAAGTCGGTGCGGACCACAATGCCGTGGAAGGTCGGCAGATTGGTCTCGACGCCGTCAAAGATCTTTCGCGCAAAGCCGCGGAACGGCAGCAGCTCGGCGAAGGGGACGAAGTCGGCATGAGCGTCGATCTTCTTCTCCTGGAGATTGGTCGAGCCGACCTCCGGGCTCTGGCTGACGAGCTGGAAGAAATCGGAGGTGTAGCCGCGGTCCTGCATCGCCTTCAGCACCATGCCGTGCGCGGCGGAGCCGAACGGCACGCTGACGAGCTTGCCCTTGAGATCGGCGAGATCGTAGTAGGGCGAATCCTTGTGAACGACGATGCCGTTGCCTGAGCCGGACAGGCTGTAGGCGGCGATGCCGATCAGCCGGCTCTTGCTCTCCGGATTGCTGTCGAAGGTGAAGCCGTTCACGATCAGCGGATAGTCGCCCATCATGCCGATCTGGAGCTTGTTCGCCATCATCGCGTTGGTGACGGGTGGGCCGGAGGTGAAGTTCTGCCACTCCAGCTCGAACTTGATGTTGGCGTATTTGCCGTCCTTCGGGAGATATTTTTCGAGGAGATGGAGCTGGCGGATGACGACGCCGGCGGTCACCGTGTTGGTGGTGGTATCCTGCGTTCCGATGCCGAGCGTGACGGTTTCCGCCGAGGCCGGCTGCGCGAGGAGAAGCGCCAGCGACGTCACCGACATCGTGATCGAGTGCGTGGAAAGACGGCGGACCATTCTCATCCTCATTCGGTTGGATGTGCTGTGGTTGCCATGATTGGGTGAGGGCGCCGACAGGGCAAATCCGGAATGTCCGCCGCAGTCGATTAGTTGCCGGGAAAAGCTGATTGCATACTCCTTGAGCAGTCCTGCACTATAAAGCCGCTTGCCTGGGCATCGGCCCTAGTCAGATCCTTGCCCCCGCATCTCTTCCAGCAAGTCGGGCCGACAGACCACGATCTGCGAGCGCTTGATCAGCACGATTCCCTTCTCCTGCATGCGCTTCAGGCTGATCGTGACCCATTGCCTGGTGGCACCGACCATGTGGGCGATATCGGCGTGGGTGAAGGCGGCCGCGATCACCCGGCCGTCGGCGTCCTCGACGCCGTAGAGATCGACGAGATGCAGCAACAGATGCGCAAGGCGCTGCGTGATCGAGCGCGTTCCCAGCATCTGGGCCAGCGCCGAATAGCACTTGCCCTTGAAGGTCAGGCCTTCGATCAGGCCGATTGCGAGGCTCGGGATCTCTACGGCAAGGGACCGCAGCTCCTTTCCGGGCAGATGCACCACGCTGCAATTGCTGGATGCAACGCCGGACCATTGATGCACGGTGCCCTCGAACACTTCGGGCCCGCCGACGAAATTGCCGACATGCCAGTAAGCCAGCGTGATCTCGCGGCCGAGCGGGGAGGTGTAGAACACCCGGATACGGCCGCTCTCGATCAGCCAGATGCCGTCATGCTTGCCGCCCTGGCTGAACAGCGTCTGGCCGCGGTTGAGCACTTTTCGGCGGCCCTGTCTCAGCACCAGCTCCCGCTCGCGCTGGCTGAGCTTGTCCATCAACGGCGGCGGTCCGCCGATCCATTGCTGGTTTTCGGTGAGCAGCAGCGAGGAACTGCCGGCAGGCCGGACTGCCGAGGGACCAGCCCCCCGAACCGCATTCGCCGCCTGCAACATCATCTGCCTCCGGAACGTTGAAACCGTTCTAAAGAGGAGCAATGTCCGTGCCAGATGGGGTGATCGGAAGCGCGTTTGTGGGGAGGCGGTGCCCCTCACTCCGCCGTCATCGCCCGGCGAAGACCGGGCGATCCAGTATTCCAGAGGCGTCAGTGGGATACCGATAGGCCACGGCGTACTGGATTCCCCGCTTGCGCGGGGAATGACAGCGGAGCAAGAGGAACGATCAAGCCGTCCTACCGCCCCGCCAGGCTCAACAGATATGGCTTGGGGTAAATCCCCCGATTGTGCCCATCCGAAAACGAGATGTTCAGCCCATAACCGAGATCGCCGATTTCGGTGATCGCGATGCCCGGAAACCGCTCGGGGAAGCGTCCATCGAAGCGGGCGCGGGTGCAGTGGGCGCATTTGCAGGAGAGGCGGAGAGTTTCCGCGGGCAAGTCCAGCGCGTTGTCCTCTGCGGTGCGGACGCGGAGCGTCGCGAGATCGGCGCTTGCTTCGTAATCTGCCACGGTCGGTGCCACCAAGGTCATGACGTATCTCTAACCTCTCTCTATGTCGTCGTGACGCCACCGCGATAGCAACTAATTGCCCGCGCAAGCGCGGCGCTGTTCTTGGTCGCCTGTACTTCAATCATCGCCCGCGAAATGTGAAACTAATCGACCGGGAATTTCAGTTCGGCGTTGCCCGATTCCCGTCTCTCCGAAACCTTGTGCGCAATCGAGGTCAGGAGAGACAATGAGCGCATTTCAGAAGGAAACGGTTTTGTCGGTCAGGCACTGGACCGATTCCCTGTTCAGCTTCACCGCGACGCGTGATCCCGGCTTCCGCTTTCAGAACGGCCAGTTCGCGATGATCGGGCTGGAAGTCGAGGGCAAGCCGTTGCTGCGGGCCTACAGCATGGCCAGCGCCAATCACGAGGAGGCGCTCGAATTCTTCTCGATCAAGGTGCAGGACGGCCCGTTGACCTCGCGGCTCCAAAAGATCAGGGAAGGCGACATCATCCTGGTCGGCCGTAAGGCGACGGGCACGCTGATCACGGGCAATCTCATTCCCGGCAAGCGCCTGTTGCTGCTCTCGACCGGAACGGGGCTTGCGCCGTTCGCCAGCCTGATCAAGGACCCCGAGGTCTACGAGAACTACGAGACCATCGTGCTCGCCCATGGCTGCCGCCAGGTCTCCGAACTCTCCTATGGCGAGCACCTCGTCGAAGGCCTGCGCGATCACGAGTTTTTCGGGCCGCTGATCCGCGACAAGCTCGTCTACTACCCGACCGTCACCCGCGAGCCGTTCAGGAATCGGGGCCGCATCAGCGACCTGATCGCCTCGAATCAACTCTTCGACGATATCGGGCAGTCGGGTCTCGATATCGAGACCGACCGCGTCATGCTGTGCGGCAGCCCGGCGATGTTGGAGGAACTTCCCGCGATGCTTTCCGCGCGCGGGTTTGTCGAGGGCAATCACAGCCGGCCCGGCCATTTCGTGATCGAAAAAGCCTTCGTCGAGCGCTGATGCGCAAATCGCATCCCGGCGACAACTAATTGCTATCGCCGGACGAGCCACTGAACAAATCTGATGCAAAGGCGCCGGACCTGCCGGTGAACCAGGAGCAAGCGATGGCACTAGATCAGATCGTGGACGGACTTTCGGAGGTTTCCTGCGATGTGCTGGTGATCGGCGGCGGCACCGCCGGCCCGATGGCGGCGCTGAAGGCGAAGCTGAAGAATCCGAAGGCCAATGTCGTCCTGCTCGAAAAGGCCAACGTCAAGCGCTCCGGCGCGATCTCGATGGGCATGGACGGGCTGAACAACGCCGTCATCCCGGGCTACGCGACGCCCGAGCAATACACCAAGGAAATCACCATCGCCAATGACGGCATCGTCGATCAAAAGGCGGTCTATAAATACGCGCAGAACTGTTACAAGATCGTCGAGGAGCTCGACAGTTTCGGCATCCGCTTCCTGAAGAACGAGAACGGCGATTACGCCGTCAAGAAGGTGCATCATATCGGCAGCTATGTTCTGCCGATGCCGAACGGCGAGACCGTGAAGAAGGCGCTCTATCGCCAGCTCCGCCGTGCCCGCATCCTGATCTCCAACCGCTACATGGCGACGCGGCTGCTCAAATCCGCCGACGGCCGTATCGCCGGCGCGATCAGCGTCAACACCCGCACGGCCGAAATCCTGGTGATCAAGGCCAAGTCGGTGATCCTCTGCATGGGCGCAGCCGGTCGCCTCGGTCTTCCGACCTCCGGTTACATGTTCGGCACTTACGAGAACGCCGCCAATTCCGGCGACGGTTATGCGATGGCCTATCATGCCGGCGCCGCGCTCGCGAACCTCGAATGCTACCAGATCAATCCGCTGATCAAGGACTATAACGGCCCGGCCTGCGCCTACGTCGCCGGTCCTTTCGGCGCCTTCACTGCCAACAACGAGGGATCGCGCTTCATCGAATGCGACTACTGGTCGGGGCAGATGATGCTGGAGTTCTACAACGAACTCCTGTCGGGCAAAGGCCCGGTGTTCCTCCAGCTCAAGCATCTGCATCCGAACACGATCGAGGAGATCGAAACCACGCTGCACAAGGTGGAGCGGCCGACGCGCGGCCTGTTCCAACAGGGGCGCGGCATCGACTACCGCAAAGAGTCGATCGAGATGCACATCTCCGAGATCGGTTTTTGCTCGGGTCACAGCGCCTCCGGCGTGTTCGTCGACGACAACGCGCGCACCACTGTGCCCGGCCTTTATGCCGCGGGCGATATGGCGAGCGTGCCGCACAACTACATGCTGGGCGCCTTCACCAACGGGGCGGTCGCCGGCATCGACGCGATGGAGTTTGCCGAGAACCACGACTTTGCGGAGTTCGATGCAGCCGATGTCGCTAGGGAACGCGACCGCGTGATGGCGCCGACCAAGCGCGAGGATGGCATTCCGCCGAACCAGATCGAGTACAAGACCCGGCGCCTGGTCAACGACTATCTCCAGCCGCCAAAAGTCACGCGCAAATACGAGCTCGGAATGCGCCGCCTCGCCGAGGCACGCGAGGACATGCAGGAGCACATGATCGCGCGCAACGCGCATGAACTGCTCCGCGCCCTCGAAGTGCAATCAATCATGGACTGCGCTGACATGGCTGTGCATGCCTCGCTCTACCGCGAGGAAAGTCGCTGGGGCCTCTATCATTGGCGCACGGATTTCCCGGAGAAGGACAACGAGAACTGGTTCTGCCACACGCTGCTGTCCAAGCAGAACGACAAGATGACCAGCGAGAAGCGTGCCGTGGAGCCCTACGTCGTGCCGATCGCCGACGACGAGAAGGATCTCTATGACAAGCAACGCATTCGCGCGACAGCCTGACCCCCCGCACGAGTAACAGGAGACATACGATGCCTCTCGCTTCCTATCAGACATCGGTTCCGGTGGTCGTTGACGACGCCAAATGCATCGCCGACAAGGGCTGCACCGTGTGCGTCGACGTCTGCCCGCTCGACGTGCTGCGCATCAGCGACATGACCGGCAAGGCCTACATGGCCTATGACGAATGCTGGTACTGCATGCCCTGCGAGGCGGATTGCCCGACCGGCGCCGTCACCGTCAACATTCCTTATCTGTTGAGGTGATCATGTCGAGCCCGTTCGAATCCTACGACGACCTCGAAGACGCCGACGAGCGTTTGCAGGCCGCAGATCCCGCCGAGCGCCGCGTCGCGATCATCGCGCTCGGCCATTCCGGCGATCCCGCAGCGGTCGGCCATCTCGCCAGCATGGTCGCCGATCCCGATGCCGGCGTGCGCCAGCAGGTGGCGATGGCGCTCGGCGAGTTCGACGGGCCGGAGGCCGCCAGTGCGCTGGTGAAGCTGCTGGTCGATCCCGAAAGGATCGTCGCCGCCGCCGCGGCCGACAGCATGGCTGAGTTCAAGGATCCAGCCTGCGCCGACATCATCCTGCCGCTGGTCAAGCATGCCCACGCCTTCGTGCGCATGGGCGCGTTGCGTGCGCTCAAGGAGCTGCGTTGCAAGGACACGCTGAAGCCGGCGCTGGAATCGCTCCAGGATACGGACGCCGCCGTGCGCGTGCAGGCGATCGGTGTGATCGGTTTCCTCAAACTGGAGGAATCAATTCCGGCGCTGACCGCGCTGATCAACGATCCCGACGCGCATGTGCGCCGTGCTGCCGTCAGCGCGCTCGCCTTCTCGCAGCTGAAGCCGGCGGCCGAGACGATCACGCGTGCGCTGAAGGATTCGGACTGGATGGTGCGCGAGATGGCGGCGGAGACGCTGGGTCTCAACGTCAACGGTTCGATCGCCGCCGATCAACTGGTCGCTTCGCTCGGCGACGAATTCTGGCAGGTGCGGCTGAAGGCGATCCGCAGTCTTGGCCGAATGAAGATCGAGCGCGCGGTGCGCCCGATCGGCAATTGCGTCAATCACGAGCAAGCAAACTTGCGGAAGGAGGCGGCCGCGGCTCTCGGCGAGATCGCCCATCCCGACGGCGAAGCGTTCCTCGCCGTGATCGCCGATGATGCCGATCCCGACGTGCGCAAGAACGCGCGCTGGGCGCTCCAGCAGATCGCGGCCCGAAAGGCGCGGGCGGGGGCATAGAAGCGCGGCAGGCTGCCGCTCTGGACTTCCCGTCCCAGACGTTTATTGGTCTTCGCCAACATGATCGGCCTCTTCGAGTGCGGCCGATCCGAAAAGAGCGAGGACACGCCCATGACGACATTGACGGTTAAGGACCTTCTCCCCGAGGACGGCACGCGGGGAACGCTTGTCGGCCGCGTCTGGCTGCCGCAGGCGAATGGCCCGGCCGTGATCGCCGTGCGCGGCGACGGTGTCTTCGACGTCACCGCGAAATTCCCGACCATCAGCGCGCTCTGCGAAGAGGACGAGCCGGCCAAGGCGCTTGCCGCGACCAGGGGTGAGCGCATCGGCGATCTCGATGCCATCGTCGCCAACACGGCCCCGGATCAGCGCGATTCGAAAAAGCCGTGGCTGCTCGCGCCAGTCGATCTCCAGACCCTGAAGGCGGCCGGCGTCACCTTCGCCATCTCGATGCTGGAGCGCGTGATCGAGGAGCGGGCGAAAGGCAATCCGGCCTCGGCGGAAGCGATCCGCAAAGAAGTGACGCGGCTGATCGGCGATGATCTGTCAAAACTCAAGCCGGGCTCGGATCAGGCGATACACCTGAAGCAGGTGCTGATCGACCAGAACGCCTGGAGCCAATACCTCGAAGTCGGCATCGGCCCCGATGCAGAGGTTTTCACCAAGGCGCCGACCTTGTCCTCGGTTGGCACCGGCATGGATGCCGGGCTGCATCCGAAATCGACCTGGAACAATCCGGAGCCGGAGCTGGTGCTGTTCGTCTCCAGCCGCGGCAAGATCGTCGGCGGCGCGCTCGGCAACGACGTCAATCTGCGCGACTTCGAGGGCCGCTCGGCGCTGCTGTTGTCTAAGGCCAAGGACAACAACGCCTCCTGCGCGATCGGCCCGCTGCTGCGTCTGTTCGACGACAGTTTTTCGCTCGACGACGCGCGCAAGCTGGAGATCAGCCTGAACGTGAAAGGGGCGGACGGTTTTGTCCTCGATGGCCACTCCTCGATCAGCATGATCAGCCGCGATCCCACCGACCTGGTCGAGCAAACGATCGGCAAGGTGCATCAATACCCTGACGGCTTCGTACTGTTCCTCGGCACGATGTTCGCGCCGGTCAAGGATCGCGATGCTCCGGGGCAGGGGTTCACCCACAAGCGCGATGACATCGTCACGATCTCGGCGCCCCAGCTCGGCAAGCTCGTCAACCGCATGCGGACCAGCGACGAGTGCGAGCCCTGGACCTTTGGCATCGGTGCGCTGATGACGAATCTGGCGCAGCGGAAGCTGATCTAGCGCCGGCTTCGCTTCGCTTCATCTCACTTGCGGGGCCTCATGGTTCGAGACGCGCCGCAAGCGGCGCCTCACCATGAGGTTCAGGATTTAGCTGCCAACATGAACCTTATCCTGAGGAGCCCGCAAAAAGCGGGCGTCTCGAAGGATGGGCCGCATACAATCTTTTCATCTTCCCGTTGCATCCGCGGAACAAAATCGCGCTGGGCGTGTCATACGATGGCCCTCCCCGCCGACTGCCGTGTTCAGCGCAAATAGTCAGATAATATGACTAGTCGGAACCAAACTTCCGTGAAATAGTCCCTCCCGCCGCCTCCAAGGGCGGCCTGTGGGTGCCATGCTACCAATCAGCGCCCCGGATAACATTTTGGGAGACACGCCTGATGACCCTCAAAGCCCTCTTTGCGGCCAGTGCCACGAGCGCCTTGCTGCTCGCTTTGCCGGCCAACGCCGCCGAACTCACCATCGGCTTCTCGCAGATCGGATCGGAATCCGGCTGGCGCGCGGCCGAGACGTCGGTCTCCAAGCAGGAGGCTACCAAGCGCAAGGTCAATCTCAAGATCGCCGACGCGCAGCAGAAGCAGGAGAACCAGATCAAGGCGATCCGCTCCTTCATCGCGCAGAACGTCGATGCGATCTTCCTCGCGCCTGTCGTCTCGACCGGCTGGGACTCGGTGCTGAAGGAAGCGAAGGAGGCCAAGATCCCGGTCGTGCTGCTCGACCGCGACATCGATCCCTCCGGCAAGGAGCTCTATCTCACCGCCGTGACCTCCGACAGCGTGCACGAAGGCGAGGTCGCCGGCGACTGGCTGGCGAAGACCGTGGGGGCCAAGGCCTGCAACATCGTCGAATTGCAGGGCACCGTCGGCGCCAGCGTGGCCGCCAATCGCAAGAAGGGTTTTGACACCGCCATCGCCAAGCATGCGAACCTGAAGGTGGTGCGCAGCCAGACCGGTGACTTCACCCGCGCCAAGGGCAAGGAAGTGATGGAAAGCTTCATCAAGGCCGAAGGCGGCGGCAAGTCGATCTGCGCGGTCTATGCGCACAACGACGACATGATGGTCGGCGCCATCCAGGCGATGAAGGAAGCGGGCCTCAAGCCCGGCAAGGACATCCTCACCGTCTCGATCGACGCGGTCCCCGACATCTTCAAGGCGATGGTCGCAGGCGAAGCCAATGCCACGGTCGAGCTGACGCCGAACATGGCGGGTCCCGCCCTCGATGCCATCGCGGCGTTCAAGGACAGGGGCACGGTTCCGCCGAAATGGATCCAGACCGACTCGAAGCTCTACACGCCCACCGACGATCCGCAGAAGATCTACGACAGCAAGAAGGGCCTCGGTTACTGAGGCGAGTGCGTCGCCGGACGGCCGTGTTTCGGCAGTCCGGCGGCCCCCTTCGAAACTGCTGCGCGAACGGATGGGCCGGGTGTCCGCATCATCAGCGGGCGCCGGTGGGAGTGACGTCACGATGGAGAACAGCTCGGATCCTGCTGCGTTCCTGCTGGAAGTGCGCGGGATCAGCAAAAGTTTTGGTGCTGTGCATGCGTTGCAGGAGGTCGACTTCACGCTCCGCGCCGGCGAGATCCATGCGCTGCTCGGCGAGAATGGCGCCGGCAAATCCACGCTGATCAAGGTGATCACCGGCGTGTTCCCGCGCGATGGCGGCATTGTCATGATCCGTGGCGAAGAGGTCGCGCCGCGTTCGGCCAAGGCCGCAGTTCAGGCCGGCATTGCCACCGTCTACCAGGAGGTCAACTTGCTGCCGAACCTCTCGGTGGCGCAGAACCTGTTCCTCGATCGTCAGCCGATGCGCTTTGGCGTCGTGCGCGAAGGCGAGATGCGACGCCGCGCGAAGACATTGCTCGCGGATTTCGGTCTCGATATCGATGTATCGGCGCCGCTCGGCAGTTATTCCGTCGCCGTGCAGCACGTCACCGCGATCGCGCGCGCCGTCGATCTCTCGGCGCGCGTGCTGATCCTGGACGAGCCGACCGCGAGCCTCGACCGCCACGAGGTCGAGATCCTCTTTCGCATCATGCGCCAGCTCGCCAGGCGCGGTATCGGGATCGTTTTCGTCAGCCATTTCCTCGACCAGGTCTACGAGATATCCGATCGCATCACAGTCTTGCGCAACGGCCGCCTGGTCGGCGAGCGCGAGACCGCCTCGCTGCCGCGGCTCGAATTGATCCTGATGATGCTCGGCCGCGAGCTGGCCGAGACTACCAGCGCGCGGGCATCGGCAGGCGCACAGAAGACGCGTGAAGTCTGCGCCAGCTTCGAGAGCTACGGCAAGGCCGGCTATATCGCGCCGTTCAATCTCGAGCTGCGCCACGGCGAGGTCGTCGGCCTCGCCGGCCTGCTCGGCTCGGGCCGGACCGAGACGGCGCGGCTGGTGTTCGGCGCCGAGCGCGCCGATCGCGGGCAGGCGAGGGTGGAAGGCGCGCCTGTCCGGCTTCAGTCGCCGCGCGACGGCGTGCGCCATGGCTTTGGCTATTGCCCGGAGGAGCGCAAGACCGACGGCATCGTCGCCGAGCTTACCGTGCGCGAGAACATCGTGCTCGCGCTCCAGGCCAAGCGCGGTCTGCATCGGCCGCTGTCGCGACGCGAGCAGGACGAGATCGCAAACCGTTACGTTAAGATGCTCGACATCCGCCCGCCCGATCCGGAGCGTCCCGTCGGCCTGTTGTCCGGCGGCAATCAGCAAAAGGTGCTGCTGGCTCGCTGGCTTGCGACCTCGCCACGGCTGCTCGTGCTGGACGAGCCGACCCGCGGCATCGACGTCGGCGCGCACGCCGAGATCATTCGCCTGATACGCGAGCTCTGCGACGACGGGCTTGCGCTGCTGGTGATCTCCTCCGAGCTCGACGAGATCGTGACCTATTCCGATCGTGTGATGGTGCTGCGCGATCGCGCCCATGTCGAGGAGCTCGCCGGCGAGGCCATCGACGTCGGCAGCATTCTCGCCGCCATCGCCGCCGATGGCGGCAGTGTCGCGCATGAGGGCCGGGCATGACAGCGCTATTGCCGCGCCGCGGCCTTGCCCAGATCCTTGCGTTAATCGTTATCCTGGCGGTCGATCGTGTGGTGTCGCCGCAATTCTTCGACCTGCGTCTCCAGGACGGCCGTCTCTTCGGCAGCCTGATCGACGTGCTCAACCGCGGCACGCCGGTGGCGCTGCTCTCGCTCGGCATGGTGCTGGTGATCGCGACGCGCGGCATCGATCTGTCAGTCGGCGCGATCATGGCTATCTCGGGCGCAATCGCGGCGAGCCTCGCCGACAGCCACAGTCTGGCCGTGCTGCTGGCAGGCGCGCTCGGCGCGGGCTTGATCTGCGGCTTGTGGAACGGATTTCTCGTCGCGGTGCTTGGCATGCAGCCGATCGTCGCGACGTTGATCCTGATGGTGGCGGGACGCGGCATCGCGCAGCTCATCACCGAGGGTCGCATCGTGACCTTCTCCTCGCCCGATCTGGTCTGGCTCGGTAACGGCGCCATTCTCGGCGTGCCGGTGCCAGTCGCGATCGCGTTGGGCATGCTGATCCTCACCGGCGCGGTGGTGCGCGGCTCGGCGCTCGGACTGCTGATCGAGGCCACCGGCGGCAATGCGCGGGCGAGCGAACTCGCTGGCGTCGGCACGCGCGCCATGATTTTGGCGGTCTATGTCTGGTGCGGTGTCTGTGCTGCGCTCGCCGGCGTGATCGCGGCTGCCGACATCATGGGCGCCGATGCCAACAATGCCGGCCTCTGGCTCGAGCTCGACGCGATCCTGGCCGTCGTGATCGGTGGGACCTCGCTGTTCGGCGGCCGCTTCAGCCTAATTCTTGCTGTGTTAGGTGCGCTGATCATCCAGACCATGAACACCGGCATTTTGCTATCGGGATATCCGCCGGAGTTCAATTTGCTGGTCAAGGCGGTGGTGGTGATCGCCGTGCTGCTGCTGCAATCACCGAAACTGTCCGGCGTTGCCGGTGTCGTGGCGCGGCTGCGGAGGGCCAAAGCTTGAAAGGCCTGCCGCCCGTCCTCATCACCGCCATCGTGCTCGTCGCGGGATTCGCGCTCTGCGCGGTGCAATTCCCCAACATCGCCTCGACCCGTGTGGTCGGCAATCTCCTCACCGATAACGCCTTCCTCGGCATCGTCGCGACCGGCATGACCTTCGTCATCATCTCCGGCGGCATCGATCTCTCGGTCGGCTCGGTGATCGGCTTTACCACTGTGTTCGTCGCGCTGGCGATCGAGCGCTGGGGCATTCCGCCCCTGATCGCCTTCGTCGCCATCCTCGCGCTTTCGGGAGCCTTTGGTGCGGCGATGGGCGCGATGATCCACGTCTTCGATCTGCCGCCTTTCATCGTGACGCTCGCCGGCATGTTCCTGGCCCGTGGCGCCAGCTTCCTGCTCTCGACGGAATCGGTGCCGATCACCGCGCCGGTCTATTCCACCGTGTCGGACTTCGCACTGCGGCTACCCGGCGGCGGGCGGCTGACCGCGGTCGCGATCATCATGCTTACGATCGTGATCGGCGGCGCATTGCTGCTGCGTCTTACCCGGTTCGGCGCCAACGTCTATGCGCTCGGCGGCAGCCGGCAGGCCGCGAGCCTGATGGGCGTTGCCGTCGGCAGGATGACGGTGAAGATCTACATGCTGTCGAGCCTGCTGGCAGGCATCGCGGGCATCGTCTTCTCCTTCTACACCAGCGCGGGATACTCGCTCTCCGCCGTCGGCGTCGAGCTCGACAGCATTGCGGCGGTCGTGATCGGCGGCACGCTGCTCACCGGCGGGCAGGGCTCTGTGATCGGCACCTTCCTCGGTGTGCTGATCCAGGGCATGATCCAGACCTACATCAATTTCGACGGGACGCTGTCGAGCTGGTGGACCAAGATCGCGACCGGCGTGCTGCTGTTCGCCTTCATCGCCTTGCAACAGGGGCTGGTCGCGCTCGCGCGGCGGCCGGTGACGAAGCGCGCGGGAGCCGTCCCATGACCTCGCGCATCGTCGTCATCCCGACGCGCCGGGCGCACTCCAATCACGCGGAGGTGGCGCGCTCGATCGGCGTCGACATCATCGCCGGGCGTTACGCGGAGGGGACAAGGCTTCCGGGCGATGCCGAGATGATCGCGATGTTCGGCGTGTCGCGGCCGGTGCTGCGCGAGAGCGTGAAGACGCTGGTCGCCAAGGGCCTGCTCACCACCAAGGCGAGGGTCGGCACCGTCGTGCGCGAGCGCGTCGCCTGGAACATGTTCGACGCCGACGTGCTGGCCTGGCATCTGGACGCCGGCATCGACAAGCGCTTCCTCAACGACCTCGCCGAGATCCGTCTTGCGGTCGAGCCGCGCGCGGCCGTGCTGGCAGCGGCGCAGCGGTCGGAGCAGGACTTGGCCGAGCTGCGTCGCTGCATGGAGCGGATGCGGGATGAGGCTTCCGATTCCGTCGGCTTTGCTGATGCCGACCTCGCGCTTCATGTCGCCGTGGCGCGTGCGTCCGGTAATCTGTTCATGCGCTCGATCGGGCACGTCATCGAGGCCGCCTTGCGCGCCTCGTTCCTGCTCAGCGCACCTGTCGAACCCGAGGACCGCGACACCGTGCTGCTCTGGCATCAGAAGATCGTCGATGCCATCGCGTCGGGTGATGCCGCGACTGCGTCGGAGGCGATGGTCTACGTCATTCACAACGGCATGCGCCGCCATGAGGGTACAGTGACCGAGACTGTACCGGCCGAGGCGCTGCCGTCCGCGGACACTGGAGAGAGATCGTGACTGAACTTCGCATCGCCATCGTCGGCTTCGGCAAGATCGCGCGGGACCAGCATGTCGGCGCGATCGCCGCGGTGCCGGGTGCGACGCTCGCGGCCGTTGCCAGCCGCAACGCCTCGCTGCCGGGGCTGCCGCACTTTGCCACCATCGAGGAATTGCTGGAGAGGGGGCCGCCGATCGATGCGGTGTCGCTGTGCACGCCGCCGCAGGTGCGCCGCACCCAGGCTGCCTTGGCACTCGCCGCCGGCAAGCATGTCATGCTGGAGAAGCCGCCCGGCACCGGCGTTGCCGAGCTCGATCCCTTGATCGCGATGGCGGCGGATGCGAGGCGCACGCTGTTTGCGACCTGGCATTCGCGCCATGCACCGGCCGTCGAGCCGGCGCGGCAATGGCTCGCCGCGCGGCGGATCACCTCCGTGCACATCAACTGGAAAGAGGACGTCCGCGTCTGGCATCCCGGGCAGATCTGGATCTGGGAGCCCGGCGGACTCGGGGTGTTCGATCCCGGCATCAATGCGCTGTCGATCCTGACCAGGATCCTGCCGAAGCCGGTGTTCGTCACCGCGGCCGAGCTCGCCTTCCCCGCCAATCGCCAGGCGCCGATCGCCGCGAACCTGACGCTGGCCGATATTGATGGCCTGCGAGTTACCGCCGAGTTCGATTTCCGCCAGACCGGGCCGCAGAGCTGGGATATCCTCGTCGAAACCGACCAGGGCCGGATGACGCTATCCCGCGGCGGCCGGATCATGGCGATCGACGGCAAGACCGTTGCCGAGGCGCCCGATGAGGAATATCGGGAGCTGTACCGGCGCTTCGTCACGCTTGCCGCAACAGGTGCCCGCGACGTCGATCTGGCGCCGCTTCGTCTCGTCGCCGATGCCTTCCTGCTCGGCAGGCGCAATATCGTCGAACCATTTGTGGATTAGACATGGCTGGCGCAAAAATAGAAAAAGACGTCTTCGGAACACTGCCGGACGGCCGCAGCGTGGAGCGCATCGTGCTGCGCGGGGAGAGTGGGTTCGAAGCGCGCATCATCACCCACGGCGCGGTGATTCAGGCTCTGATCGCGCCGGACGCGAGGGGCGGCTATGACGACGTCGTGCTGGGTCACGATGCGTTCGCCGGCTATCTCGCCGAGCGGAAGTTTTTTGGCGCCACCGTGGGCCGCTACGCCAACCGTATCGCCAACGGACAATTTTCGCTGGACGGCGAGACGGTGCAGCTTCCCGTCAACAACGGTCCGAACGCGTTGCATGGCGGCCTCGACGGATTCGACCGCAAGCTCTGGGAGATTGCGGAGATCGACGACGGCTCCGAGCCGGCGGTGACGCTGACCTACACGAGCCCGCATGGCGAGGAAAACTATCCCGGCCGACTCGACGTCCGCCTGACCTATCGCGTCACCGGCCCGAGCGAGCTGTCGCTCACCATGGAGGCGCGGACCGACCGGCCGACCATCGTCAACCTGACCAATCACAGCTTCTTCAATCTGGAAGGCGCGACGTCAGGCACACCCGTTCTCGATCACAAGCTGACGGTCGCCGCCGAACATTTCCTGGCGATCGATCCCACCGCCATTCCGCTTCCTGAGCCGCCGCGCAGCGTTGCCGGCACACCGTTCGACTTCCGCGGCGCCCAGGCCGTCGGCGCGCGCATCCGCGAGAGCGATCGGCAATTACGGAACGGCAAGGGCTACGACCATACCTACTGTCTTGGCCGTGACGGCAAGCTTGCGCTCGCGGCGCGGCTGGAGGCGCCGCGCTCGGGGCGGATCATGGAGCTGCTCACCGATCAGCCCGGTCTTCAGGTCTATTCCGGCAACTATCTCGACGGCACGATCTCGGGCAAGGGCGGCAAGCTGTATCGCCAGTCGGACGCGATGTGCCTGGAGCCGCATATGTGGCCCAATTCACCAAACCGGCCGGATTTTCCAAGCCCGCGCCTTGCGCCCGGTGAGGTCTATCGCCATCACACAGTCTATCGCTTTGCGGTGAGGTCGCCATGATGGAGCAGGTGCCGACGTCTGTCCTCTCGGACGATCCCTGCCATCTCGGCGAGGGACCGACCTATGACGCGACCACCGACACGGCCTGGTGGTTCGACATCCGCGAGGGGCGGCTGTTCGAGGCGCAGCTCGGCCGTGGCAGCATTCGCGTCCATGCGCTCGGCCGGATGGCGAGCGCGCTCGGGCGCATCGATGCCGAGCGCCAGCTGATCGTTGCGGAAGATGGACTCTACATCCGCAAGCTCGCCGACGGTGCGATGGCGCTGCTCTGCCCGCTCGAAGCCGACAATCCCGCGACGCGCTCCAATGATTGCCGCGTGCACCAATCCGGCACGTTCTGGATCGGCACCATGGGCCGCAAGGCCGAGCGAGGGGCTGGCGCGATCTATGCGTTCCATCGCGGCAAGATCTCGACGCTGTTTCCCGGTATCAGCATTCCCAACTCGATCTGTTTCTCGCCCGATGGCGCCACAGGCTACTTCACCGACACCGCACGCGCCGTGCTCTATTCCGTGCCGCTCAATCCCGCGACCGGCTTGCCGCGCGGCGAGCCCGAGGTGCTGCTGCGCCATAGCGGCATCGGCGGCCTCGACGGCTCGGTGTGCGACGCAGATGGCCAGATCTGGAACGCGTGCTGGGGCGCAAGCCGCATCGATGTCTACTCGCCGCAGGGCGAGCGCCTGCGCTCAATCAGCGTGCCGGCCAAGCAGGCAAGCTGCCCCGCTTTCGTCGGCCCTGATTTATCGCGCATTCTCGTCACCTCGGCGTGGCAGGACATGGACGCGGCGGCGCGCGCCGCCGATCCGCAGGCGGGCTGCACCTTTCTGTTGGAGGCCTCCGCGCATGGTCGCGCGGAGCCGGACGTCAAGCTCGCATAGGAGGCCCGAAGCAGCTCATCGCCACGTTCTCGACGAAGCCAAGAAACAGTCTGACACCATAAGGGAGTGAAACATGCTGAAACTGAAGACGACATTCCTCGCGCTGGCGCTGGCCGGCGCTGCGACGATGGCCGCGGACGTCACCGCCTCAGCCCAGGACAAAGCAACGGTCGGCATCGCCATGCCGACCAAATCGTCGGCGCGCTGGATCGACGACGGCAACAACATGGTCAGGGTGCTGAAGGAACGCGGCTACAACACCGACCTGCAATATGCCGAGGACGACATTCCGAACCAGCTCTCGCAGGTCGAGAACATGGTGACCAAGGGCGCGAAAGCGCTGGTGATCGCCGCGATCGACGGCACCACGCTCTCCGACGTGCTCAAGCAGGCCAAGGCCAAGGGCATCACCGTGATCGCCTATGACCGCCTGATCCGCGGCACGCCGAACGTCGACTATTACGCGACCTTCGACAATTTCCAGGTCGGCGTGCTTCAGGCCGAGTCGATCGTGCAGGGCCTCGGCCTCAAGGATGGCAAGGGTCCGTTCAACATCGAGCTGTTCGGCGGCTCGCCCGACGACAACAATGCCTACTTCTTCTACAACGGCGCGATGAGCGTGCTGAAGCCGTACATCGACAGCGGCAAGCTCGTCGTGGCTTCGGGCCAGATGGGCATGGACAAGGTCGCGACCTTGCGCTGGGACGGCGCCACCGCGCAGGCTCGCATGGACAATCTGCTCAGCGCCTACTACGGCAACAAGAAGGTCAACGCGGTGTTGTCGCCCTATGACGGCCTGTCGATCGGCATCATCTCCTCGCTGAAGGGCGTCGGTTATGGCAGCGCCGGCCAGCCGATGCCTGTCATCTCGGGCCAGGATGCCGAGGTGCCCTCGATCAAGGCGATGCTGCGCGGCGACCAGTATTCGACCATCTTCAAGGACACCCGCGATCTCGCCAAGGTGACCGCCGACATGGTCGACGCCGCGCTTGCCGGCAAGCAGGTCACCGTCAACGACACCAAGACCTACGAGAACGGCGCCAAGACCGTGCCGTCCTACCTGCTCAAGCCGGTCGTGGTCTATAAGGACAATTGGGAGAAGGTCCTGATCGACAGCGGCTACTACAAGAAGTCACAATTCCAGTAAGACTTTTCTCCTTCGCCCTCGCCCCGCTCTCGCGGGGAGAGGGCGGGGTGAGGGGCCATCTCCCTACGGGCAGTGATTGCTATGCACTCCGTCATTGCGAGCGCAGCGAAGCAATCCAGTCTTCCGCCGCGGAGAGAGTCTGGATTGCTTCGCTGCGCTCGCAATGACGATGTGGATGCCGCGATATCATCCCCGCAAGATGGGGAGAGGTTGAACAAGGGACAACGACGATGGCCGCAATGCTGGAGATGCGCAACGTCAGCAAGAGCTTTTCCGGCGTGCAGGCGCTGCGCGACGTCAACTTCTCGGTTGATGCCGGGCAGATCCACGCCCTCGTCGGTGAGAATGGTGCCGGCAAGTCGACGTTGATGAAGGTGCTCAGCGGCGTGTATCCGGCTGGCAGTTACGAGGGCACCATCGTCTTCGACGGCGAAGAGCGGCGCTTTCGCGACATCAACGATTCCGAAGCGCTCGGCATCATCATCATCCATCAGGAGCTGGCGCTGATCCCGCTGATGTCGATTGCCGAAAACATCTTCCTGTCGCATCCGCCTTCAAGACTCGGCGTCGTCGATCGCGACGAGGTGTATCGGCGCACGCGGGAACTCCTCGCGCAGGTTGGCCTCAAGGAATCGCCGGATACGCTGATCACCGATCTCGGCGTCGGCAAGCAGCAGCTCGTCGAAATCGCGAAGGCCCTGTCCAAGCGGGTGCGGATGCTGATCCTGGACGAGCCCACCGCCAGCCTCAACGAGGCTGACAGTGCCGCGCTGCTCGAACGTCTCGTGGCCTTCCGCGAGCAGGGCATCGGCTCGATCCTGATCTCGCACAAGCTGAACGAGGTCGCCCGCGTCGCCGACCACATCACCGTGCTGCGCGACGGCCGCACCGTCGACGGCATCGACTGCCGCGCCGAGCCGATCCAGGAAGACCGCATCATCCGCAGCATGGTCAACCGCGATCTCGCCCACCGTTTCCCGGAGCGTAGCGCAGAGATCGGCGAGCCCGTCCTCACCGTCGAGAACTGGTCGGTCTATCACCCCATCCATCCCGAGCGGCAGGTGATCAAGAACATCGATTTCGGCGTGAAGCGCGGCGAGGTCGTCGGCATTGCCGGATTGATGGGCGCCGGCCGCACTGAATTCGCCATGAGTCTGTTCGGTCGGTCCTGGGGCACCGCCATCAGCGGTCGCATCCGGCTCGAGGGCCATGAGATCGTGCTGCCGAACGTCGCGGCCGCGATCGACGCGGGTCTTGCGTATGTCACCGAGGACCGCAAGCAGCTCGGGCTGATCCTCGCCGACGACGTTCGCAAGAACATCACGCTCGCAAGCCTCGACCAGGTCGCGCCTCGCCGGGTGATCGACGACATCGCCGAGCTGAAGGTCGCCAGCGACTATCGCAACCGGATGCGCATCCGCTGCTCGGACGTCTACCAGGAGACCGGCCAGCTCTCCGGCGGCAACCAGCAGAAGGTCGTGCTGTCGAAATGGCTGATGACGGACCCCAAGGTCTTGATCCTGGACGAGCCGACGCGGGGCATCGACGTCGGTGCCAAATACGAGATCTACTGTATCATCAACGAGCTTGCGGAAGCCGGCCGCGGCGTGGTGGTGATCTCCTCGGAGATGCCCGAGCTCCTCGGCATCTGCGACCGCATCTGTGTCATGAACGACGGCGCCTTCGTCGGCGAGTTCCCGGGCACTGAAGCGACGCAGGAAAAGATCATGCGCGCCATCATGCGCAACGATAGAAACTATGGAAGCAGCGTCCTTGCGGGCGCGGAGATGGGAGGATCGCAGCCATGACCGACAAGACGGTATCGCTGCCCGAGGAGCGCCGGCACGGCAGCTTCATCAAGAACAATTTGCGCAATTACGGCATGCTGATGTCGCTGATCGCGATCATGCTGTTCTTCCAGGTCATGACCGGCGGCACGCTGCTGCAGCCGCTCAACCTGACCAATCTGGTGCTCCAGAACAGCTACATCGTCATCATGGCGCTGGGCATGCTGCTGGTGATCGTCACCGGCCATATCGACCTCTCGGTCGGCTCGGTCGCGGGCTTCGTCGGCGCGGTGGCCGCCGTGCTGATGGTGACGTACAAGATCGACTACACGCTCGCCTTCATCGCCTGCCTGCTGTTGGGCGCGGCGATCGGCGCCGCGCAGG
Source organism: Bradyrhizobium sp. 197 (assembly GCF_023073375.1). NCBI lineage: Bacteria > Pseudomonadati > Pseudomonadota > Alphaproteobacteria > Hyphomicrobiales > Nitrobacteraceae > Bradyrhizobium > Bradyrhizobium sp. 197. The sequence continues at coordinate 161,551 of NZ_JADPJJ010000079.1, read as the reverse complement.
GCTATTGGGTGGCCTATTTCAAGATCCCGTCCTTCATCGTGACGCTGGCCGGCATGTTGGTGTTCAAGGGACTTGCGCTCGCGGTGTTGCAGGGCCAGTCGCTCGGACCGTTTCCGGCGACCTTCCAGAAATTGTCGTCGGGCTTCATTCCGGAGATGCTGCCCGAGGCGGGCACGCTGCATCCGACGTCCATGCTGATCGGTGCCGTGCTCGCGCTCGGCCTCGTCTATGCCGGCGCCAAGGGTCGCTCGCGCGAGCAGTTGCACGGCATCGAGGTCGAGCCTTACGCGTTCTTCCTCGGCAAGAGCATTCTCCTGGCCTGCGCCGTGCTCTACTTCACCTATCTGATCGCCTCGCATCGCGGCATGCCGAACGTGCTGGTCATCATGACCGCGCTGATCGCGCTCTACGGCTTCGTCACCCGCCGCACCGTGATCGGTCGGCAGGTCTACGCGGTCGGCGGCAATGCGAAAGCCGCAAAGCTGTCGGGCATCAAGACGGAGCGGCTGACCTTCCTCACCTTCGTCAACATGGGCGTGCTTGCCGCGCTTGCCGGCCTCGTCTTCGCCGCGCGCCTCAACACCGCAACGCCCAAGGCCGGTCTCGGCTTCGAGCTCGACGTCATCGCCGCCTGCTTCATCGGCGGCGCGTCGGCCTATGGCGGTGTCGGCCGCGTCGGCGGCGCCGTGGTCGGCGCCATGATCATGGGCGTGATGAACAACGGCATGTCCATCCTCGGCATTGGCATCGACTACCAGCAGGTCATCAAGGGCCTGGTGCTGCTCGGGGCGGTGTGCATCGACGTGTATAATCAGCGCAGGTGACGCCGCGCAGCCGGGATGGAGCCCGGGCTACGGTTTCCTGCCGCGGCATTGCCTGCGGAGGGTTGCCCGTTGCTGAGCTATTGCCCAAGAGTTGGGTATATGATCGAATGGCCAGATGGACCAGGGCCGGCCAAAACCCGATCTGATCATCTTCGACTGCGACGGCGTACTGGTCGATAGTGAGCTGTTGAGCTGTCGCTGCTTGTCCGACGTGCTGGCCGAATGCGGCATCACGCTCAGCGTAGAGCAGGCGCTCGAACTCTTCCTCGGGCGCAGCACCAAGGCGGTCGAGCAGCATTATCGGGATCTCGGACAGGCCGTGTCGGAGGGCTTTCTGCCGCGCTTGAAGTCGCACGTACTGACGACGTTCGCGGGTGCGCTTCAACCAATTCCCGGCGTCGCCGATGTGATCTTCGATTTGCGCGCGCCGTTTTGCGTGGCGTCGTCCAGCGACATCGACCGCGTCTCGTTGTCTCTTGACGTCACCGGCCTGCGGGCGCATTTCGGCGATCGGGTCTACACCGCGCAGATGGTCAGGCACGGCAAGCCAGCGCCCGATCTGTTTCTCCACGCGGCGGCGAAGATGGGTGCGGAGCCCGCGCGCACGCTGGTGATCGAGGACAGCGCCAGCGGCGTGCAGGCGGGAAAGGCGGCCGGCATGACCGTCTGGGGATTTGTCGGCGGCAGCCATTATCGCGGCCGCGACGGGCAGGCTATATTGTCGGGTGCGGGGGCCGACCGGGTGTTCGCGCGCATGATCGATCTCTGGAAGGACGCCTGACGCCCGCCATGGCCGCTGAGAACGAAAAGTCCAGGCTCGATGACGCCGCACGTGCCGGTTGGCTCTATTTCATTGCCGGTCACACCCAGGACGAAATCGCAAAAATGCTCCAGGTCTCGCGCGCGTCGGCGCAGCGGCTGGTCTCGCTGTGTCTCGCCGAGCGGCTCATTACCTTCCGGCTCGAACATCCCATCGCAGCCTGCATGGAACTTGCGGCGCGGCTGAAGGAACGGTTTGATCTCGTCCATTGCGAGGTGGTGCCGGCCGATCCGGCGGCGCCGCAGGCCACAGCGGGCATTGCCGAACGCTGCGCCAATCTGCTCGATGCCACGCTGCGTTCGGAGACGCCCGTCATCGTCGCGCTCGGCACGGGCCGGGCAGTGCGCGCCGCGGTCGAGCGCGTCACGCCGATCGACCGGCCCAACCACCAGATCGTCTCGCTGGTCGGCAACATCTCCGCCGACGGTTCTGCGAGCTTCTACGATACTGTCGGCCGGCTCGCCGATCGCACCGGCGCGCGGCACTATCCGATGCCGCTGCCGTTCCTGATGTCGTCCGAGGACGAGCGCAACAAGATGGTGCGGATCGAGCCGATCGCCAAGGTAAAGGCGGTCGCGAGCAAGGCGGATTTGCGCCTCGTCGGCATCGGCCAGATGGACCAGAAGGCGCAGGTCCACGTCGACGGCTTCGTCACCCGCGATGAATTGTTCGAGATGATGCGGCAAGGAGCGATCGGCGAAATCACCGGCTGGGCCTATGATTCCAAGGGCCGCCTGCTCAAAGCCGGCACCAACAAACGCTTGACCAGCATTCCGCCGGAAGTGCCGGCGAAGACCACGACGATCGGCGCCGCGGTCGGTGCGGCCAAGGTGGCGGCGATCGCGGCGGCGCTGAACGGGCGGTTGATCAACGGGCTCATTACCGACGAGACGACCGCAAGGGCGATTCTGGAACGCTGAGGCAGAGCTAGCGACAGCGCCGCTGCTCTCCCTCTCCCGCTTGGGGGAGAGGGTCTCTCCGCTGGCAAGACTGCCCAAGAGGAGAAAGCCTTCACCCGTATCGCATCTTCGATGCGATACGACTTCTCCCGGAAGCGGGGAACGTGGAGCAAGTTGCGTGCGCTCGGCTCGAGCAACGGCCACCCCACTCGCGGCAAACGACACCATCTCCCGCACCGCAGCACTCATAAGTTGCGCGAACGCCCTCGCGCCTGCTTGACAACGGTCCGCCCTCAGTTGAACATACGCCCAACGCGTGGGCATATGCTCAAAAGCGCGATCCTAGGGAGGTCACCCGTGAAACACGTCCTCGGCGCCGTCTGCGGCGCGTCTTGCCTGTTGCTGGCCGTCCCCGCGATGGCCGAAACGACCCTGACGATCGCCACCGTGAACAACGGCGACATGATCCGCATGCAGGGTTTGACGGCTGAATTCACCAAGAAGAACCCCGACATCACCGTGAAATGGGTGACGCTTGAGGAGAACGTGCTGCGCCAGCGCGTCACCACCGACATCGCCACCAAGGGCGGCCAGTTCGACGTGCTCACCATCGGCACTTATGAGGTGCCGATCTGGGCCAAGAAGGGGTGGCTGGTGCCGCTCGCCAATCTCGGCGCCGATTACGACGTCGCCGACCTCCTGCCCAAGATCAAGGATGCCGTCTCCGTCGATGGCAAGCTCTATGCCGCACCGTTCTACGGCGAGAGCTCGATGGTGATGTACCGCACCGACCTGTTCGACAAGGCCGGCCTGAAGATGCCGGAAAAGCCGACCTGGGATTTCGTCATCGACGCTGCCAAGAAGCTCACTGACAAGAGCGCCGGCGTCTATGGCATCTGCCTGCGCGGCAAGGCCGGCTGGGGCGAGAACATGGCGTTCCTCTCCGCCATGGCCAATTCCTACGGCGCGCGCTGGTTCGACGAGAAGTGGCAGCCGCAGTTCAACACCCCGGAATGGAAGGCGACGCTGTCGACCTATGTCGACCTGATGAAGCAGGCCGGCCCTCCCGGTGCGAGCTCGAACGGCTTCAACGAGAACCTCGCGCTGTTCAATGCCGGCAAGTGCGCGATGTGGATCGACGCCACGGTCGCGGCGTCCTTCGTCACCAACCCGAAGGACTCCAAGGTCGCGGACAAGGTCGGCTTCGCGCTGGCGCCCAACACCGGGCTCGGCAAGAACGCCAACTGGCTGTGGGCCTGGAGTCTCGCAATCCCCGCCGGCTCGAAGAAGGCAGAAGCCGCCGAGAAGTTCATCGCCTGGGCCACCAGCAAGGACTACACCAAGACCGTCGCCGCGAAGGAAGGCTGGGCCAACGTGCCGCCGGGCACGCGAACCTCGCTCTACCAGAACCCGGATTATCTGAAGGTCGCCCCATTCGCCAAGCTGACGCTGGCCTCGATCGATGCGGCCGATCCGAACAAGCCGACCGTGAAGCCGGTGCCTTACGTCGGCGTGCAATATGCGGCGATCCCCGAATTCCAGGGCATCGGCACGCAGGTCGGCCAGCAGTTCTCGGCCGCGCTTGCGGGCTCGATGACGGTCGATGCCGCGCTCGCCGCCGCGCAGTCCGCAACCGAGCGCGAGATGAAGCGGGCCGGTTACATCAAGTGAACCCGAGCTCTCCCTCCTGAGCTCAGACTTGCGGCCATCCACCCGCTCGGGATGGATGGCCGCCTTCTTCCCGCAAGCGGAGAAGCCAAGAATGGCAACCCGGCAGACGCAGCTTCTCGCACGGACGCTCCTGACGCCTGCGGTCGGGCTGCTCTTCATCTGGATGATCGTCCCGCTCGCGTTGACGCTCTATTTCTCGACGCTGCACTACAGTCTGCTCGATCCCGGCTCGGAATCATTCGTCGGGCTGGAAAATTTCCGCTACTTCCTCACCGATCCCGCGTTCCTCGCTTCGCTCCAGAACACGCTGGTGCTGGTCGGCTCGGTGCTGGCGCTGACCGTCCTGCTCGGAATTCCGCTGGCGCTGCTGCTCGACCAGCCCGTGATCGGCCTCAACATCGTGCGGTTGATGGTGATCGCGCCGTTCTTCGTGATGCCGACGGTGAGCGCGCTGGTCTGGAAGAACCTGCTGATGCATCCGGTATCCGGGCTGTTTGCCTGGATCGCCTCGGTGTTCGGGCTGACGCCGATCGACTGGTTCAACGACATGCCGCTGCTTGCGGTGATCCTGATCGTGTCCTGGCAATGGCTGCCGTTCGCGACGCTGATTTTGCTCACTGCGATGCAGTCGCTCGACGAGGAGCAGAAGGAAGCCGCCGAAATGGACGGCGCCAGCGCGGTCTCGACCTTCATCTACATTACGTTGCCGCACCTCGCGCGTCCCATCACGGTGGTGATCCTGATCGAGACGATCTTCCTGCTCACCGTCTTTGCTGAAATTTACGTCACCACGGGAGGCGGCCCGGGACTGTCGACCACCAACATCGCCTTCCTGATCTATTCGCAGGCACTGATCCAGTACGATGTCGGCACCGCCTCGGCGGGCGGCCTCGTCGCTGTGGTGATCGCGAACGTCGTTGCCTTCTTCCTGGTCCGCATCGTCGGCCGCAATCTGGAGGCATGAGACATGGCGCGTATGGCGACGAGGCGGCGGGTGGCGGTCTCGACAATCGGGGCGTGGTTCTTCGGGTTCCTGATCTTCTTCCCGATCCTCTGGATGGTGCTGGCGAGCTTCAAGACCGAACTTGAGGCCTTCGCGATTCCACCATCCTTCCTGTTCTTCCACTGGACCACCGAGAACTACGCGACCGTGCAGGAGCGCAGCGACTATTTTCACCACGCGCTGAACTCGATCATCATCGCCGGCGGCTCGACCCTCATTGCGCTTTTGATAGCGATCCCCGCGGCCTGGTCGATGGCGTTCTCGCCGACCAAGCGCACCAAGGACATCCTGCTCTGGATGCTCTCGACCAAGATGATGCCACCGGTCGGCGTGCTGGTTCCGATCTACCTGATCTACAAGACCTTCGGCTTGCTCGATTCCCGCATCGGCCTCGTCTTCATCCTGTGCCTCGGCAATCTGCCGATCGTGATCTGGATGCTGTTCACCTATTTCAAGGAGATCCCGCGCGACATCCTCGAAGCCGCGCGCATGGACGGCGCAACAATAGGCCGCGAGCTTATCTATGTCCTGACGCCGATGGCGATCCCAGGGCTCGCATCGACCATGCTGCTGAACCTGATCCTGGCCTGGAACGAGGCGTTCTGGACGCTCAATCTGTCGACCTCGAACGCCGCGCCGCTCACCACGTTCATCGCGTCTTATTCGAGCCCGGAAGGGCTGTTCTGGGCAAAGCTGTCGGCGGCCTCGACGCTGGCGATTGCGCCCATTCTCGTCCTCGGTTGGTTCAGCCAGAAGCAGCTCGTACGCGGGCTCACCTTTGGCGCGGTAAAGTAAGAAGGGCTGCCGGATCATGGGTCAGATCACACTTCAGGACGTGCAAAAATCCTTCGGTCCCGTGCACATCATCAAGGGTGCGGACCTTGAAATCGCCGACGGGTCGTTCGTGGTGTTCGTAGGTCCCTCGGGCTGCGGCAAGACCACGCTGCTGCGGTTGATCGCCGGGCTTGAAGATGTCAGCGGCGGCAAGATTCTGATCGACGGCAAGAACGTCGTCGACACGCCGCCCGCCAAGCGTGGGCTTTCCATGGTGTTCCAATCCTATGCGCTCTATCCGCATATGAGCGTGCGCGGCAATATCGGCTTCGGCCTGAAGATGGCGGGCCTTTCCAAGGACGAGACCAACCGCAAGGTCGAGGCTGCCGCCGCGACGCTGAACCTCACGCCCTATCTCGACCGCAAGCCGCGCGAGCTCTCCGGTGGCCAGCGCCAGCGCGTCGCGATTGGGCGCGCCATCGTCCGCGAACCCAAGGCGTTTCTGTTCGACGAGCCACTCTCCAACCTCGACGCGGCTCTGCGCGTGCAAATGCGCATCGAGGTGACGCGGCTCCAGAAGCAGCTCGGCACTACCGCGATCTATGTCACCCACGACCAAGTCGAAGCCATGACCATGGCCGACAAGATCGTGGTGCTCAACGGCGGCAAGATCGAGCAATATGGCTCGCCGCTGGATCTCTACGAGAAGCCGGCCAACCTCTTCGTCGCCGGCTTCATCGGCTCGCCCAAGATGAACTTCGTCACCGGCGGGCACGCCTTGCAGAAGGGCGCAGCAACGATCGGCGTACGGCCTGAGCATCTCAAGATCGAACGCGACGGCACTGGCGGCTGGCAGGGCACGATCGCGGTCGCCGAGCATCTCGGCAGCGACACCTTCCTCTATGTCGATGCCGGTGAGCTCGGGATGCTGACGGCGCGCTACATCGGTGAATTGAGCCTGCACGCCGGCGACCACGTGTCGCTGGTGCCGGACCCCGCACGCATCCATCGCTTCGACGCGAGCGGCAACGCCATTCGAGGCTGACAAGAGACCGCAAGAAACGGCAAAGAAACGGAAATACCACCATGTACCTGGAAAAATTCAAGCTGACTGGCAAGACCGCGTTCATCACGGGTGGCGGGCAGGGCATCGGGTTCGCCTGCGCCGAGGCGCTGGCTGAAGCCGGCGCCAGGGTCGTCATCGGCGATCGCGACAGCAAGGTCGCCGACAGCGCGAAAGAGAGCCTGAAGGCGAAGGGCTACGACGCCGAGACGGCGATCATGGACGTGACCGACACCAGGCGCATCGCGGAGGTCGCGAGCGACCTCGTTGCCCGCTATGGCAACGTCGACATCCTCGTCAACAATGCCGGCATTGCCCGCAGCGAGACGCCGGCGGAGACCGTGACCGACGAGCATTGGCTCAATGTGATCGACGTCAATCTCAACGGCACCTTCTGGTGCTGCCGAGAGTTCGGCAAGCACATGCTCAACGCCAAGCGCGGCGCCATCGTCAATGTCGGCTCGATGTCGGGTTTCATCGTCAACAAGCCGCAGGAGCAGTGCTTCTACAATGCCTCCAAGGCAGGGGTGCACCATCTCACCAAATCGCTGGCCGCCGAGTGGGGCGCGCGCGGCGTCCGCGTCAACGCGGTGGCGCCGACCTATATCGAGACGCCCCTCAACGCCTTCGTGAAGAGCAATCCGAGAATGTACGATGCCTGGATTGGTGGAACCCCGATGGCGCGGATGGGGCAGGTCGATGAGATCGCCGCCGTCGTACTGTTCCTTGCCTCAGAGGCGGCGAGCCTGATGACCGGCAGTATTGTGCTGGTGGATGGCGGCTACACTTGCTGGTAGGCTTGCGTCAAAATTGACGAAGCGACCGGGAGCGACAATGCCGCGAGCGTATATCGGCGTCGACGTAGGGACCACGAGCACGCGGGCAGGGGTATTTGACGAGGCCGGCACCTTGCTGGCGATCGCACGGCATCCGATCAGGACCTGGCACGAGGCCGGCGACATCGTCGAACAGTCGTCCCAGGATATCTGGGACGCCTGCGTGAGATCAGTGCGAGCCGCGATGGCGGAGGCTGGCATCGCGCCCGACAGCGTCGGCGGCATTGGCTTCGACGCGACCTGTTCCCTCGTGGTGCTCGACCGGCAAGGCGAGCCGGTCACGGTCAGTGCCTCCGGCGACAAGCAACGCAACGTCATCGTCTGGATGGACCATCGCGCCACGGCTGAGGCGCGGCTGATCAACGAAACCGGTGACGCCGTGCTGCGCTACGTCGGCGGCTCGATCTCGCCCGAGATGGAGATGCCGAAACTGCTGTGGTTGAAGCGGCACATGCGCGCGAGCTTCGACGCTGCAGGGCACTTCTTCGATCTGGCGGATTACCTGACCTGGCGCGCGACCGGCTCGCTGCAGCGCTCGACCTGCACCGTCACCTGCAAATGGAACTACCTCGCGCATGATGGCGGCGGCTGGAGCGCGCCGTTCTTTCAGCGCATCGGCCTCTCGGATTTCGTGGCCGAGAAATATGCCCGGATTGGCACCGAGATCGTCGCCCCCGGTACGGGCCTGGGTGCAGGTCTCACCCGCACTGCCGCGGCTGACCTCGGCCTGTCTGTGGGCACACCGGTCGGTGCGTCCCTGATCGATGCGCATGCCGGCGGCATCGGCGCGATCGGCGGTCGCGATGACTCGGACGTCGCGACCGATGTCAGCGACCGCCTCGCCTACATCATGGGCACGTCGGCCTGCATCATGGCGACGACCAAGGAGCCGTGCTTCGTGCCTGGCGTCTGGGGTCCTTACTATTCCGGCATGGTGCCGAACTTCTGGCTCAACGAAGGCGGTCAGTCGGCTGCGGGCGCGGCGATCGATCATCTCCTCAAATCGCATCCCGGCTTTGCCGAAGCGAGCGCGGCGGCGCGCAGCGAGGGCGTCGACCTCATCGAGTTCCTCGAGCGCCGCATCATCGCGCGCACAGGCGGCGCAAGCCGCGCTGCGCTGCTGGCCCGCGACGTCCATGTCCTTCCCGAGTTCATCGGTAACCGCTCGCCCTACGCCGATCCTGACACGCGCGCGGTGATCGCAGGCCTCGATCTCGATACCGATATCGCCTCGATGGAACGGCTGTTCGTCGCCGGCCTGTGCGGGCTCGCCTATGGGCTTGCCGAGGTGATCGAGGCCTTTGCCGCGCATGGCGTTCGCTCCAGCATCATGATCATGGGCGGAGGAGCGAGCCGTAGCCCGCTGGTGCGGCAGATCATGGCGGACACCACCGGCCTCACGGTCGCGCTGCCGCAGACCAAAGAACCGGTGCTGCTCGGCGCCGCGATGCTCGGCGCGGTGGCCGGCGGCGCCTATGCCTCGATCGGCGAGACCATGGCCAAAATGTCGGCTCTGGGACGGAAGAGCGAGCCGACCGCGCGCGACATCGCGGCCTTTCACGCCCGCAAGCGCGAGGTCTACAAGCTGCTGCGCGAGGTCGATTGCGGCAGCCGTGCCGCGATGGCCAGAGCTCGAAGCGAATGCTGATTACCTGCGGCGATGCGCTGATCGATTTCGTCCCGACGCGAAACACCGACGGGCGCGAAGCGGTAATGCCGGCCGTCGGCGGCTCCTGCCTCAACGTCGCGATCGGCATAGCGCGGCTGGGCGCGCCGACAGGCTTCGTCGGCGGCATCTCGACCGACCTGTTCGGGCAGATGATCGCCGATCACGCGACAGTGTCGAATGTCGAACTCGCTCTCGCTACAAGCAGCGATCACCAGACCACGCTCGCCTTCGTTCGCATCGTCGCGGGCGAGTCGCACTACGCGTTCTACGATGCCGAGACTGCGACGCGGAACTGGACCTATCGGCGCGGCACCATTCCATTCGCGACCGTCGAAGCCGTCCATGTCGGCTCGACCACGCTTGTCAATGACCAGGGTGCCGCCGAGACCAAGGCCCTGATCGCGGACGCACGGGCGTTGTCGACAATCTCCTTCGATCCGAACTCCCGGCCCAACCTCGTCAAGGACAAGCCCGCCTATCTCGCGCGCATGGCGGAGTTCGCCGACAGCGCAGATCTCATCAAGATGTCCGACGTCGACTTCGCCTATCTGTTCGGCGACGAGCCGATTCACCAGCGCGCCGGCACGCTGCTCGCACGGGGCGCGAGCCTTGTCGTCATCACCCGCGGCAACAGCGGCGCCATCGCGTGGCATGCGGGGGCAGGGCAGATCGAGGTCGCCGCGCCCAAGGTCGAGGTGGCCGACACCATCGGCGCGGGCGACAGTTTTCAGGCGGCGCTGTTGTTCGCCCTGCACAAGCAGGGGCGTCTCGCCCGACAAGAGTTGAAGGACATCGGCGCGGACGAGCTTCGCCGTGCGCTGTCCTTTGCCGCCAATTGCGCCGGCCTGACCTGCACCCGTCCCGGTGCCGATCCGCCGTGGAGCCACGAGATCAATTGGAGCTGGTAGCTAGCGCGTCAGGCGTTGCCCCATTTCCGAGTTGTCTCGGTGGACTGCGGCCATGCGCAAGCCGAAATGGACAGGATCGGTGCACGCTGGCAAGGTCCGCGCATCCTGACGCGAGGCGGTCCTTCTATGAACGATGATCTCAGTTTCCTGTCCGCCACCGAAATACGCGCGCGCATCGACCGCAAGGAAGTCTCCCCCGTCGAACTTGTCAGCGCCGTGCTCGCGCGCGCCGAGGCGCTCCAGCCCCAGTTGAACTGCTTCATCACGCTCTGTGGCGGCGAGGCGATGGCAGAGGCGCGCGCGGCCGAGCGCAAAATGATGGCCGGCGAACCACTCGGCCTGCTGCACGGCATCCCCGTCACCGTCAAGGACATCGTCAACACCAGAGGCGTGAAGACCACTTTCGGCGCCGTTCCCTACAAGGACAATGTGCCGAATGAGGATGCCGTGGCGGTCGCGCGGCTGCGTGCGCAAGGCGCGATCCTGATCGGCAAGACCACCACGCCGGAATTCGGGAGCAAGTGCCTGACTGACTCGCCGCTGTTCGGTCGCACCCGCAACGCCTGGAGCGCGGAGCGGTCGTCGGGCGGCTCCAGCGGCGGCGCGGCGGTCGCCGTTGCCAGCGGCATCGCGCCGCTTGCGATCGCGACCGATGGCGGCGGCTCGACACGGATTCCCGCCGCCTGCAACGGCGTGGTCGGGCTGAAGCAGAGCAACGGCGTCATCCCGCACAGCCAGGCGCTCGATGCCTTCGGCAACCAGACCTATGTCACGCCGATGACGCGAACCGTTGCCGACACCGCGCTGATGATGCAGGCGATGGCCGGCGAGGATTCTTGCGATCCCTGGTCGATCGGCGTTCCCGTGCCTGACTTCATCGGCACCGCTCTGCCGCGCGGCGATCTGCGTGGGCAGAAAATCCTGTACTGCCTGTCGCCGCCCGGACGCCCTGTCGCTGCAGATGTCGACACCGGCTTTAAGGCGAGTCTCGACCGGCTCGCCGGGCTTGGTGCCGAGCTCGAGGAATTTTCCGGCGAGGGGTTCGACATCGAACCGATCTGGCGCGCCATCAACCACACGGTCTGGCGCACGCGTTTTTCAAAGCTCGTGGCCGAGCACGGCGACGACCTCAGCGAAGCCTTCGTCAAGCAGGTCGCGCTTGCGACCAACGTCAGCGGCGTCGCCTATCAGGAAGCGATGTTCGCGCGCACGGCGTTGTTCCGCCGGGTGCAATCCCTGCTTGCGCGCGGGCACCTGCTGGCGATGCCGACCCTCACGCGCATCGCGCTGCCGATCGATCAAGACTTGTTCGGCACCATCGAGATCGACGGCAAGCACTTTGACAGCGTCCGGCCGCACTGGTTCCCCTGGACCATGCCGTTCAACATGACCGGACATCCCGCCATCAGTCTGCCGAGCGGCTTCGGCCGCGACGGCCTGCCGATCGGCCTTCAGCTCGTCGGCCGCTTCCGCAGCGATGCGGACTTGCTGCGCGTGAGCGCGCTGTTCGAGGCTTCGCACGACCTTCTGTCCCGCTGGCCGGATTGAGCAGATGGGCATGCAGCAAAGGACTTGTTTGCAAAGGACTTGCCTCCGACGCCCGGACGTGTTGATCGTGCCGCGGATGAGCCCTGAATCCGAGCGCGCATGAGCGTATTTGTCCTCCGCCGTCTGCTGACTTTGCTGGCGACGCTGGTTGGCGCATCCGTGATCATTTTTTTGGTGCTGGATGCTCTTCCGGGCAATGCCGCGCAGATGCTGATGGGCGCCGACGCCTCGGCCGACGCGGTGCGCGCGCTCACCGTCAAGCTCGGGCTCGACCAGCCGCTGGCGGTTCGCTATTTGCAGTGGATCAAGGGCCTTCTCGTCGGCGATCTCGGCAACTCCTATGTCTATGGCACGCCGGTCGCGAGCTTGATCGCGGAGCGGCTGGTGCTGACCATTCCGCTTGCGATCATGGCGATGCTGATCACGGTGACGCTGGCGCTCTCGGCCGGCATCTACACCGCCGCCAACCACAACAAGCTCGGCGATGTCGGCGTGATGTCGCTAACGCAGGTAGGCGTCGCGCTGCCGAATTTCTGGTTCGCGATCCTGCTGGTGCTGTTGTTCTCGGTGCGGCTGCAATGGCTGTCCGCGGGCGGCTTTCCCGGCTGGGAGGACGGCATCTGGCTCGGTATCAAGTCGCTGCTGCTGCCGGCGGTCTCGCTCGCGGTGGTGCAGGCCGCGATCCTCGCGCGTGTCACGCGCTCGGCGGTGCTGGAAGTGCTGCGTGAAGACTTCGTCCGCACGGCGCGCGCGAAGGGGCTCGGCAAGCGCGAGGTGCTGTGGCGCCACGTGCTGCGCAACGCCATGATCCCTGTGATGACGGTGATGGGGCTGCAATTCGCCAATCTGCTGGCCGGCACCATCGTGATCGAGAACGTGTTCTATCTACCCGGCCTCGGCCGCCTGATCTTCCAGTCGATTGCCAATCGCGATCTGATCGTGGTGCGCAACTGCGTGATGCTGCTCGCGACCATGGTCGTCATCGTCAATTTCGTGGTCGACGTGCTCTATGCTTTCGTCGATCCCCGCATCAAAGTCCACGACCTGTGAGCGCGCCGCTGACCACCCTCGTCGACGCGCCGGCCGCAACGCGTGCTCTGCCGGCCCGGACCTTCTGGCGCCGCGCGCTGCGCCATCGCAGTTTTGTGCTGGGCGGTGCGCTGAGCCTGCTGGTGCTCGCCTCCGCACTGTTGTCGCTGGTGTGGACGCCGTGGTCACCCTACGAGATCGACATCGCCTCGAAGCTCCGGCCGCCCTCGGCCGCGCACTGGCTCGGCACCGACGTCTTCGGCCGCGACATCGTCTCGCTGCTGCTCGCGGGCGCCCGCTCCACCATCATGGTCGGCATCATTGCGGTGAGCTTCGGTCTCACCTTCGGCGTCTGCCTCGGCCTGGTGGCGTCGGCCCGGCGCGGCTGGACCGAAGAGATCATCATGCGCTTCTCCGATTTCACCTTCGCCTTTCCGGCCGTGCTGTCCGCGATCATGCTCTCTGCGGTCGTCGGGCCCGGCATGGTGACCTCGATCGTCGCCATCGGCATCTTTCAGATTCCGACGCTGATCCGGCTGACGCGCGGCTCGGCCAACGCGATCTGGGCGCGCGAATTCGTGCTGGCCGCGCGCGCGGCGGGGAAGGGATCTTTCCGCATCACCATCGAGCACGTCCTGCCCAACATCCTGTCGATCCTGATCGTGCAGGCAACCATCCAGTTCGCGCTCGCGATCCTCGCGGAGGCCGCGCTGTCCTATCTCGGGCTCGGTACGCAGCCGCCGCAGCCGTCCTGGGGCCGCATGCTGAACGACGCACAGACATTGTTGTTCCAGTCCCCGATGCTCGCGGTCTATCCGGGCGCTGCGATCGCGGTCGCCGTTCTCGGCCTCAATCTCCTCGGCGACGGATTGCGCGATCTGCTCGATCCACGACTGGCGCGGGAGCGATGACGATGAGCGAGCGCTCGACCATGCCGCTCATCGAGGTCGAAAATCTCGGCGTGCACCTCAACACGAGCCGCGGGCCGGCACAGGCGGTGCGCGGCGTCAGCTTCGCCCTGAAACGCGGCGAGACGCTCGGGCTCGTCGGCGAGTCCGGCTGCGGCAAGTCGGTGACGGCGCTGTCGCTGATGGGACTGCTGCCCGACAGCGCGGTCGTCACCGGCAGCATCAAGCTGGATGGAGGCGAGCTCGTCGGGCTTTCGGATGCGGATTATTGCAGCCTGCGCGGCAACCGCATCAGCATGATCTTCCAGGAGCCGATGACCGCGCTCAACCCAATGCACACGATCGGCCATCAAGTCGCCGAGCCGCTGCGCCGTCACAAGAAATACTCGGCGGCGCAGGCGCGTAAAGAGACGATCGCCTTGCTCGACCGCGTCGGGCTACCCGATCCGGCCAGGCGCATCGATGCCTATCCGCACCAATTCTCCGGCGGCCAGCGCCAGCGCGTCACCATCGCGATGGCGCTCGCCTGCGAGCCGGACCTTCTGATCGCGGACGAGCCGACCACGGCGCTCGACGTCACCATCCAGGGCCAGATCCTCGACCTCATCGCCGACCTCGTCGATGAACGCGGCATGTCGATGATCCTGATCTCGCACGATCTCGGCGTCATCGCCGAGAACGTGCAGCGGATGATGGTGATGTATGGCGGCACGGTCGTCGAAAGCGGGCCGACCGACGAGGTGTTCCGGCGGATGGGACATCCCTACACGCAGGGCCTGTTCCGCGCCCGGCCGAAGCTCGGCGCACGCAAGGGGACGCGGCTGACGACGATCTCGGGCACGGTGCCGGAGCTCGCGGATCTGCCTTCCGGCTGTACCTTCGCCGATCGGTGTCCGCTCGTGATCGAGCCGTGTCGGACCGCGCTTCCACCGATGGTGGACGTCGGACCTGGCCACTTCGTGCGCTGCATCCGGACGGACGTGTCCATGGCCGCGAATGTCGGAGCGCTGTCCGCATGAGCACGGCGCCTCTTCTCGACGTGATGGATCTCGAGCAGCGCTACACGTTGCCGCGCGAGAGCCTGTTCCGTCCGGCGGGGCAGGTGCGCGCGCTCAATGGTGTCAGTGTGCGGGTCGATGCCGGCAAGAGCCTTGGCATCGTCGGCGAGTCCGGCTCCGGCAAGTCGACCTTCGCGCGGGTGGTGATGGCGCTGGAACGGCCGACCTCGGGCCAGGTCGCGCTGCTTGGCCGCGATCTCAACCGCATCTCCGCCGACGAATTGCGCCGCGCCCGCCGCGATTTCCAGATGGTGTTCCAGGACCCTTACGGATCGCTCGACCCGCGCCAGACCATCGCGCGCATCGTTGCCGAGCCGCTGACCGTGCTGGAAGACGCCGATCGTAGGACTTTTCGCGCGCGCGTCGCTGCGGTGCTGCGGCAGGTGGGTTTGCGCGATGCCGACATGGAGAAATATCCGCACGAGTTCTCCGGCGGCCAGCGCCAGCGCATCGCCATTGCGCGCGCGCTGATCACCCAACCGAAGCTGATCGTCGCCGACGAGCCGGTCTCCGCGCTGGACGTCTCCGTGCAGGCGCAGGTCTTGAACCTGATGCAGGATCTCCAGGAGCAGTTCGGGCTGAGCTATGTCCTGATCAGCCACGACCTCGCCGTCGTCGACTATCTCTGCGACGAGGTCGCGGTGATGTATCTCGGCCGGATCGTCGAGCAGGGCCGTCCCGAGGATTTGTTCGAGCGCTGTGCCCATCCCTATACCCGAGCATTGCTGGATGCCGTGCCTCGGGCGCGCGCCGGCGGCGGCCGGCGCCGGCGCGGAGCCCAGGCGATCGCCTCGCAATCGGCGGCCGCGAGCGGATGTCCCTATGTCACCCGTTGCGCGCTCGCCCACCAGCATTGCCGCGAGGTTCTGCCTGAGCTACGCAAGGTGGGCGAGACGCATCTCGCCGCCTGCCACAAGTCGGAGGCCGTGATGGCGTTGCCGCCATTGCCCGTGGAAGGTTAGCGTCCGCGGCGGGATTAGCGTAGGCTGGGAATAGAGAAGGCCGGGAGTTACGCATGTTGAGGAAATTATCGATCGTCGCATTCGCCGTCGCGCTTGCCGTGGCCCCTTTGCCGGTGCTGGCGCAGAGCAAGAAGGACAGCGTCGTCATGGCGATGGCGCTGGAGCCACCCGGCCTCGATCCCACCAACGCCGCCGCTGCCGCGATCGCCGAAGTCACGCTCTACAACATCTACGAGACGCTGACCAAGATCAACGAGGACGGCACCGTCGCGCCGTTGCTGGCGGAGAGCTGGACCGCCTCGCCCGACCTGAAGACCTATACGTTCAAGCTGCGCAAGGGCGTCAAATTCCACAACGGCGAGGCGTTCGATTCCGCGGCGGTCAAGTTCTCGTTCGAGCGCAACGCTGTCGCCACCAGCACCAACAAGGACAAGAGCCTGTTCCAGGCCTTCGAGAAGGTCGATGCGCCCGACGCCGATACGGTCGTGATCTCGGTGAAATATTCCGAGCCGAACTTGCCGTTCCTGCTGGGGCAGGCGAGCGGCTCGATCGTCGAGCCGAAGAGCGCACCCACCAACGGTACGCAGCCGGTCGGCACCGGGCCTTATCAGCTCGGGGCCTGGGCCAAGGGCTCTTCGATCACACTGAACAAATGGGCCGATTATCGCAACGCCGCCGCGATCAAGCTGTCGAAGGTGACGATCCGCTTCATTTCCGATCCGGCGGCGCAGACCGCGGCGCTGCTCTCCGGCGACGTCGATGCGTTCCCGCGCGTGTCGGCCCAGCGCACCATCGCCCAGTTCAAGGCCGATCCGCGCTTCAACGTCATGGTCGGCGGCTCCCGCGCCAAGACCATCGTCGGCATCAACGAGCGCAAGAAGCCGCTCGACGACGTCCGCGTGCGCCGTGCCATCCTCGCCGCGATCGACCGCAAGGCGATGATCGACGGCGCGGTTGACGGTTTCGGCACGCCGATCGGCAGCTTCTACGTGCCGGGCGCGCTCGGCTTCGTCGACACCACCGGCATCAACCCCTACGACCCCGAGAAGGCGAAGAAGCTGCTGGCGGAAGCCGGCATCACCACGCCGCTCGAGCTGTCGCTGAAACTTCCGCCGCCGTCCTATGCGCGGCAGGGCGGCGAGATCCTGGCGGCTCAGCTCGCCAAGGTCGGTATCATCGCCAAGATCGAGAACGTTGAATGGGCGCAATGGCTGTCGCAGGTGTTCGCCGGCAACGGTCCGCACAATTTCGACCTCACCATCGTCAGCCATGTCGAGCCGATCGACCTCGTCAAGATCACCGAGCCGGACTACTACCTCGGCTACAACAACGAGGCGTTCAACGCGCTTTACAAGCAGATCGTGTCGACGCCGGATGAAGCCGCCCGCGCAAAGCTTCTCGGCGATGCGCAACGCATGCTGGCGACCGACGCAGTCTCCGGCTACCTGTACCAGCCGCAGCTGATCACCATCACCAACAAGAAGCTGAAGGGCGTCTGGAAGGACGTGCCGCAGTACGAGAGCGATTTCTCGACGTGGGCGTGGGAGTAGGTCGCGCAGGTCGATTGCGTGATTTCGGTGACGATCTCTCCCAACGGAAGAGATCGTCACGACCCGGTCCAAACGAAAACCTGAAAAACAACCCCATGCACAGTAGCCGGGGATAATCATTTCAATGGTTTGCGCGTAGCGTGATTCACCGGTTTGCGCGCTGCGCGTTCCGCGATGCCATTGACCCGTCGGGCAAAACACCGGCATGATGGCATCGTCGGAGGAGGCCGCGCCCTCTTGGTTGGCTTACGCCGCCTCTGATGCTCCCCCCGGCTTTGAACGATCGGAACCCTCATGCGTTAGTTCAGCGCAGGATGGCCGCATGCCGTGCAATCCGGCGCTAGGGTATGCGGAGTTCGTTCTTGCTCAAACTGTACAGGTGGCCATCCGACGATTGGCAGAACATCGGCGCGGAAATGCCGTCCGAGATCATCTGGGCTGATCTTTTGGACGCGACTGCGGAGGAAAAGCAGTTCGTCGAACGATCGCTGGGGATACGTATTCCGTCCGAGGATTCGCTCAGCGAGATCGAAGCATCGAGCCGCCTGATCTTCGACAACGGGACGCTCTATCTCAGCGCACCGGCGATCCGGCTCAGCGAGGACAACGAGGCCGAGATCACGCCGGTGGGCTTCGTCATTGGTCCGCACGTACTGGTGACGGTGCGCTTTGCGCCGCTGTCGATCTTCGACGACATCGGCAAGCGTATCGGTTCCGATGACAGCCTGGAGAACGGCATGTGCGTGTTCACCAGCCTGATCGAGGCCATGGTCGATCGCGGGGCCGATATCCTGGAGCATCTCGGCGCGAAGGTCGACAGGCTTTCGCGGGGCGTCTTCACAGGCGGGCTGGTTCGTAGCAAGCGGCCTGTGCGCACCAGCCGCAGGATGCGCGAGGCGCTGGAGAGCATCGGCGAGCTGGCCGATCGGCTCGCAAAGGCACGTGATGTCCTGCTGGGCGTGGGCCGCATCGCCTCGTTTGCCGGCGATGTCGGGAGTGAATGGATCACCGCCGCGTCGAAGAAGCGCCTCGAGGCCGTATCCAAGGACGTCGTTTCGCTCGGCGACTACGAGACGCGATTGTCGGACAAAATCCAGCTTCTGCTCGATGCCGTGCTCGGCTTCATCAACATCCAGCAGAACGAGCTGTTCAAGATCCTGACGATCGTCTCGGTCGTCGGTGTGCCGCCCACGATCCTGGTCGGCATCTGGGGCATGAACTTCAAGCACATGCCGGAGCTGGACTGGACGTTCGGCTATCCGTTGGCGTGGCTCGCCATCATTGCAAGCGGCGTGCTGCCGCTGATCTGGTTCAAGCGGCGCGGCTGGTTCGAGTAGAGCGGCGGCGCGGCGTCCGAAAACGATGCGCCGCTTTTCGGGATCAGGCGACTTCGGCAGCGATTTTGCCGATCCAGTCGTGGGCGAGCGTCACGTCGGCTTGCGACAATTGATGGCCCGCCGGCAGGATCTTGTGTGTCACGCCCGCGCCAGCTTGCAACAGCAACTCGGCGAGCCGTGCCGAATTGCTCGCCGGCACGATCGGGTCGCCTTGCCCGGACAACAGCAGGACCGGCTTGCCCGCAAGCTCGGCCTTCGGCGGCGCGGACAGCGGCACCATCGCGCGCAGCAGGATCGCTCCTGCCAGCACATCCGGCTCCAGCAGCAACAGCGCGGCGGCGATGTTGGCACCGTTGGAGAAGCCGACCGCGACAGGCGCGGCGAGGCCGTAGCGCTGCCGTGCATCCGCGACGAAGTCGCTGAGTTCGAGGGCGCGGCGGCGGACGTCCTCCTCGTCGAATACACCTTCGCCGAGGCGGCGGAAGAAGCGCGGCATGCCGTGCTCCAGCACGCGTCCGCGCGGCGAGAGCAGGGCGGAGCCGGGCGAGATCATTTTGCCAAGCCCGAGCAGATCGTTCTCGTCGCCGCCGGTGCCGTGCAGCAGCAGGAGAGGAGGCGAGCCCGCGCTGGTCGCGGGCTCGAAGCGATGGATGAATGAATTCTCGGTCACGACACCCTCTCTTCCAAATTCGGCAGGACACCCTCGATCTGCTCGCGCTGCGCTTCGAGGAAGTTCGGCAGCTTCAGGTCATGTCCGAGCGTCGCGACGGGCTCGTCGACGGCGAAACCGGGGATATCGGTCGCGATCTCGAACAGCACGCCGCCGGGTTCGCGGAAGTAGATCGAGCGGAAGTAGTTGCGGTCCCTCTGCTCGGTCGGATGCAGGCCGTGATTGCTCACGAGCTTTTGCGCCATCTTGCCCTGCTCGGCGTCGTCGACAGCGCGGAAGGCGATGTGGTGCACGGAGCCGCCACCCTGATGCCCACGCAAAAATCCCTTGGCCTCGTAGATGTCGACGACGCTGCCTTCGACAGCACCTGGCGCCTTGAAGCGGATCACGGAGCCTTCGCGGCCGGTCTCCTTGAAGTCGAACACGTCGGTGAGGACGGCGGCCGTCTTCGCCGTGCTGTCGAGCAGCAACGTCACGCCGTGGAAGCCGCGGATCGCGTGCTCGGCCGGCACGTCGCCGTTGCTCCAGCCGGGCTCGTTCTCGGCACCGGGAACGCCGACAAGCGCGAGTGCCATGCCGTCAGGGTCGGTGAACGGCAGCACGGACTCGCCAAAGCGCTTCTCCAGCGCCTCGTAAGCAACGCCCTTCTCGGTGAAGCGCTGCGTCCAATAGCCGAGCGAGCGTTGCGGCACCCGGAAGGCGGTCTGGTGCGTTTCGCCGACGCCGCGGCGCCCGGCCGGCACGCCGGCCCACGGGAAGAAGGTCAGGATGGTGCCGGGGCGGCCGGTCTCGTCACCATAATAGAAGTGGTAGGTGCCGGGATCGTCGAAATTGACCGTCTTCTTGACGAAGCGCAGGCCCAGATCCCTGGTGTAAAACCCGAAATTCCTGATGGGATCGCCGGCAATCGCGGTGACGTGGTGCAGTCCAGACATTGTCGTCCTCCAAAACTCGGGGAGCGGTCTTGCTCTGGCCGTCAATATTGTGCCGCTTTGGATTGGCGACAATCCATGTAAATATGACGTCTATGTCTACAATTTGGAAACAATCCCGGGGGCCTGCCCTTGGATAAGGTGGTCAGCCTCCGGGCCTTCGTGAAAGTTGTCGAAAGCGGCAGCTTTGCCGAGGCCGGCCGCCAGTTGCGGCTGTCGCGCTCGGCGATCAGCAAATACATCGCCGACCTCGAGGAGAGCCTCGGCGTCCAGCTCCTGAATCGGACCACGCGGCATGCGAGCCCGACCGAGAACGGCCAGCGCTATTTCGAGCGCGCGGTCGTCATCCTCTCGGAAATCGAGGCCGCCGATCAGGCGGTGACGCAAGCCCAGTCGGCGCCCCGCGGCTTGTTGCGCGTCAACGCGCCGATGTCGTTCGGCACGATGCGGCTCGGGCCGGTGCTCGCCGATTTCATGGCGCGGTATCCGGAGCTGCAGCTCCAACTGGTCCTCAGCGACGACCTGCTCGATCCCGTCCAGGACGGCTTTGACGTGACGTTACGGATCGCGGAATTGGAGTCCTCGAGCCTGATCGCGCGAAAAATCATGCCGGTGGCGCGCATGATCTGCGCTTCGCCCGATTATCTCGCACGTCACGGCACGCCAAAACATCCGCAGGATCTGCGCGAGCATGCGTCGCTGACCTACGGCTTCCTGCTCACCGGCAATCAGTGGAAGCTGACAGGCGCCGATGGCGATCACTGGATCCAGCCGGCCTGGTCGCTCTGCGTCAATAATGCGGAAGTGCTGCGCGATGTCGCGATCAAGGGCAGGGGGCTCGCACTGCTTCCCGAGTTCATCGCCGCCGATGCGTTGCGAAAAGGCCAGCTGCGGACGGTGCTGGACGACTATTCAGCGCCGCCGCTCGCGCTCTATGCGGTGTATCCGCCGACCCGGCACCTGTCGGTGAAGGTGCGGTTGTTCATCGACTTTCTGGTCGAACGTTTTGGGCGAGAGGACGACGAAGCAGGCGAGCGCAAACCCGCCGCGGCCAGTTGACCGGACGCTGTTAGGCCGGCCGGAGCAATTCGTCCAGCGCGCTCATCGAGGCCTGCCGAAGCGCGACCAGCTCGCTGGCGGCACTCTGGCATTCGAACGGTGACATCGTGGCTGCTGCCAGCTCGATCTCGCGGCAGCGCTCGAACAGGCGGACGAGGCCGAGCGCGCTCGCGGCGCTGCCGAGTTGATGCGCGCAACGCGCGAA
The DNA here is from genome assembly GCF_023073375.1 of Bradyrhizobium sp. 197. Classification (NCBI taxonomy): domain Bacteria; kingdom Pseudomonadati; phylum Pseudomonadota; class Alphaproteobacteria; order Hyphomicrobiales; family Nitrobacteraceae; genus Bradyrhizobium; species Bradyrhizobium sp. 197. The sequence continues at coordinate 139,826 of NZ_JADPJJ010000079.1, read as the reverse complement.
CTGCGTGTGTTCGCCAATCTCGGCGGCCTTGGCGATGTCGCCGATCAGTTGCTCGCTCGTTTGATGCAGAAGCCGGCGGAGCTTTTCGATTTGCGTCGCGCCCAGCAGCTCTTTCTGCTCGTCGAGGAAATGCCGGTCGATCAACGCGCCCGCGGCAAGTCGCACTGCTGCCGGCTCGTCCTGCGGTTCGTCCTCGATCGCCTCGCGCAGCGCGTTGATCAGGATAGGCTTGCTGACGATCTTGGCGATGCCTGCCCCTGCAAGCCGTTCGCGGGCGCGGCGCGACACATCGGCCGTCACCGCGATGATGCGCGGCATCCTCGGCAGACCAAGCCTGCCGATCCGCGACGCCGCCTCCACGCCGTCCATGTCGGGCATGTGCAGATCCATCAGGATGATGTCGAACGCCTGGTCGCGGGCGAGTGCGATAGCCGACGCTCCGTTCGTGGCGATCGTGGAGTGGTGGCCGAGCCTCTTCAGCATGGCTTCGCCGACCTCGCAATTGACGGGATCGTCGTCGACCAGCAGCACGCGAAGCTGCCGCGATGATGGCTGAACCGCGCCTTGTGCGATGCCGCTCGCGGCGATGCCGAGCGGCACTTCAAGCATGAATGAGCTGCCTGCACCCGGCGTGCTCGCCACCGTCAACTCGCCGCGCATCAGGCGGGTCAGGCGGCGTGCGATTGCGAGCCCCAGGCCGGTGCCGCCGAACCGCCGCGCGATGCTGTCGTCGGCCTGGACGAAATCCTCGAAAATCCGCTCGTGCATGTCGGGCGCGATGCCGATGCCGGTATCGCGAACGGTGATGCGCAGCAGGGCATGATCGTCATGATGCTCGGCGGCGGCGTTCAGGCCGATGCCGCCGCGCGGGGTGAACTTGATCGCGTTGCCGATCAAATTGAGCAGGATGCGATTGAGCCGCACGGGATCGCCGTGCACCGAGGTATTGACTGTCGCATCGCAGGCGAGGTCGAAGGTCAGTCCCTTGCCGAAGGCCTGCGGCCGCATCAGATCGACGGCCGTTTCGATGAGCTGGTCGAGCCGGAAATCACGCGTTTCCAGAGTTTCGGCGCTGGCCTCCAGGCGTGCATATTCCAGGATGGCATCGACCAGCGCGATCAGCGTTTCCCCCGACGCAGCCGCGGTCGTGAGGCCGCGCCGCTGCGCTTCGCCGAGGCTGCCGTCGTCGAGCAGTTGCAGCACGCCCATGACGCCGTTCAACGGCGTGCGCAGCTCGTGGCTGACGACCGCGAGAAAGCGCGATTTTGTCTCGTTGGCCGCCACCGCCGCGCTGCGCGCGCGCTCGGCGGCGTCGTGCTCGGCAAGCGCCTGGTCTCGGGTCTTCTCCAGCTCCGAGGTGCGCTCGATCACCTTGCGTTCGAGTGTCGCATAGGATTCGCGCAAGTGAGCGGCCATCCGGTTGAACTGATCGCCGAGCGCCTCCAGCTCGTCGCCGGTCTTGATCGCGAGCCGCAGGCCGAGGTCGCCGCTCTCGATCCGCCGCGCGCCCTGCGTCAGGATCTGGATCGGCACGGTCATGCGCCGGCTGAGAAACAAAGAGACGAGCACCGCACAGGCCAGCAGAATGACCAGAAGAAATGTCGAACGTCCGATCGATGCATAGATCGGCTCGTAGGCTTCGCTGAGCGGGAGCTCGACGAACACCAACCAGCCCAGTGAGGGAACCGTCGCATAGGTCGACAGCACGCGTTGACCGGACAGATCCTCTTTGACCAGGCCGCCCGAGGGCGGCCCCACGCCATCGAGTGCGGCGCGGACGTCGGCATGGCTGGAGAGATCGCTGCGACGCAGTGCAGGCCACAAATCGGGATGCGCGATCAACACCCCCATCCGATCGATCACGTAGGCCTTGCCGGTGTTGCCCACCCTGATTCCGGCGACGAGGTCCCAGATGAAGCGAAGATTGACCTCGGCGACAATCACATTCGGCGCGAGGCCCGTTCCGCGTGTGGCAAGCGTCATGAACGGCTCGGTGTCACCGAGGAAGTAGACCGGTCCGTAATAGGCGCGGCTTTCGTTGGCGCCGCGAAAAGCGGGCGAGGTGGAGAGATCGGTCTTGCTGCCGATCCTGTCCGCGACACGGCGCGACACGCGCACCTGCTCGCGGCCCTGCGCGTCGAGCTCGGCGATTTCCGCGATCGCGGGCGAGAGACGCAGGAGGCGGATGGCGTTCAGACGATCGTCCTCGTTCGTGGACAGCTCGGGGGGCAGGCGGGAGAGCCATCTGATCTGGCTTTCGATCTGGCCGATGAACTGGCCGATCTGAATGGCCGCGGACGCTGCCTGCTCGCGCTGGGTCGCCGCCAGAAGCTGCTTCTGCTCGCGATATGAGAACCAGACGTCCAAGCCGGTGTTGATGGCAAGCGCGGCGAAGGCGAGGGCGGCGATCGAGTAGAGGTATTTTCGGAACAGCCGGCCGGGAGGCGTCCGCAAATTTCCGTGGTCGATCGTCTCGTTCACTCGCGGATCTCGTCGGCGCGTGCGAGCAGCGTGAATGGGATCGTCAAATCCAGCGCGCGGGCGACCGTGCGGTTGATCAGGAGCTCGTATTTCCGCGGCGCTTGCACCGGAAGATCGCCGGCCTTGGTGCCGCGCAGGATGAGATCGACATAGTCGGCTGAGCGCACTTCAAGCGTCGGCCCATAGCTCATCAGCCCGCCCGCATCCATGAAATAGTGGAACGGGTAAATCGTGGGAACGCGGTATTTCGCGGTTGCCGCGACGATCGCCTGCCGGTTGACCACCAGAAAGCTGTCGACGAGCGCGATCATCGCCGCCCTTGGCGGTTCGGAAAAGCGGCTGATCGCCCCGTCAATGTCCGCTGCCGTGCTGACGGGCGCGAGCACCACCGCCACTCCGGACGCCGCGGCTTCTTGCTCGAGGGAATCGAGGTAGAATCGTCCGGCGCCGGGCGTGGTCGCCGGATTGAACAGGACGCCAACGCGCGCGATATCCGGCACGGCCTCCCGGACGAGCTGAAGCCATTTGCCGCCCATCTCGGCGGTGCTGCTGGTGAAGCCTGTGACGTTGCCGCCGGGATGTGCGAGGCTTTGGACGAAGCCATTGCCGACAGGGTCATTCGAGGTCGCGAAGACGATCGGGATGGTTTTGGTGACTGCGAGGACGGCCCCGGTTTCGACTGTCGAGCCGGTCAGGATCACGTCCGGCTTAAGCTCGAGCAACTCCTGGACCGCGGTCTTCAGTCTATCCGGTGCGCCGAAAGTCGAACGGAGCTCGAAGCGGAAATTGACGCCTTCGACCCAACCTCGCTGCCTCAAGCCCACGATGAGACCACCCAGGCGAGAGGTCGGGCTGTCGATCATGCTTCTTCTGGTCAATTCGTCGTCGAGCCGCAATGCGGTCAGCGATGCGACCACCCGCATGCGATCAGATGTTGCGCCGAGCGCCAGCCATCCCGCAGCGGTTGTCCCCGCAAGACGAATGAACCCGCGGCGATCGACCGCGAGCGCGGAAGGCCGTTCGGTCATGAAAGTCTTTGCATGATGGTTTGCCCCAAGCCGATGCTTAGCGCGAACAGCCGGCATCCACAATTGATGAAAAAATGCGTTTGTGACTGCTCATTCGCAGCGTTTGGCAGCCCGATACCGTATTCCTACGCCGCCAGAGAGTCGCTGTTTCGATCCTTGTCTACTCCGTGACACCTTGTAACGCATTGCGGCGCTGCAACATTTTCCGTCTCGGTTGCGATGGCGGTTCGGGGAAGCCAATTCGTAGCTGCCGATTTTTAAAGCGTTGTTTCAAGTTTTTTCGAAGGTTTTCGATGCGCAAAATCTATCTCGTTCCGGCCCTCGTTGGCCTGCTCACCTCTGTTGCAACCGGGCCCCTTGCGGCCCAGGGCGCCGTGCCGAAGCAGAAAGCTGCGCCGGCACCGAGGGCCGCTGCCGGTACGCCGGTCGCTGCCGGCGCGACGTCGGCCGCCGCCGCCGAGACGCCAACCCCAGACGACAAGATCAAGGCGATCGACGGCTTCCGCTCCGCCAAGTTCGGCATGAACGAGGCCGACGTGCGCGTGGCGATGACGAAGGACTTCAATGCCAAGTCCGACGCGATCAAGGTTCAGGACAACGCGTCCGAATTGACGCGGAGCGTCCTGCTCTCCGTTCCGGAGCTTCTGCCGAACGGCGGCACCGCCGAGCTGTCTTACGTGTTCGGCTACAAGTCCAAGTCGCTGATCCAGATCGGCGCGGTCTGGTCGAAGGGCACCGACGCGGCGATCACGGCGGAGAAGCTGTTCTCCAATGCCAACATCCTGCGCGCCCATTTCCTCAGCGAGGGCTTCAAGCCCGACTCCGTCGCCGTCAACATGCCCGTCAGCGGCGGCATCGTGATGTTCCGCGGCAGCGACGCCAAGGATCGTTCGGTCATCCTGCTTCTCCAAGGAACGTTCGAGAACAAGGAGAACAACCAGCGTGTGCTGACGCCGACCAGCCTGCTGCTGTTCTACGTCGCCGATGCCAAGAGCCCTGACATCTTCAAGCTGCCGCCCGGCCAGTTCTAATGCCGGAACCTTTCCACGACATTCTCCCACCCGGTTGTGGATCGGCGCCAATGCCGATGAAGAGGATCTGAAATGCGCCGACCATCTGCAAAGCGAGACAATGACGAGCTGACGCTGCGCCGACTTGCGCGTTTCCGTTCGATGTCACTGCTCTGCGCGATGCAGATGGTCTTCCTGCCGGTGTTCAGCGTCCGCCTTCAGGCGCAGCCGGCGAACGTGATCACGCCGGACGGCCGCACCGGGACCAGCCTTCAGACCTCCGGCAGCGTAACCAACGTCACGACGTCGACGGTGTCCGGCAACAGCGCCTTCAACTCGTTCTCGCAGTTCAGCGTCGGCCAGGGCAACACCGTCAATTTGCAGCTGCCGACCGGGACGCAGAATCTCGTCAATATCGTTCGCGACGCTCCGGTCTACGTCAACGGCACACTGAACTCCTACATGAACGGTGCGATCGGCGGTAACGTCTATTTCGCCGATCCCAAGGGTTTCGTGGTCGGCCGCAGCGGCACGGTCAACGTCGGCAGCCTCAACGTCTCGACACCGACGCGCGAGTTCACCGACAGCCTGATCGGCGCGGGGGGCCAGATCAACGGCTCGGCGGTCGGCAATCTGATGGCGGGGTCGTTCCCGGTCTCGCCTGACGGCAATATCCGTATTTACGGCCGGATCAACGCCCAGGACGGTGTCCGCCTGACAGGGCAGAACATCTTCGTCGGCGAGGGCGCGAGCCAGCGCGACATCGCCAATCTCGATCACGCCGCCAAATTTTCCGCCTCGGTCAATTCGAAGGGGCTGCGCAGCGCCGCGGCGATTACCGTGCGCAATGGCTCGATTCACATCGGCGCCGTCAACAACGCCACCGTGAACGGGCGGTTGACGGCACGCAGCAAGAGCACGACGCCGAGCAACGTCACCGTTGTGGCTGGCAACAAGGCCGAGCTCGGCAAGAATGCGCGGTTGAGCACGGCGAGCAAGACTGCGGATGCCGGCGGCGTTCTCGTCAAGGCCGGCAACGACGTGACCGTCAAGAGCGGCGCCAAGATCAATGCCAGCTCGAAAACGGGCAACGCGGGTCTGGTCGAGCTGAGCGGAAACGGCGTCATCGACGTGGGCAGCGGTGTTACCATCAACCTTGCCGCGCCCAACGGCCAGGCCGGCACGCTGCTGATCGACCCGACTGATGTGGTGATCGGCGACATAAGCCAGGGCGACGTTGGCGTAACCCTCGGGAACACGTCCGTCGCCAACGCCATCGCGGCGCTCAGCGCCGGCGGCACCTATCTGGTTCAGGCCGACCATTCGGTCACGCTGGCCGCGCATGCGGTGATCGATGCCCGCAACCTCGACGCCGCCAAGACTCATTCCGTCGGCAACGCCATCAATGTCGAGATCGACGCGCCGACCATCAGCATCGTCAACGGAGCAAAGATTCTCGCCCAGGCGATCAATATTAGTGGAACGACCTACACCAGCGGCAGTGTCACGCTGACGGCGACGGCGAACGACACCAAGCTGTCGGGCCAAGCCACCGCGACCACTGGAATCACGATCGATGGCCAGATCACTGGTGGCGACATCTCGATCGGCGCGACCTCGACGGCGACATCGAGCTTCACGAGTTCGGTCCCTGGCCTCTTCACGCTGGTCGGCACCACGCTTGCGGCCTCGCTGCTCGGCCTCAACGGCGGCTATGTGGCCGCGAGCGCCACGGCGGTGGTCAACATCAATGGCAACGCCAACATCAACGGCGCCGGCAACGTCGACATCACGTCGCACGGCTCGGAAACGGCGCAGGATCCGGCGCTGGCGAGCACCTTGCTCGGCGGCTCGCCGATCGGCGCCGCCGCTGTCGTCGGCAAGCTCGACGGCAACGTCACCACCAACGTGGCCTCCGGCGCCACGATCAGCGCGGGCGGCAACCTGAACATCCACGCCATCAATGACGCCACGCTGAACGTGACTGCGGTCGCGGCGACGTCCAGCGCGCAATTCGTCGCGACGGTAGCCTATTCCACCGGCTCGGTCTCGACCTCGGCCAATGTCGCGACCGGTGCGAACCTTTCCGTCGGCAACGTGATTGCATCAGGCAACTCGCTGACGGTACGTGCGATCAACAACAACTCGTTCTCGACCAGTGCCACGGCGGTCGCGCTAAGCACGCCGAACGCGAGCGGCGGCATCGGCGGGGCGCTCGCCATCAGCGACGTTACCACGTCCGCCACCGCAAAGCTCGGCTCGTCACTGGGCACCAGCGCGTCGTCCCGGATGAACGGCTCCGTGATGGTCGAGGCGACGTCGAATACCACGAGCAACTCGACCATGGCCTCGACCATCGTCGGTACGCCGGCCGTGATCGGCGCGATCCAGGATTTCATGGTCTCCACGGCCAGCCCGGGCTCGATCATCGCTCAGCATATGATCCCGCTGATGCCGGTGAATTTCGATCTGAAGGCCGCCGCCGCGCTGTCGCTGGCCAACAGCACCGAAAACGCCACCGCGTCGATCGGGCAGAATCCGAGCGGCGGCGCGCCCAGCCTCTATGTCAGCGGCAATGTCGCAGTCGTCAGCACTCTCATCGACCGCGGCGTGCGTAGCAACGCCACGGCTTCTGCGATCGCCTCGGACCCCACGAGCGGCGAGGGAGTCGCGATCAGCGCCGCGGTCGCATGGGGCAATTTCAACCACAATTCGAACGCCTATATCGGCGGCGGCACCGTGATCAATGCGGCCAACATCGCCGTCGACGCCAGCACCTGGATGCCGATCACCAATACCTGGCTGAAGTGGGACGGATTGACCGAGGTTCTCAGTCACCTCAACGGCAATCTCGGCGTCGGCGGCAACATTCTGACCAGCTATGCTAACGCCACGGCCGACGCGGGCGACACCGCCGCCGTCGCTGGCTCGATGAACCATTTCGTCGTGAACAACGACACCACGGCGTGGGTGGCCAGCAGCGCCAGCCTGACCGCGACATGCACGGCGGCTTGCGGCAGCAGCTGGTCCGCGACGGTGAACAACGGCGACGTCCACACCTACGACGCCAGCATCCAGATCGCGGCGACGACGACGACGGCGTCGATCGACGCCGCCGGCAATGTCGGTACACTCGGCTTCCTGCCCGGCAACACGTCCGGCGGCTCCTCGGTGGGCGGCTCGCTCAATTTCGTCCAGTTCAACACCAGCACGATCGCCGGCGTTTCGGACGGTGCGTCGCTGCGGGCGGCGGACGACATCGCCGTCAACGCGATCACCTCGGATCAGTTCATCGCCGTCGCGCCGTCGTCCGGAAAGGCCGCCGGCGCGCTGGCGCTGAACGGCATCACCTCGCTCGGCTTCCTCAACAACACGACGCACGCCTCGATCTCCAGCCAGGCCAGCGTCTTTTCTCCGACCCTCAACATCCTGGCGCAACAGGATCTGTCGGTCGTGACGATCGCCGGCGCGGTCAATGTCGGCGGCGGTTCGGCGGTTGGATTGTCCGTTGCCTATCTGGGCGCGAATATGGATACGTCCGCCTATATCGGCGACAATCATTCCGACATCCGGCCCGGGCCGTTCAGCACCGACGATCCGTTTGCCGGCAACAGCGGCGGAAGCGGCTCGGTCAACGCCGACAACCTCACCATCAGCGCCACCACCTCAGGCCGGATCACGGCAGCGGCCGTCGCGGCTTCGATTTCCGAGCCGTCATTGTCCAGCTTCGCCGACAAGGCGGGCGCCGCTGGTGCCGCCGCGACCGGCGGGCCGGCGGGGATTGCGCTGGCTGCAAACAAGATCAGCTCGGGCTCGGGATCGAGCACGAGCGGCTTCACCATGGACCTTGCGGGCAGCTCGTCCGTGAGCGACGTCTCGCTCGGAACCAGTGCCTATATAAGGAATACGTCGGTCAACAAATTCACCACGGCGACCGCGGTGAACACGAATACGATCGTGCAGGCACTCAACGACACGATCCTCAGCAACGGCTCCGGCTCCGCCGCGGCCAACATGTCCGGGTCGTCGTCTCAGGGAGCCGCGATCGGCGCCGCCATCGCGGCTGCGATGTCCAACAATGCCACGCTCGCATATATCTACGGCACCACGATGCAGAACCAGATGTCTGTGACGGTGCAGGCGCTCAATGGCGGGTCGGAAACCGTCGTCGCCATCGGCGTGGCGGGCGGAACGTCAGCCAATGCGGCCGCGCTGTCGGGGTCGGTCGGCATCATGACGGACAGCGCCAACGCCTATATCGAGAGCTCGACCATCACGGGCTACGCGACGGGGACCAATCGCGCGATCGAGGTCGATGCCTACCAGACCACGAACATCGCAATCGGCGGCGGCTCGCTCTACGTGTCCGGCGGCAAGGCCGGTGTCGGCATCGGGCTGACTTACGCGTCGATTGCCGATCCCGCGGGCGGCAATGCCACCGACGCGCATATCCGCAGCACGTCGATCTCGAATTATGACAGTCTGCTGGTGCTGGCCGACAGCGCCAGCGTCATTGCCGCCGGTGCGGCCACGGGCGGGGCAGGGGGCAACGGGCTTGCCGGTGCGATCGTGGTGGACGAGATTACGCCCACGACGACGGCCTATATCAGCAGCAGCTCGACGGTGAACATCAACGTCGGGCGCGTGACGGTGCTGGCGGACAGCGGCGCTGTGTCGGATCTCGATACGGCGCTCGGAAATCTCGTCAAGAAGTCGAACAACAATCATCTCGCATCGGACACGTGCACGGCTGCCGCCGGCAATGGCACGCAGAACTGCATCGATTTCAGCGCGGCGGCGCTCAACGGTGGCACGGGTAACGGTCCGGGCGCCAGCATCGTCTCCGTTGCGGGCACCATCCAGGCCGGCAAGAACAATGTCGGCGCCTCGATGGTGTACGATACCATCGCGACGACGCATTCGGCCTATATCGCCAACGTCCGGATGTCGACCCTCGGCAGTGTCAGTGTGAGTGCGCTCGACACCACGAAGATCCAGTCGGTCACGATCGGATTCGGCCTGGCGACCAGCCAGTTTGCCGGCGTCGGCGGCATGACGATCAGCTCGATCGCCAATACCGTTACGGCGGCTATCGGCAACAACCAGTCCGACCCGACGCAATCGACCGTGACGGCCTCCAACATCTCCGTCAGCGCGAGCGACAATTCCAGCATCACCGGAGCCGCCGCTATCGCTGGCGCCTCGACGCAAGGCAGCGCCGCGGGCCTGGCGCTTGTCTACAGCAGCATCGCCAACTATGTCAGCGCCGGCGTCACCGGCTCCAAGCTGACCGCCTCCGGCAGCGTCGCCGTCAGCGCGAACTCGAACACCAGTATCTCGACCATCGCCGTTGGTATCGCGATGTCCTCGCAGGTCGGCCTGGCCGGTTCGGTCGCCACCAATCTGATGGGGACCAACGTCACCGCCAACATCACCGCTGCGGGCACCAACGGTATCAACGGCGCCGACGTGATCGCCGCCAACAACGTTGCCGTGATCGCCGGCAACAACGACAAGGCGGCGGTGTTCGCGGGCGCCGTGTCGATCAGCAAGGGCGCGGGCGGTGCCGCGGGCTCGCTGGTGACCAACCAGATTACCGGAACCACCGCGGCCTATATCAGCGGGGCGAACACCAAGGTCGATGCGCGCGGAACCAGCGCGACCGATACGCTGTCGGTCAACAACGGCACGCTCGTCCATGCCTTCGATCTCGGCACCGCCCGGGCGCCGAGCGACAGCACGCCCGACCTCTCTGAAAACCAGGACGCTTTGCGCGGCCTCGCCGTCGTGGCAAGCTCGCACCAGGCGGTCGTGGCCAACGTTGCGTCGCTCGCCGCGAGCAGCGGCATCGCCATCATGATCAACCCGATCACCAATGTGATGAGCGGGGCGACCAGGGCCTATATCGACAGCGCAGCCATCGACACGCGCCTGACCTCCTCGACATTGGCGCCGCAGATCGAGGTGGCCGCGTCGAGCTTCTCCTATTCCGGCACGCTCGGCGCCGGCATCATTCCGCCCACCGGCAACGGCGGCGGCGGCGCCACGATCATCAGCACGACGATGTCGCGCGACACGCGCGCCTACATCACCAATGCCACCGTCGGCGGCGTCCAGTCGCCGAGCCCGACGGTCGGCGCCGTCACCGTGAAGGCCAACGCCGAGCAGGACGCGTCCTCGATCGCGATCGGGTTCAACACCGGCTCGGTCGGGCTGAACGTGTTCCAGGCCACGACGGAAGCCTATGTCGACGGCGGCGCGCTGACGGCCGCGTCACTGACGGTGAACGCCAACAACAACACCGGCATCTTCTCCGCGAACGGCTCCGGCGCCTATGGCAGCCAGGCCGCGATCGGCGCGGCGTTTCTGGTCCAGGTCTCGGCGAACCGGACCGAGGCCTATGTCGGCGACGAATTCCACTACCAGGGCAACGGCGCGGCGCATACGACCGCGGTCAATCTGACCGGCGCGCTCGACGTCGAGGCCAAAACGAAGAACCGCTTCGAGGCCTATGCAGTCGGCGGCGCGCTTTCGACAGGGACGGCGGCGATCGCCGGCATGGCGAACATCGAGATCGCAAACAACACCACCATCGCCGGCGTCTACGACACCACGCTGCAATCGCCCACGGGAGGCGCGGCCGGCGCGGTCACCATCAACGCGAACGAGGACGTGGCGATCAAGGAGATCGCGGGTGCACTCGCGATCGGGGCCAGCGGAGGCGGCGTCGGCGTTGGTGCCGCGGCGAACGTCATTGTCTTCAAGAGCCAGACCATTGCGGAAAGCCGCAACAGCAATTTGAATTCGTCCGGCGCGATCAATGTCGGGGCGCTCAGCACCAAGGAAGTGCTGTCCTACGCGGTCACCGCCGGCATCGGCGGAAGCGTCGGCATCGGTGCGACCGTCGGCGTCATCATCATCGGCACCAATACCGCCGATCCGGATACGCAGGGCGAGCAGACCGGCCAGCTCAATCAGGGCGGCAACGGCACCATCGCGTCGGTGAACGCCGGCACGAATTCTTCGCATGGCAGCAACGCGGTCGCGAGCGGCACCGCCGGGAATCCGAACAATGCCAACGTGACCTCGACCTACGACGTCAGCAGCGTGCTGACCGGCGGCAATGACGGCGTCACGGCGCAGATCGCGGGCGGCAACGTCACGGGCACGCAGGTCAATGTCGCCGCCACCAGCGCCAACGCGGCCAAGATGTATCTGCTCGGCGCCGGCTTTGCGAAGAACGTCGGTATCGGCGCCGGCATCGGCTACACCAGCGTCAGCAGCAGCGTGCTCGCCAATCTGAGCGCGGTCGTATCCGCGCCTTCCGTGGCTGTTGCTGCGGTGGTCAAGGACGCCAGCACCGGACCTTATGCCGGCAAGACCATCGACACCGAGGCGATCGCCGGCGGTGCCGCGCTTTACTTCGGCGCGGACGCAGCCGTGGCGGTCGGCAACGTTGCCAACACCGTGACCGCGCAGCTCGGCGGCCAAATCACCGGCACGGGCGGCGACGGCGTCGCCGTCATGGCGCTGGACTCGTCGACCCAGGTCGTCTTCACGGGCGGCGTCACCGGCGGTGCCGTGGCGGTCGGCGCTTCGATCGCCACCGCGGGACGATCGAGCTCGGTCGCGGCGAAGGTTCTTGACGACGCCGTCGTCAATACCTCGACCCTGGCGGTTGGCGCGTCCGGCGCCGGGCAATTGACCACGACCTCGACGGCGCTTGGCGGCGGTATCGTCGCCGGCGTCGGTGCGGACGCTGAGGCTCACGAAAATTCGACGGTGCTTGCGGAGATCGGTTCGGGCTCCTCGATCACGACCTCCGCGGCCGGCGTCGGTACGCTCGTGACGGCGTCGATCACGCCCAATCTGTCGAGCACCGCGATCGGCGTCTCGGTCGGCGGCGGCGCGGTCGGCGTCGCCGTCGCCAAGTCCACGGTCGGAGCCACGGTCACGGCCGATGTCGGCGACAATGCCGTCTTCTCGGGCGGTGCGCTCGCCGTGACCGCCATGGCGCTGGTCCCGACCAGTGGCACGACGACCTATGCCTGGGCGCTCGCAGGTGGCGGCGGCTCGCTGATCGGCGCGCAGGGCAGCTTGGCCATGGCTTCCGAGAACGCGACGGTCAGCGCGTACGGCGGAACGGGGATTACGCTTCCCAACGGCGACGTGGTCATTGCGGCCGAAAATGACAGCAGCCAATACGCCCAGGCGACCGGCCTTTCGACCGGGTTCCTGGCGCTGGGTGCGACCGTCGCCCAGACGTCGTCGAGCGCGCACACTTACGCCTATCTGGGCGCGCCCGTGGATATGGACACGGCTCATCTGAATCACACTGACTACACCGGCATCCTCCAGATCACGGCCACCGGCAAGGATACCAACGTCTCCAACGCGACGGTCGGCGCGGGCGGCACTTACGCCGGCGCCGCTGCGGTCGCAACCACGAGTTCGACCGCCGTGACCGATGCGCGGTTCGACGGTGGCACGACGGATGACACGGTCTATTTCGGCGGCCTCAGCATCAACGCCAAGCACACCACGAATTATGCCGCCAGCGGTGACGCCTATCAGGCGTCCACGGCCGGTGTCTCCGCCGGCAAGGCGCAGAACGACGTCAACTCGACCACCACTGCCGAGATCGGAAACCACCTGATCATCAATTCGGCCGGCGGCAACATGGTCGTCATCTCCAACGACATCGTCAACCAGGCCGGTGGCGGCGCGCGTTCGGGCTCCGGCGGCACGTTCTCGGGCGCTGCCGCACTCAGCGACTCCCATGTCACCCAGACCGTCACCACCAACATCGGCTCCGGCACGGTCCTGAGCCTCAACGGCGATCCGCGGACCTCGGCGGCGGTGATCAACATCGAGGCCTACAACACGCTGAACACCAACGACACTGCCAGCCTGGCCACGGCCAGCTTCTTCGCGGGCGGCGGCGCCGAATCCAACATGACGGCAAACGCCACGCTCGCGGTCAACATCAACGCCCGCGAACTCTTCAGCGTCGGCAAGATCTATATTGGTTCGGCGGCGAAGATGGCGGCGGCCAACAATGCCAATGCCAGCCTCTACGGCGCGATCGCCGGCGTCGGCGCCAGCACCAACACCTGGGTGCACGCCAACCAGGCCGTCAATGTCGGCAACAACGCCAAGGTCGAGGCCTGGGGCCAGATCAACATTTTTGCCGGCATGTCGGGCGATACCATCATCTTCAGCAGCGTGCAGGCAACCGCGACGACGGTTGTCTACAACAACACCGCGATTCCGATCTCGACGCTCTACCGCGGCACGGCCAATGCAGATGACACCACAAGCCTGACGCTCGCCAACACCTCGAGCGTGCTCGGCGTACAGAACATTTCCCTGGGAGCGACCCAGGGTCAGGTCACGGCCTCCGGCAACGGCAGCAACTACAATCCGTATCTGGACATCTTCAGCGCCAAGAACAGCGATAACCACAGCCACACCAGCGGAACCGGCGATGTCGCGCTCAATGGCCTGGTGGTGGCGGGCATCAACAACGATATCACCATTACGATCGACATAGGTGCGAGCACGCCGACCGCGAGCACGACGAGTCCCTACTTGTCACTGCTGTCCGGCGGTTCGTCGACACCTACCCTCGAATATGTCGCCGACGTCGACCACTTCAACCCGATGATGAGCTGGAACCACCAGGTGGTCCAGTACACCATCGTCGGCGGCTTCAATCCCTACCAGAGCGTCGTCAACCAGCTCGTCACGCTGACCGGTCTGACCGAGACGCAAATTCGCTCACAGCTGGCGGCGGCGACGCCCGCGGCGCCCGCCACGATGTCGCCGTCAGGCACCGATCCGACCGGCGACTTCCAGCGCCAGATCAACGCGTTGATCCAGCAGGCGCCGTACACCTCCGACTCCACCGGCAATGCCTTCGCATTCGGCGATATGCTGGTGTCCGCCGGCAACGTCTCGATCCTGGCGCAGAAGCTGACTGGAAACAGCGGCACGAATCCGACTGCGCCGGCGGTGATCGCGCGCAGTTCGCCGATGATCAAGATCGAGAACAGGGGTCTCGACTTCATGGACCTGGCCAACCTCACGGTCACCAATGTAACCGGAGGAAACATCACCTACCGCCAGATCGACCATGTCGACCCGGATTCGCACTCCAACGTGACCTTCACCGCCACGCCGAGCGCGACGCCGATCATCGACATCTCGGCCACCTACAACCGCCTGGATCCCTCCAGCGGGCTCGGCGTCGACCAGAACGGCAACCAGCTAACCCGCACGCCCGACATCTATTTCGACGGTGCCGTCAACAACGAGAACGGCCTGCTCAAGATCACCAACAATCTCGGCAGCATCGTCGCGTCGCAGTCACTCAATGCCGCGACCGTCCAGATGGTGGCGCCCAACGGCTCGTTCGTCTTCCTCGGCGGCATTGGCAGCTTTTACACCTCCAACCACGATGTTCTCTCGCAATGGGCCGGCGTCGAATTCAAGCCGGCTGACGACGACACGCTGACGGCGGTGATGGCGGCGGCGACCTATCTCGGCGCCTATGGCGATTACGCGACCGCTCCGCATATCGCAGGGGGAGCCGGTCACCCGTACTTCTACTACTGCTGCGTCGACGGCAACAACGGCGTTCAGCAAACGGCCGCCAACAGCACGATCTTCACTGCGCGCATGCTGGAACTGTATTACGACGGCCTGTCGCTCTATTCGGCGATCTTCCTGCCGATGGGATCGGGGGCGCCGGGTAGCGGCAACCCCAACGCCGGCAGCGTTGGGAGCACCACCGTGCTCGGGCAGATGGAAGGGCCGACGCGCCAGACCATCACCACCGCGCCGTGGGAGCGGGATACCTATACCGGCCAGGGCGTCTACAGCAACTCGACCTACGACTACACCACGACCTCGACAGATTCCCAGGGCAACACCACCACCACCAACCACACGTCTACGTTCTACTCGCCATTCAATTGCGCGGGGTGCTCTGCCTATTTCCAGGTCGTCAATATCCAGCCCGACGTGATCACGCCGAGGACCGCGCAATCCAACTCGTCCTCGAACTGGAGCTCGACCGCGCCCACGGGGACCAACCCGCCGGATAACGCGCCCTTCATCTTCGGCAAGGCGATCATCATCTCGGCGGGGGTCATCAACATCAACGGCACGATCCAGAGCGGCACGAGCAGCGATTACTCGGTCGACATCGGCGGCACCACGTTGACCGCCATCAACGACCTCAAGAGCCGCAATGCGGGCGCGGACTTTGCCCAGGCCCAGGTCAACGCGCGGAACGGCAGCTATTACGACATCACGGCCTCCGCGACGACGGAGGCCGCAGGCGACATCAAGATCGGGGTCAAGTACAACGCTCTCACCGACCAGATCCTCGTGAACGGCGTGGTGCAGGGCTCGGGCGGCTACGTCTATCTGAACGGCAAAATCATCTCGACGTCGACCCAGGATGGTGTCTCCCAGGGCACTATCGCGGTCAAAGGTGGCGCCGGCTCGATCACGGTTAACAACACAACCGGCCTGCAGCTCGTCACCAACACCATCAATACCGGCGTCAGCGCACCGAGCGTGATCGAGATCGTCGATCAGCTCAAGCAGCAGACGACGTGGTACGTCTACAATCCTTCCGCTGCGGGCGGCCAGCAGGTGTCGACGTATCAAACGAGCGGCGTCAATGCGAGCCAGTACACCGACACGATGCTGACCAGCCTCAGTGGCACGGCAGGCATCCAGTACGCGACCAAGGCAAACATGTTCTACCAGTGGGTCGATACGGCTACGCTGGATCGTCCGACGGACTCGACGCAGTTCGACTACGGCTGGCACTATACGCCCAACGCGGCCACCGGGCAGAACTGGACCCGCACCATCAGCCTGGTTTCGGACGTGCAGCAGGCCCAGGGCGGCGGCGGCAGCACTGGCCCACAGACCTCGAACTTCCAGGAAGTCGTTACCGCGACCGGTTCCTATCACACCGGCGGCGGCAACACCCATCCCGAGAAGTGCTGCGGCGCGGACGGTCAGTACAATTGGTACCAGGAGATCTACGATCACCTGACACTGACGCTGACCAATACGGTCAAGGCGTCGAACCCGATCAACATCTCGTTCAGCGGCGGCGGCAACAGCACGGTTCTGGTCACTTCGAATTCCGGCATCGTCGTCAACGGTCCGATCAACAACCTCTCGGGCACGACGACGGTCAACGCCACCGGGGCCAATTCGGCCATCACCAGCGGGACGAACGCGAACAACCCGATGATATCGGGCCGGAGCGTAATTCTCTCGGCGGACGGCGGCATCGGCACGATCGGCGCGAACGGTGTTCCCGTCCAGGTGCAGGTCTATGGCGGCAGCCTGACGGCGAGTTCGATCGACCACGACATCGCGATCGCGGCCATCGGCTCGCTTTCGATCAATCAGGTGAAGGTAAATTCGGCGGGCAGCACGCCGCAGGGCAGTGTCTTTATCTCGGCGACCGGGGACATCAACTCGGCCTCGCCCTACGACGTCGCCAGCCCCGTCGTGATCGGCAAGAACGTCGAGATCAACTCCACCGCCGGCGCGATCGGCGCGACGAGCAGCGTCGTCAATGGCGCGAGCACGCTTACCAATATCAATCCGCTGGTGATCCAGGCGACGGGCACGACGCAGGCCGGCGGCAGCGTCGACGGCGGGGTTCTCGACAGCGCCTCGGCCACCGGCACCTACATCGTGCAGTCCAAGGGCGATTTGCGCCTCGGCACGGTCCAGTCGAGCGGCGGCCCGGTGTTCCTGGAGGCCGCCGGCTCGGACGGCAACCAGGCGAGCATCCTGAACGGAAGGGCAGCGGTTGGTCTCACCCAGGCGCAGAGCCAGCATCTGCAGGATGTCTGGGCCAGCCTCGACCTGCTCAGCGGCAACGCCGCCACCAACGCCGTCAACAGCTACCAGTCGATGGTGACGTCGGCCTACAACGACTACTTCCAGCTCAAGAACATCGCGTTCACGAACGGCAGCACCTACAACCCGACTTCGGTGGGGCTGACGGTGCTGCGGGCGCAAGTGGCCGCCAAGCTCGGCATCGATCCCGCGAACGTCTCGACGACGGACATGAAGGTCGAGGCCACGACGCGGTTCCTGAGGGATCAGTTCCTGCTCGGCAAGATCACGACCGACGAGCTCAAGACCTCGCTGACGACATTGCTCGGCACCGCACCGGCAGATCCGCTGGCGACCGTGTTCGGCAGCTCGTTGTCGTCGACCCTGTTCACGAAGCTGTTCGACGGCGTAACGACAGCCAATCAGCGCCTGCCGAGCAATACGGCGCTGCAAACGGCGCTCAACGCCTATAATGCGAACTACACCTACACGCTCGCATCGACGGAGACGGTCTACAGCATCATCACGGCGGGCTCACAATGGACGCAGAGCCAGCTCGCCTACACCGTCTCGTCGTCGGCCGTCGGCGCCGCACCGCCGCCGATCGACGAGAACGTCGTGGCCAATGTCAGCGCCAACCAGATCATGCTCTACGCGCCGCACGGTTCGGTCGGCAATTCGGCCGCGCCGCAGGCGTTCACTTTCACGAGCGTCGATTCCTCGTCGCTGACGCCGGAGCAGAGGGGATTGCTCGCGACCGCCGGCCCCGGTCAGCTCACTGTCGGCGCGGTCACCGACCCGACGACCCATGTCGTGACATATACGGTCAGCCTGTCGCAGCAGAACCTCGTCGTTGTCGACAACCCGATCGCGATCTCGGCCAAGTCGCTGACGAATGTCTATCTCGGCAGCAAGAACAGCCTTACACTCGGCGGCGTCACTGCGAACTACGGCCCGATCGCGGCCGCGCAGGCCAACGGCATCGAAGTGACCGGCCGTGGCGACGTCAAGCTCGACGCCGTGACCAGCATCACCGCCGCCGCCGGCGTGACCGGTACGCCCGTGATCTCCGGCGATATCGGCAACCTGACCCTGATCGCCGAGCACGGCAATGTCGGTGCCCCCGGGGCCGCCGGAAGCAATCCCGCAGCCAATGCAAACGCGATCCAGATCGCGTTCGCTGATCCGAGCAACGATCAGCTCGACCAGGTCTCGTCGGCGCAGGGCATCTATGTGAAGCAGACCACCGGCGATCTCATCCTCGGCAACATTGCCGCCGGCAATGCAATTCAGCTCGCGGCGACCGGCAGCATCTACGCCGAATCCGGCTTCTCAGACCGTACCGCGATCCACATTCTGGGCACCGACCTCGATCTGCGTGCCGGCGGCAGCATCAGCTTCAACGGCTCGACCTTCCAGCCCGTGCAGGTGAATATCTCCGGCGCCGTGACCGGCTCGGCGGTCGGCGATCTCAGCATCCTCGCGGTCACCGGCGATCTCGTGGTCGGCACGAGCGGCACCTATGGAACGCTGACGGCTGGCGGAGCACTGACGCTGAACGTTCCGCGCGGCGTGCTCACCATCAATGCGGACATCACCAGCGGCGGCCTGATGCAACTGCTTGCCAACCGCGGCATGACTTTCACGGCCGGCACCAGCACGGCGCCTGTGACGGCGACCAGCAGCTCGGACGGAGTGACACTGGTGGCCGCGACACTGTCGATGGGAGCTTACGCCGCCATTAACGCGGCCGGCGTGATCTCCGTGACCACCACCGGCGACGCGACCATCGGCCAGCTGAATTCGTCGCTGTCCTATGCGGCGGCCTCGAACGCGCCTTCGATCATCGTCACCGCCGGTGGCGTCGCCTCGCTGGGGGCGATCATCGACAACGGCGACGGCCAGATCAAGGTCGTCGCGTCCGGCTCAGGCGCCGAAGTCGCACTGAGCGCATCCAACGGCATCGGCAACGCGACAAGCCGGTTCATCCTCAGCGCCGCGCGGCTGTCGGCAAGCACGAGTGCCGGCGGCATCTACCTGAAGGCTCTGACCGACACCGAGGCGAGCCTGCTCTCCGCGGTCAAGGGTAGCGTGGACATCCTCGGCACCGGTGGCCTGACGCTCGACCAGGTGCTGGCGGGCACGGCGGCGGGCGCGAGCGGCTCCTTCAGCGCCGTGGCGAACAACGGCAGCATCGTCATCGGCACCGCCGACAGCAGCGGGTCGCAGACGGTCCACGCCACCCAGAACGTGACGTTCAAGTCGCTCGCGGCAACCGGCTACAGCGGCGACGTCGGCAACATCAATGTCACGGCTGATAACGGCTTCATCCTGGCGCAGACGGTGATCTCGGGCGGCGTGACGACGCTGGGTTCGGTCTCGGCCAACGGCTCGGCAAGACTGCTGGCGGCGGGCGCGAACACCGGTCATAACCTCACGGCTTCGACCGGCAACGCACTTCTGCAGGGCACCGTTGTCAGGTGGGACAATCTCAATGTCGGCGGCACGCTCGGCATCACTGCGACGGCTGGAGGGATCACGCTCGGCACCGCCACGAGCGGCGGCACGCAGACCCTGCATGCCGTGGACGACATCGTCTTCAGCCAGCTGACCACGACGGGAATCCCGGGCGATGCCGGCGGCATCGACGTCAAGTCCGACACCGGTTCGCTCCGCGGCGGATCGATCTCCGCCAACGGCGATACGCATTTCGATGTGGCCGGAGGGGTCTCGTTCGACCGGATCAGCGGCAATGTGATCAAGCTGATTTCATCGGGCGACCTGACCATCAACTGGGTCAGCGTGGTCAAGGAGCTCGACCTCGCCGCCGATACCATCAACGTCAAGGGCGAGCAGGTCCGCTCGAACCCGTCGGTTCCGCTGATCATGAACATCACCGGCTACAATGGCGGTACCGCGAAATACGCCAACATCTCGATCGATCCGGACACCATCATCGTCAACCAGTTCAAGGTGGTGGACGCGAACTTCCTGACCGATGCGCACTCCGTGACGATCCTGAACGGCTATGTGCCGGGCCAGCTCATGCTCACCACCGCCACCCAGCAGGTGCTGCTGGACAACCGTTCGCCGGCACCGACGAACGGGCCGTCGCTCCAGCTTTATCAGCCGGGCGGCGTGTTCACGATGAGCCAGGTCGGCAACGCCAGTGTCAGCAACGCCTATGTGGTGTTCTACACCGGCGACGTCTCGGCGACCGTCACCAACTACGGCTCGACCCACACCTGCTGCAACGACTTCACCGGCGCGAGCATGGTGCGCAACATCCCGGTTGACGGCGAGGGCAAGGAGAGCATCGAGACCTGGCTCGCGAAGAAGGGCGGGGGGACGTTCTACCTGCTCGGTCTGTCCGGTCAGGCGCGGCTCGACGCGCTGCTGACGCCGCGGCCGATCGAGACCGTCGGGTCCGGCCCGGCCGTCAACATCGAAGGACTGAACGACATGCGCAAGCTGCGCCGCCAGGGGCAGCGCGTGGGGCGCACGGGCTGGAAGGATGCGGCGGTCGAGACGGCGAGGTCGGCGATTGGCCGTCTGGCACAGGCATGGTAACGGGATTTGGAATGCGGATTCTGGGGGCAGCATTTGGGGTTGGGCTGGCAGCTTGCTGCATCGCTCCCGCACGCGCACAGGTGCCCTCGATCAATCCCGGCGTGATCCAGAACGACGTCGACCGGCAGCGCCGGCAGCTCGAACAGCAGAGCGCGCCGCCGAAGCTCAACGGGCCGGCGGTGATCGGCGGTGAGCGGGAAAAGTCCCAGCTCCTGAAGCCGGGCGGCCCCAAATTCCGCCTGCGCAAGGTCGAGTTCGACGGCTCGAAGTTCATCACGCCGGCCGAGCTCGACGAGATCGCGAAGAAGTATGTCGGCAAGAACGTCGACATCGCCTCGCTGTTGCAGCTCGTCGCCGACATCAATGCCATCTACACCGAGCGCGGCATCGTCACGGGCATAGCGACGCTGCCCGAGCAGGATGCCAAGGGCGGCATCGTCCGCGTCAAGCTGACCGAAGGCCGGCTCCAGAAGACGACCATCGAGGGTAACAAGCAGACGCGCACCGACTACATCCTTCAGCGCGTGAAGGAGCCTGAAGGCGAGGTCCTCGACGTTCCACAACTCAATCGCGATGTGATCTGGTTCAACCGAACCAACGACGTGCAGATCAAGGCGCTGCTCCAGCCCGGCACGAGCTTCGGCCTGACCGATCTCCAGTTCGCGGTGATCGAGCCGCCGATCGACACCCTGCAGCTCTTCACCGACAACCAGGGCGCGGAAAACACCGGGCGTTGGGAGGGTGGGGCCTTCTACAAGCGCCACGGTCTGTTCGGCGTCGACGACCGCCTGACCTTCTACGGTGTCCGTTCCGACGGTAATCTCAACGGCAACGCCGCCTACAGCGTTCCGGTCAATCCCTGGGGTGGCCGCGTCGGTGTCAGCTACACCGAAGGCAAGATCAAGATCATCCAGGGCCCGTTCGTCGCGCTCGACGTCACCGGACGCTCAAGCCAGGCCGCGGTCAATTTCAGCCAACCGGTCTGGGTGACGCAGAACTGGCTGGTGCTGCTCAACGCCGCGGAGACCGAGGGCAAGACGGTCAGCCGCTTCGCCACGGTCGCCGTGACCCAGGATCATTACGACAAGGCCACGGCGGGCCTCTCGGTGACCAATTCCGGCAACACCTATTCGATCACTGTCTCGCCGGCCGTGAACTACATCGAGTGGCAAGACCATGTGCTTGGCAACAACCGCGCGTTCAACACCTATACCGGCTCGTTGATCGCGACCAGCGCCGCAGGCCCGGCGAATTTCAGCACCAATGTGCTGGCGAGCTGGCAATACACGCAGGAGAAGCTGCTGCCGGGCGACCAGATTTTTTCGATCGGTGGCCCCACCACCGTGCGCGGTTATCCCTCCAACTCGGCGTCCGGTGACAGCGGCTACTACTTCAACGCCGAGCTGCACTACAATTGGTCGCAATGGCTCAGGGGTTTCGACACCTACATCTTCACCGACTGGGGCGCGGTATATTCGACATTTCCCGGCATCACCGAACTGGGCTCGGTCGGCGTCGGCTTTTCCTGGACCTACGCGTCGTTCCTGACGTTCGAGGCCAATTACGCGACGCCGCTGAAGATGGCCGTCTCGACCCAGAACCACTACGAAGCCTATGGCCGCGTCATTCTCCGGCCGTTGTTGATGTTCCAGAAGCAGGAAAGCCCCGCGCCGGTGGCGGCAATTGCCGGCAGGAGCAAGTCGTAGCGCGTATGGGGGACGCGCTTAGCGTCGCAGCGTGAATTCTTCCGCGCCGTGGCGCTGCTCCCACTTTGCCTGTTCCAGCTCGGGCTGGTCGCACTCGAGTTCGGGATAGCCGATGCAGAGATAGGCGATGAACTTCCAGGTATCAGGCACGTCGAGAATGGCGTGGATGCGATCCGGATTGAGGATCGATACCCAGCCAAGCCCGATGCCTTCGGCGCGCGCGGCCAGCCACATCGCGGTGATTGCGGCAACCACGGAATATTCCGTCGTCTCCGGCATCGTCGCGCGGCCGAGGCCGTGACCGATGTCGCTGGCCTTGTCGGCGAACACGGCGAGGTGGCCGGGGGCCTGTTCGAGACCCGACAATTTCAGCGTGGCATAGCGCGCTGCGCGCTCACCGGCATAGGCATTCAGCGCGTCGGCGTTGCACGCTTTGAAGTCGTCGATCACGGCTCGGCGCCGTGCGGCGTCATCGACGATGACGAAGCGCCAGGGCTGGCTGAGGCCGACCGAGGGTGAGAGACAGGCCGTCTCGATCAGGCGATCGATGGCGCCGTCCTGCAAAGGATCGCTGCGGAAGCGGCGCACGTCGCGGCGCCACACGAATAGTTCGCGCAAGTGCTGACGGAAAGTGCTGTCGAACTCGACCATATGATCAGCCTCCCATCCGGAAGGATGCCGCCACCAGCAGAATGAGGATTTCGCCGCTCTGTTCGAACGCGCCGAGGATGTCGCCGGTTTGTCCGCCGATTTGGCGGATGGCAAGTCGCGCCAGCATCAGGCCGGCGACGGAGAGCAGGATCAGGCTGACGAGCGCCTTTCCCGGCCCAAGCGCAAGCCCAAGCGCGAGCGTTCCACCAGCGATGGCGATGGCGACGCTGCGGCCCGGCGGAGATCCCGCACTTGCCGACAAGCCGTCAGTTCGTGCAGGGGTGACCAGCGACATGAAGGCGGGCACGCCCGCGCGGGCAGCGATGTGCGCAGCGCACAGTGCGAGCATGACGGCCCACGGATTGGCGATCGCCGCGAGCGCGCTCCAGCGCAGGCCGAACGACAGGATCAGCGCGCAGACGCCATAGGTGCCGATCCGGCTGTCGCGCATGATCTCGAGCTTGCGCTCGCGCGTGCGGCCGCCGCCGAGCCCGTCGGCAGTATCGGCAAGGCCGTCCTCATGCAGCGCGCCGGTGATGAGGGCGGTCGCGGCCAGCGCGAGCAGGGCGGCAAGGTGCGGTGTCAGGCCGAACCGGCTGGCGATCGCATAAACCAAAGCGCCGGTAAGCCCGACGGCCAGCCCCGCAACGGGAAGCGCCCAGGTCGCGCGCGCGATGGCCCCGTCGCCCGCTGGCTTCGACGATGCCACCGGCAGGATCGTGACAAAGGACGCCGCGATCCTGAGATCGGCGATGATGTCCCGCAGAAGCTCGGCGCGCGGCGTCATTTCAGTTTCATCGGCAGGCCGGCGACAACGAACTCGACCTCGTCGGCCACCGTCGCGATGGTCTGGTTCATGATCCCGGCGGCATCGCGAAAGCTGCGCGCCAACGCGTTGTCGGGCACGATACCAAGGCCGACTTCATTGGTGACGAAGACGACGGGGCTCTTCAGGCGGGGCAAGGAGCCGGCAAGCTCTGTCATCTCCCGCTCCCAGTCGCGTCCCGCGTGCATGAGGTTGGAGAGCCACAGCGTCAGGCAATCGACCAGCCTTGCGCCGCCGCCGTCGGTTGCGACGAGCGCGGGCACGAGATCGAGCGGCACTTCGCGTTCCATCCAGTCGGTTCCGCGGCGCGCGCGATGCTTGGTGATGCGCGCCTCCATTTCCGCATCGAGAGCCTCGGCCGTTGCGACGTAGAACGGCTGCCCGGGAAAGGCGCGCGTGCGCATTTCCGCACGCTTGCTCTTGCCTGACCGTGCTCCGCCGGTGATCAAAATGACGGCCATAAAGTCTCCTGTCGGCCAGCACTAATCACCAAACTTGGGCAAAGACAAAGCCGAAATCCGCCAGCCGGGGGCTTGCGCTCCGGCCGGGGTTTGCGCAACAGGGGCGGGACAGGAGGCGTGCGTGGGTTTTGCCGGTGCGATGGTCGTGGCGATGGCGGTGGATGCCCTGTTGGGCTGGCCGTCGTGGTTGTTCGCGCGGATCGGCCATCCCGTCACTTGGCTGGGCCGGCTGATCTCTGCCATCGACAGCGCCTGGAATCGTGCGTCCGATCCGCCGGCGCTTCGCCGGGCCGCGGGCGTTGCCGGCGCACTCGTCGTGATCGCGCTCGCCGTCGCGCTCGGTTGGGCGCTTCAGTCCTTGCCTCCCTTGGGCTGGATCCAGGTCGTGCTGGTCGGCGTCCTGGCCTGGCCGCTGGTCGCCTTGCGCTCCTTGCTCGACCACGTTGCTGCCGTCGCAAATCCCATGCGGGCCGGTGATATCGCCGCCGCACGCGACGCGGTCTCGCGCATCGTTGGCCGCGATCCCCTGACGCTCGACGAGGCCGGCATCGCGCGCGCGGCGATCGAGAGTCTCGCCGAGAATGCATCCGACGGCATTGTCGCACCCGTGTTCTGGGGCGCGCTGTTCGGTCTGCCCGGCATCTTGGGCTACAAGGCGATCAACACGCTGGACTCCATGATCGGTCATCGCAACGAACGGCACGAAGCCTTCGGCTGGGCGGCGGCGCGCATCGACGACGTCGCCAATTTCATTCCAGCGCGGCTGACCGGGTTTCTGTTCGTGCTGCTTGCGCCACAGCGATCCGAGGCGTTGTCTTGCATGATGCGGGATGCACGCCGTCATCGCTCGCCGAATGCCGGCTGGCCGGAAGCGGCCATGGCCGGCGCGCTTGGTGTGCGGCTCAGCGGTCCGCGCATCTATCACGGCAGCACCACGAACGAGCCATGGCTGAATGAAGGTGCGCGCGATCCGCTCGCCGCCGACATCGGCACGGGGCTGATGGTTTATCGCCGCGCCATGCTGCTGCTCGCCGGAATCCTTGCGATCCTGGTCTTCGCGTGAAAGAACAGCGCATGCGCGAGCACGGTGGCAATCTCGATTTGGCCCAGCAGCGTTTCGGCGGTCGCGCCGAGGACTGGATCGATCTGTCGACGGGGATCAACCGCCTGCCTTATCCCGTGGGCGAGGTGAGCTCGCGCGCTTGGAATGCCTTACCGTCGCGATCCGAGATCGAGGCGCTGCATCAGGCGGCGCGGCACGCTTACCGCACCAGCGCGGCGGTCGCTGCGCTTGGCGGCGCCCAGGCCGCAATTCAATTGCTGCCGCAACTCGCACCACCCGGTCGCGCGCGCATCCTCGCGCCGACCTACAACGAATATGCCGGGGTCCTCTCGGCCGCGGGCTGGGAGGTGGAAGAGGTCAGCGCGCTCGAGGCGCTGACCGGCGCGGACCTCGCCATTGTCATCAATCCCAATAATCCCGACGGCCGGTGCCATCCGTCAAAGGATTTGCTGGAGCTGCTGCCGCGCGTCGGCCGTCTCGTCATCGACGAGAGTTTTGCCGATATGGACCCGCAACTGTCGCTTGCACCGGAAGCAGATCGGCCGGGGCTGCTGATCCTGCGCTCCTTCGGAAAGTTCTATGGCCTTGCCGGCCTGCGGCTTGGCTTTGCGCTCGGCAATTCGTCCGATATTGCCAGGCTCGCGGCGTTGTCGGGGCCGTGGCCGGTCTCGGGAGCGGCGATCGCGATTGGCTGCCGCGCTCTGCGTGACGATGCCTGGGCGGAAGCCACATCCGCGCGGCTCGCGCGAGACTGCGTTCGTCTCGACGCCATGGTGCAGTCGCAAGGCTGGACGCTCGTTGGCGGGACGCCACTGTTTCGTCTCTACGAGACACCCGACGCGCTCGCCGCGCAGGAAACGCTGGCGCGTAGCCAGATCTGGTCGCGCGTGTTCGCGCGAGAGCCGACATGGCTGCGCCTCGGGCTTCCGGGCAGCGAATCCGAATGGACGCGTCTGGCCGCGGCTCTAGCGCGCTAGCGCGAGCAGGCCGTCGACGTCGAGATGCTGCTCGATGTGATCGGCGAGGGCATCGAGCGCACTCTCGATCCTGGCGTGATACGGCTCGTCGCCTGCGGGAATGTCTAGCTTTGCCAAAAACGCCTTGCGGAAATCATCCGACCTGAAAAGGCCGTGCAGATAACTGCCTTGCACACGTCCGTCGCGCGAGATCGCGCCTTCCGGTTCACCATTCAGCTTTGCGAATGGCCGCGCGCGGTCGGGCCCGTCGGTGCGGCCGATGTGGATTTCGTAGGCTTCGATCGGCTGATCCGTCGCGGCATGCACGGCCGCGATGCGCGTCAGCGTCTTCTGCGGGCTCATCACCGTTTCTACGTCCAGAAGTCCGAGACCCGGTGTGTCGCCCGCGGGGCCCTCGATGCCATCGGGATCAGTGACGCTGTGTCCGAGCATCTGATAGCCGCCGCAGAGGCCGAGCACATGGCCGCCTCTGCGGTAGTGCGCCAGGAGATCGATGTCCCAGCCCTGCGCGCGCAGGAAGGCGAGGTCGCCGCGGGTGGACTTCGAGCCGGGAATGATGACGAGCCTGACGTCGCCGGGAATGGCTTCGCCCGGCCGCACCATCACGAGATCGACGCCAGGCTCGAGTTTTAGCGGATCGAGATCGTCGAAATTGGCGATCCGCGACAGCGCGAGACATGCGATCTTGCATTGCCCCGGCTTGCGCGCATCGCTCAGGCCCAGCGCATCCTCGGCCGGCAGCTCGCCGGCGCGCGTGAACCAGGGCAGCACGCCGAAGCCGCGCCATGATGTTTTCTGCTCGATCAGCTTGTAGCCGTCGTCGAACAGCGTGGGGTCGCCGCGGAACTTGTTGATGACAAAACCCTGGATCATCGCGGCATCGTCCGGGTCGATCACCGTCTTGATGCCGACGAGTTGCGCGATGACCCCGCCGCGGTCGATGTCGCCGACCAGTACCACCGGCACATCGGCCTTGCGCGCAAAGCCCATATTGGCGATGTCGGCCTCGCGTAAGTTCACCTCGGCCGGACTGCCGGCGCCTTCGACCAGCACGAGATCGGCGCGCACCTTCAGCCGCCCAAAGCTCTCCAGCACGGCGCCCATCAATGACGGCTTCATCGCCGCATATTCGCGCGCGCGCGCGGTCGCGATGCGTTTCCCCTGCACGATCACCTGCGCGCCGACATCGGTCTCGGGCTTCAGCAGCACCGGGTTCATGTCGGTGTGCGGCTCGACGCCGGCGGCGAGCGCCTGGAGCGCCTGGGCGCGGCCGATCTCGCCGCCGTCGACGGTCACGGCCGCATTGTTCGACATGTTCTGCGGCTTGAACGGGAGCACGCGCAGGCCGCGTCGCGTGAAGGCCCGCGCGAGGCCGGCGACGATGAGCGACTTGCCCACGTCCGAGCCGGCCCCCTGGATCATCAATGCGCGCGCCATCGCGTCGTGCTCAGAACTCGACGCCGGCTTGCGCCTTGATGCCGGAGCGGAAGGGATGCTTGACCAGCGTCATCTCGGTGACGAGATCGGCGATCTCGATCAGCTCGTCCTTGGCGTTGCGTCCCGTGAGCACGACATGCGTCATCGGCGGCTTCTGCGTAGCCAGAAAATCGACGACCTCGGCGATGTCGAGATAGTCGTAGCGCAGCGCGATGTTGATCTCGTCGAGCACGACCATGCGCAGGTTGTGGTCGAGAATTAGCTCCTTGGCCTTCTCCCAGCCGGCGCGCGCGGCGGCGATGTCGCGGGCGCGGTCCTGCGTCTCCCAGGTGAAGCCTTCGCCCATGGCGTGGAACTGGCAGAGGTCGCCGAAATGGCCGGTAAGCATGCGGCGTTCGCCGGTATCCCAGGCACCCTTGATGAACTGCACGACCGCGCAGGGGAAGCCGTGGGCGACGCAACGGACGATCATGCCGAAGGCGGAGGAGGACTTGCCCTTGCCGGCGCCGGTGTGGACGATGATGAGGCCCTTTTCACCGCTCTTGGTCGCTATGATCTTGTCGCGGGCGACCTTCTTCTTCGCCATTTTCGAGGCGTGGCGGGCGTCGGTCTCGTCGACCGTTTGGGTATCCGGTTCAGGCGTCATCGGACGGGGTCCTTCGGCTTGACAAGAGGCGGCCGGGGGCAAATGGTGGCCCGGCGTTGGTTCCTGTCCTACGACAGGCGAAGAGGGAATGCGATAGGGTCCGAATCGGCAAGATTTGGTTCCAAAATGCAGCCGCCCCCGCGACCGTGACCGGAGAGATGCCCGAAGCCACTGACCCCTTGGGGATCGGGAAGGCGGGGATCGAAGGGGAAACCCTGCTCCGGAAGCCGGGAGACCTGCCAGCGCGGACGATTTTGGACCGGCGGACGGGGTGTTCCGCGACGGGGAAGCGGGCCTTCGCAAGAATGGTTCGTGCGCCTCTTCGCTTCCCGCTATTTATTCTGGAAGAGGCGATGACCGTCACACTTCACGTCTGCATCACCTGCCGTGCCGGGGAGTCGCTCGGCGAGGGCGAGGCGACACCCGGCAAGCGCCTGCATGGTGCGATCCTCGATGCCGGCGTGCCCGACGGCGTCAATGTAGTTCCGGTCGAATGCCTGTCTGCATGCAGCCAGGGCTGCTCGGTCGCGCTCAGCGCGCCCGGCCGCTGGTCTTATGTCTATGGTCGCCTGTCGGATGCGAATGCGCCCGACGTGGTCGCGGGCGCCGCCGCCTATGCCGCCGCGCCCGACGGCCTCGTGCCCTGGCGCAGCCGTCCCGAGATCTTCCGCAAGCAATCGCTTGCCCGCATTCCCCCCATGGCCGTCGTGCCGGAGACCGCCGAATGAATTCGCTCGCAAAAGTCCCGGTCACGGTGGTCACGGGATTTCTCGGCTCCGGCAAGACGACGCTGATCCAGCATCTGCTCGCCAACGCCAACGGCAAGAAGCTTGCGGTGCTCGTCAACGAGTTCGGCAGCCAGGGCGTTGACGGCGAGATCCTGAAATCCTGTGCCGATGCCAATTGCCCGGAAGAGAACATCATCGAGCTCGCCAATGGCTGCATCTGCTGCACCGTCGCCGACGATTTCATTCCGACCATGGAGAAGTTGCTGTCGCGGCCGGTAAGGCCCGATCACATCCTGATCGAAACCTCGGGCCTGGCGCTGCCAAAGCCGTTGCTGAAGGCATTTGACTGGCCGGAGATCCGTTCGCGCATCACGGTCGACGGCGTAATCGCGCTGGCCGATGCCGAAGCTGTCGCCGCTGGTCGCTTCGCGCCCGACCCGATTGCTGTCGAAGCGCAGCGCGCGGCGGACAAAAATCTCGATCACGAGACGCCGCTGTCGGAGGTGTTCGAGGACCAGATCGCCTGCGCGGACATCGTGCTGCTGACCAAGGCGGATCTTGCGGGCGCGGCAGGCCTCGAAGCGGCCAAGGCGGCGATCACCGCCGAGATGCCGCGCCGCGTGCCGATGTTGCCGGTGACCGATGGCGCGATCGACGCGCGCCTCATTCTCGGTCTCGGCGCTGCCGCCGAGAAAGATCTTGCTGCGCGTCCTTCGCATCACGACGGCGAGGAAGAGCACGAGCACGATGATTTTGCTTCGGTCGTGATCGATCTTCCTGAAGTCGCCGATGTCGATGCGCTGGTCGCATCGGTCCAGCGTCTCGCACGCGAGCAAAACGTGCTGCGCGCCAAGGGTTACATCGCGGTTGCGGGCAAGCCGATGCGCTTGCTGTTGCAAGCAGTCGGTGAACGCGTGCGCCACCAGTTCGACAAGCCCTGGGGCGCTGGTCACAGGCAGTCAAAGCTCGTCGTGATCGGCGAGCACGGAAATATTGATGAAGCCGCGATCAAGGCGGGACTCGGTATCTGATGCACGTCGTCTTCCGCGAGAGCCGCGGTCTCGAGGAGACCGCGACGCCAAGGGACATCGGCCAGGACCCGGCCGATCTCGTGGTGCTCTCGTATTCGGATTCCGATCTTGCGGCGTTCGCGGCCGGCTGGCGCCGTGGCCGCGACACTCTGCCGTCGCTGCGGCTCGTCAATCTCGCAGAGCTCCGTCATCCGCTTTCGGTCGACACCTATATCGAGCGTACGCTGTCGCAGGCGCGCGGCATTCTGGTGCGTCTGATCGGCGGTGAGTCCTATTGGACGTATGGGCTCGCGGCTCTGCAGCAACTGGCTAGGGATCGCGGCATCGTCCTGGCCGTGCTGCCGGCCGACGGCCGCGACGACACGCGGCTGGACGCATATTCGACCTTGCCGGTCTCGACGCTGCGGCGGCTCAAGGTGCTCTGCGACACCGGCGGCCCCGTCGCGGCGCAAGCGGCGATCGCGCAACTCGCGCTGGCCTCCGGTCTCTATGCCGGGCCGGTTATCGGCGAGATGAACGTTCCCGAGATGGGTTTTTACGACCCCGCGCGCGGCGTCATTGCGGCGCCGACTGACGGCGAGGGCAAGCCGCGCGCGCTGGTGACGTTCTATCGCTCCTATCTCACCGCCGCGGACACCGGCCCGGTCAATGCCCTGATTGCCGCGCTGCGCGAGAAGGGATTTGATGCGCATGGCGTGTTCGTCACCTCGCTGAAGGCTGCGGGCATCTCGGATTGGCTTAGGGGGTATTTCGCGAAGAATCCTCCGGCTGCGATCGTTAATGCGACGGCGTTCTCGGCGGTGGGCGAGGACGGCACGACGCCGTTCGATGCTGCATCCTGTCCGGTGTTCCAGGTCGCGCTCTCATCGGTGCGGCGCGAGGACTGGACCGAGTCGCTGCGTGGTCTGTCGCCCGGCGATCTCGCGATGCATGTGGTGCTGCCGGAGGTCGACGGCCGTCTGTTCGAGGGCGTGGTGAGCTTCAAATCGGCCGCGATGCGCGATCCCGATCTGCAATTCTCGCATCTTGCGCATCGCGCGGATGAAGAGCGCGTGAACGCCGTCGCCGCGCGCGTTGCAGCCTGGCGGCGCCTTGCCGAGAAGCCGGCTGCCGACAAGCGGTTGGCGCTCGTGCTCTCGAACTATCCGGGTCGTCCGCACCAGATCGCGCATGCGGTCGGTCTCGATGCGCTTGCTTCGGTCGAAGCGTTGCTGTCCGACCTCGCGGAGGCCGGCTTCGATGTCGCGCCGATCCATGGACTCGGCGAGACGCTGCTCAAGCAGACCTTGAGCTGGAGCATTGCCGATTACCGCGCGGCGCTCGCGCGCCTTCCGCAAGTCTTGCAGGATGATCTCGCGCAAGCCTGGGGCGCGCCGGAGACCGATCCGAGTTGCCGCGATGGCGCGTTTCATTTCGCGGCCATCGCGTGCGGCCAATCGATCATCGCGGTTCAGCCGGAGCGCGGCGATGCGACCGCGCGCGATGCCGACTATCACGATCTCGCTCGCACGCCACGCCACGCCTATGTTGCGTTCTATCTTTGGCTGCGGGGGCAGGGCTGTGATGCCGTCGTGCACATGGGCGCGCATGGCACGCTGGAATGGCTGCCCGGAAAATCCGTGGCGCTGTCGCAGACGTGCTGGCCGGAAGCCCTGACCGGCGATTTGCCTGTCATCTATCCCTTCATCGTCAACGATCCTGGCGAGGCCGCGCAGGCCAAGCGGCGTTTGGGTGCCGTCACGATCGGCCATCTGCCGCCACCACTGGCAGCATCAGCGGTGCCGGACGGGTTGCGCAGGCTCGAACAGCTCCTGGACGAGTACTCGACCGCCGATGGCCTCGATCCCGCCCGCCGCCAGCGTCTGATCGCCGCGATCCGTGACGAGGCACGCGCGGCTGGCCTCGAAGACGATCTTGGCCTCGATGCAGCGGCCGCGCCGGCCGAAGCGATCCCGCGGATCGACCGCTTCGTCTGCGATCTCAAGGAAAGCCAGTTCGGCGACGGCCTGCACGTGTTCGGCCGCGGACCCTGCGGCGACGCGGAACGAGACGCTCTGCGAGCCGCGCTTGCAGGACAGCGTGTCGCGCCGGGGCCGTCAGGTTCGCCCTATCGCGGGCGTCAGGACGTGCTGCCCAGCGGACGCAATCTCTTTGCCGTCGATCCGCGCGCGGTGCCGACGCCGTCGGCGCATGCCCAGGGCGTCAAGCTCGCGGAAGAATTGCTACGTCGTCACCTGCAGGATCACGGCGACTGGCCGAAGGGCCTTGTCGTCGATCTCTGGGGCTCGGCGACGATGCGTACCGCGGGCGAAGAGTTTGCGATGGCGCTGCATCTGGCCGGTCTTTCGCCGCGCTGGGATCACGCCTCCGGCCGTCTGACCGGCTACGACATCATCGCGCCGGCCGAGCTTGGCCGGCCCCGCATCGACGTCACGCTGCGTGTCTCGGGCCTGTTTCGCGATGTCTTCGCCGGCCTCGCGCAATTGTTCGAAGCCGCCTCCGAGGCGCTGGCGACCCGTGAGGACGAGGGCGATGAAAATCCGTATCGCCATCGTACGTCGCGCGTGTTCGCGCCGCGCCCCGGACAATACGGCGTCGGCCTCTCGGCGATCCCTGACGCCTTCACGCCCGAGACGCGCGAAGCCGCCGGCGAAGCCTGGCTGTCGGCATCGTCCTGGGCATTCTCCGCGGACGGCGCGATCAAGCCCGATCGCGCCGGCATCGAATCGCGGCTCGCATCCGCCGATGCTTTCGTGCACGTCCAGGACTTGCCGGAAACTGATCTTCTGCTCGCCGCCGACTATGCCGCACATGAAGCCGGCGTCGCGGCGGCTGCAGCGCATCTCGGCGCGGCGGGACCATCGCTCTATCATCTCGACACGACGCGGCCCGAGCAGCCGCATGCGCGTACGCTGACCGAGGAAATTTCGCGCGTGGTCCGCGCGCGCGCGGCCAACCCGGCCTGGATCGCCGGCATGATGCGCCACGGTTTTCGCGGGGCGGCCGAGATCACGGCAACGCTCGAGCACATGGCGGCCTTCGCGCATCTGGCCGGCGCGGTGCCGCCGCATCTGTTCGACCTCTACTATGATGCGACGCTTGGCCATGACGACGTCCGCGCCTTCATGGCCCGCGAAAATCCGGCAGCGCTGGCAGCGATGGAGACATGTTTCACGCGCCTGCATGAGGTCTCGCTCTGGCGAACGCGCCGCAATTCGATCGCGGCTGCGCTGCGGGAGGCGTCATGAGCGCTTCCGTGGTCAAGGGCTGGTGTCCCGGCGCGCTGCGCCCGATGCAATCGGGCGACGGGCTCGTGGTTCGTGTACGTCCGTTCGGCGGACGGCTCGATGCTGCACAAATCTCCGGACTGGCCCGTCTCGCCGAACGCCATGGCAACGGCCTGATCGACGTGACCAGTCGGGCCAATCTCCAGATCAGGGGCGTCAGCGACACCAGCCACAGGCTGCTGCTCGACGGCCTTTCGGAACTGGCGCTGCTCGACCCCGACGCTGACACCGAATCCCGTCGCAACATTCTTGTGACGCCGTTCTGGCGTGCCGGAGACACGACACAATCGCTCGCCGCCGAGCTTGAGGAGGCGCTCGCTGACAGCAAGCTCGAACTTCCAACCAAGTTCGGCTTCGCCATCGATGACGGCACCTCACGCGTGCTTGCGGGCGATTCCGCGGACGTACGAATCGAACGCGATCGATCCGGCGGACTGCTGGTGCGGGCCGATGGCGACAAACTCGGCCGCTCCGTCGCGCGCGGCGAAGCCGTGACCACCGCGCTCGCGCTCGCCAACTGGTTCGCGATCTCAGGCGGCGCCAGGGGCGGGCGAGGGCGGATGGCGGCGCATCTGGCCGCCGGTGCAATCCTGCCGGCGGCATTGCTCGGCGCTGCCGAGCCGGCGCCGATCATGGCCGCGGCGCGTCCCGGCCTCTATTCGCAAGGTGCGATGGTCGGCGTCGCCTTCGGACAGATGGCGCATGCGACGCTCGACCAGTTCGCCGGTTTCGGACATGCGCTGCGCATGACGCCGTGGCGGATGGTTTTGAGCGAAGGCAAGCGGGTGATGCTGAACGCGACTGGCCTGATCACCGAGGCCCACGATCCTGCGCTACGCGTGATCGCCTGCAGCGGTGCGCCACGCTGTCGCGAGGCGCATGCCGATACCCGCGGTCTGGCCGCGGCCCTGGCTCCGAACATCGGCGCGGCCGCACGGCTCCACGTCTCTGGTTGCGCCAAGGGCTGCGCCCATTCCGGTGCCGCCGCCATCACTCTGGTCGCGACCGGCGCAGGCTTCGATCTCGTGCGCGGTGGGTCGACACGCGATGAGCCCATCCTGCGGGGGCTGAGCCGCGACGATATCGTCAGAGATCCCTCCATCCTGATGGGGGGGCACTGATGCCGCACTCGTACGAGACCGACGGCGCGGCGATCTACCGGCACTCCTTTGCGACCATCCGGGCCGAAGCCGATCTTGCGCGCTTCACGCCGGACGAGGAGCAGGTGGTGGTGCGGATGATCCATGCCGCCGGAATGGTCGGCCTGGAGGCGCATATCCGCTTCACATCAGGCATGGCGACAGCCGCGCGCGCAGCCTTGCAGAAGGGCGCACCGATCCTGTGCGACGCGCGCATGGTCTCCGAAGGAATTACGCGCGCGCGGCTTCCCGCGGCCAATGCTGTCATCTGCACGTTGGGCGACGAGACCGTTCCCGCGCTCGCGCAATCCATGCGCAACACCCGCTCGGCTGCGGCTCTCGAATTGTGGCGCCCGCATCTCGATGGCGCGATCGTGGCGATCGGCAACGCGCCGACCGCATTGTTTCATCTGCTCAACATGCTGGAGGACCGCGACTGTCCCCGGCCAGCGGCGATTATCGGCTGTCCCGTAGGCTTCGTCGGCGCCGCCGAATCCAAGGCTGCGCTGATGGCCGAACCGCCGGTGCCGGCGCTCACGGTCGAGGGCCGCCTCGGCGGTTCCGCGATCACGGTCGCCGCCGTGAACGCGCTGGCGAGCCGGAGCGAATAGCGATGGGACGCATCATTTGCTGCGGTCTCGGCCCCGGTGATCCCGATCTGATGAGCGTGCGCGCCGACCGCACGGTGCGCGGCGCGAAACACGTTGCCTATTTCCGCAAGAAGGGCCGGCCCGGCCAGGCGCGCCGCATCGTCGAGGGCATGCTGGCTACCGACGTCACCGAATATCCCATGGAATATCCTGTTACGATCGAGATCGCCTTCGACACGCCTGAATACGTCCAGCTGCTTTCCGGTTTCTACGACGAATGGGCGGAACGCCTGGCGCGGCTGGCGCGCGGGGTCGATGTCGTCGTGCTCTGCGAGGGCGATCCTTACTTCTACGGCTCTTTCATGCATCTGCACACGCGCCTGCAAACCCGCGTCGAGATCGTGGTGATCGCGGGCATTCCCGGCATGGTCGGTTGCTGGAATGGCGTGGGACAGCCGATCGCGCTCGGCGACGACGTGACGACGGTGCTGATGGGCACGCTCGCCGAGGACGAGCTTGCACGCCGCATGCGCGATTCCGATGCACTTGTGATCATGAAGACCGGGCGCAATCTCGCAAAGGTGCGCCGCGCGCTCGCTGCCGCCGGACGGCTGGACGATGCCTGGTTGGTCGAGCGCGGCACCATGCCGGGAGAGCGCGTGGTGCGGCTCGCGGAGATCGATGCCGCCGACTGTCCCTATTTCGCGATCGTGCTCGTGCACGGCAAGGGCCGGCATCCGGACGCCGCCGAATGACGGGAACCCTGACCATTGCGGGTCTTGGGCCGGGCAGTGATGCGCTGGTGACGCCCGAGGTCTCCGCCGCGCTTGCCGCCGCGACCGACATTCTGGGCTATGCGCCCTATGTCGCGCGGGTGCCGCCGCGGCCGGGTCTCAAGCTGCATCCGTCGGACAATCGCGAAGAGCTGCAGCGTGCGAGCGAGGCCTTGCGGCTCGCGGCCGAAGGCGGCCAGGTCGTCGTCGTGTCCTCCGGCGATCCCGGTGTCTTCGCGATGGCCTCGGCCGTGTTCGAGGCGCTCGAACAGGCGCCGCAATGGCAAGAGCTGCCGATCCGTGTGCTGCCCGGCATCACCGCGATGCTGGCGGCTGCCGCGCGCGCCGGCGCGCCGCTTGGCCATGATTTCTGTGCGATCAACCTGTCGGACAATCTCAAGCCGTGGGCGGTGATGGAGAAGCGCCTGCGGCTCGCCGCGGAAGCCGACTTTGCGATTGCGATGTATAATCCGCGCTCGGCGAGCCGGCCGGAAGGGTTTGGCCGTGCGCTTGCGGTGCTGAAGGAGGCCGGCTGCGGCGGGCGTCTCGTGATCTTCGCGCGCGCGATCAGCGCCGCCGATGAAAAGATCGAGACCGTCACGCTGAACGAGGCGACGCCTGAAATGGCCGACATGCGCACGCTGGTGATCGTCGGCAACTCGCAGACACGCCGAGTCGGTCGCTGGGTCTATGCACCGAGGCAGGTCCGATGACCGAGCCACTGCATGATCTCGGCCACGCTCTCGACTCGCAATCGTTCCGGCAGGTGCGGCCGCGAGATCATGATCACGGGCAGCCCGAGCCTGCGGGCGGCGTCGATCTTGGCGCGCGCGCCGTCGCCGCCGGAATTGCGGGCGACGATCCGGGTGATACCTCGCGCGCGCATCATTTCCAGCTCGCCCTCAAGCGTGAACGGCCCGCGCGACACGATGACGTCCGCGGCGAAGGGCAGCGGCGCTTCGGGCGGATCAACGAATCTCAGCGTATAGGCGTGCTGCGGCTTGGCCGCGAATGGCGCGATGTGCTGGCGGCCGATGGCGAGGAACACATTTTCCGCCGCCTCGGGCAGCGCGGCGACGGCAGCGTTGACGTCTGCGACCTCGATCCAGTTGTCGCCGGGAATCTTGGTCCATGGCGCACGCTCAAGAGCGATCAGCGGCGTTCCGGTTTCCGCGCACGCCTCGATCACGTTGCGGCTCATCTCGGCCGCGAAGGGGTGCGTCGCATCGATCACATGCGTGATGTCTTCACGGCGAATGTAGTCAGCAAGTCCGCTGGCGCCGCCAAAACCGCCGATGCGGGTCGGCAGCGGCTGATCGGCAGGTGCACGGGTGCGGCCGCCATAGGAATACACGGCGTCAATGCCTGCGCGCGCGATCTCCGCCGCGAGCAGGTTTGCGTCGGCCGTTCCGCCCAGAATGAGGGCGCGCGTCATGGCTGATCCCTGGCTGACCATTATCGGTATCGGCGAAGATGGCCTTGCCGGGCTGTCCGAAGCAAGCCGAAAGGCGCTTGCCAATGCTGAAACCGTCTTCGGCGGGGAACGGCACCTCGCGCTTGCCGGTGTGACCAGCCGGGGTCGCCCGTGGCCCGTGCCGTTCGATGCAGATGTCGTGCTGAGCCGCCGCGGCCGCCCGACGGCGGTGCTCGCCTCCGGCGATCCGTTCTGGTACGGCGCTGGCGCGGGCCTCGCCGAGAAGCTGGACGCCGGCGAGTGGGTCGCGCATTCCGCGCCGTCGACGTTTTCGCTAGCCGCCGCGCGGCTGGGCTGGCACCTCGAAGCAATTGCCTGTCTCGGTCTCCACGCCGCGCCATTCGAGCGTCTCGTGCCGCATCTGGCGCGAGGTGCGCGCATTATTTGTCTCGTACGCGACAGCAAGGCGGCCGGCGATCTCGCGAAATGGCTGACGGCGCGCGGTTGGGGTGCCTCGTCATTTTGGACGCTCGCCGCGCTCGGCGGGCCGCGCGAAGATATCAACGAGCATCGCGCCGATGGCTTTGCGGGTGATCTTGCCGAGAGCCTGGTTGCAGTGGCCGTTGAGGCGACGGGCATGCAGGGCCTTCCTCGCAGCTCGGGATTATCAGACGATCTCTTCGTCCATGACGGCCAGATCACCAAGCGTCCGGTCCGTGCGCTCGCGCTTTCGGCGCTGGCGCCGCATCCCGGTGAACGGCTGTGGGACATCGGCGCCGGTTCGGGCTCGATCTCGGTTGAGTGGGCGCTGTGCGGCGGTACGGTGATCGCGGTCGAGGCGCGCGAGGATCGTGCCGCGAACATTCGCAACAATGCTGCGGCGTTCGGGTTGGCACATCGGATCACAGTCATCACGGGAAAAGCGCCCGAAGCTCTGGTTGCGCTGGAAGTGCCGGATGCCGTCTTCATCGGCGGCGGTCTCGACGTCGCGATGTTCGACGCCGCCTGGTCGCGCCTCGTGCCCGGAACGCGGCTCGTTGCGCATGCGGTGACGCTGGAGACAGAAGCGCTGCTCGGTGAGCTGCACCAGCGCCACGGCGGCGAATTGATGCGGGTCGAGATTGCGCACGCCACTCCGCTCGGCCGCTACCGGTCCTGGGAGGCGGTGCGGCCCGTGGTGCAATGGAGCGCGGTCCGATGAAGGTCGCCGGGCTCGGATTCAAAAAGGATGTCACGCTGGCTTCGCTGCGTGAGGCGCTGCTGGCGGCCGGCGGTTCCGAAGGCCTCGCGGCTATCGCGACTGTGGGTGACAAAGCCGAGGCAGAAGCCCTCAAGCAGCTCGCGCACGAATGCGGCGTGCCGATCAAGGCGATCGCCGCCGAAATGCTGGCCGGCATCGACACGCCGACACAGTCAGAACTCGTTGCGGAAAAGTTCGGGACGGGATCGGTCGCCGAGGCCGCAGCGCTCGCGGCAGCCGGACCTCGCGCGCGACTGATCGCAACGCGGGTGGTCTCGCAGGATCGCACCGCGACCGCGGCCATCGCAGAAGGAGACGGCACGTGACGGTGCATTTCATCGGCGCCGGACCGGGCGCTCCCGATTTGCTGACACTGCGCGGCCGCGATCTGATCGCCACGTGCCCGGTCTGCCTCTATGCCGGCTCGCTGGTGCCGGAGGGCGTGCTGGCGCATTGCCCGCCCGGCGCGCGCATCGTCAACACCGCGCCGCTGTCGCTCGACGAAATCGTCACGGAGATCGCCGCCGCGCATGCCGACGGCAAGGACATCGCGCGGCTGCATTCGGGCGACCTCTCGATCTGGTCGGCGATGGGTGAGCAGCTCCGCCGCCTGCGCGCGCTCGACATTCCCTACTCCGTGACGCCGGGCGTGCCTTCCTTCTCGGCCGCCGCAGCCGCATTGGAGGCCGAGCTGACGCTGCCCGGCCTTGCCCAGACCGTGGTTTTGACGCGCACCCCGGGCCGCGCCAGCGCGATGCCCGAAGGTGAGAAGCTCGCCGCGTTCGCCGCCACCGGCGCGGTGCTCGCGATCCATTTGTCGATCCATTTGCTCGACAAGATCGTCGCCGAGCTGACGCCGCATTACGGCGCGGATTGCCCGGTCGCGATCGTCTGGCGTGCGAGCTGGCCCGACCAGCGCATCGTCCGCGCCACGTTGGCAACGCTCGATGCCGCTGTGGGCGGCGAGATGGAGCGCACCGCGCTTATCCTGGTCGGCAAGACGCTGGGCTCGGCGGATTTTTCCGAGAGCCGTCTCTATGCCGCCGATTACGACCGCCGCTATCGCCCCGTGGGCGCAGAGCCGCGCTTTCCGGAGGTGTCGTGATGGCGGCAGGTCTCGTCATCTCCGCGCCGGCCTCCGGCGTCGGCAAGACGACGCTGACGCTGGCGCTCGCTCGCGCCTGGCGCAATAGCGGATTGCGGGTGCAGTGCTTCAAGAGCGGGCCTGACTATATCGACCCTGCGTTTCATGCGGCCGCTACGGGACGCGCCTCCGTCAATGTCGACAGCTGGGCGATGGATCGCGGGACGATCTCGCATCTCGTCAGCCGCGGCACCGACGCCGATGTCGTGCTGGCCGAAGGCTCGATGGGCCTGTTCGACGGCGTCGCCGCGCGGGGCGTCTGCGGTACCGGGGCGACTGCCGACATTGCAGAGATGCTGGACTGGCCGGTGCTGCTGGTGATCGATCCCTCGGGACAGGCACAGACGGCGGCAGCGATCGCCGCAGGCCTTCGCGACTATCGTCCCGGCGTGCGCCTTGCAGGCGTCGTGCTCAATCGCGTTGCCAGCCCGCGCCATGAAGCCCTCGTGCGGCGTGCGCTGCTGGATGCCGGCATTGCCGTGTTCGGCGCGCTGCCGCGCCATGCCGAGATCAGCCTGCCGAAGCGGCATCTCGGACTGGTGCAGGCCGAGGAGCAAGCGGAGATCGGCAAGTTGATCGACGAGGCCGCCCGCTTCGTCGCCGAGCATGTCGATCTCGATGCGGTGCTGCAATCGGCTGCCAGCTGGTCGCCGCAACCTGCCGCAAGCGGCGTGAACGCGACGCCGCCCGGCCAGCGCATTGCGCTTGCCCGTGACGCTGCGTTCTCCTTCGTCTATCCGCATATGCTGGAAGCGTGGCGCGCGGCGGGTGCGGAGATATCGACATTCTCGCCGCTGGCTGACGAAGGTCCTGATCCGGGCGCCGATGTGTGCTGGCTGCCCGGCGGTTATCCCGAGCTCCAAGCCGGGAAGATCGCGGCCAATGCGCGCTTCCGCAGCGGATTACGCGCCTTCGCAGCGACGCGGCCGGTGCACGGCGAATGCGGAGGCTATATGGTGCTGGGTACCGCTTTGACCGACGCCGACGGTATCCGCCACGAGATGACGGGCTTGCTCGGCCTGGAGACGAGCTTTGCCAAACGCCGCATGCATCTGGGCTATCGCTTGGCCGAACTCACAGCGCCGATGCCGGGTCATCAGGCGGGTGCACGCCTGCGTGGCCATGAATTCCACTATTCGACGATCCTCGCGCAGCCCGACACGCCGCTGGCGGTCGTGCACGACGCGACAGGTGCGGTCATCACCGAGACCGGCTCGCGGCGGGGACAAGCCACCGGCACGTTCTTTCATCTGATCGCGGAGGACCGGTGAGCGGTTTTGTCTCCTTCGTCTCCGCCGGCCCCGGCGATCCCGAGCTCCTCACGCTCAAGGGTGCCGCGCGGCTGCGCGAGGCCGACGTCGTGCTCTATGATGATCTTGCTTCGGGCGCGATCCTCGATCTGGCCCGTCCCGGCGCCAATCTCGTCGCGGTGGGAAAGCGGGCAAGGCGGCCCTCGACCAAGCAGCACCACGTTAACCGCCTCCTGGTCGACTACGCCGCAACCGGTGTGCGCGTAGTTCGCCTGAAGTCGGGCGATGCCGGTATCTTTGGCCGGCTCGAGGAGGAGCTCGAGACGCTGCGCGATGCGGGCATCGGCTATGAGATCATTCCGGGCGTCACCACGGCCTGCGTCGCTGCGGCCCAGGCCGGGATTCCCCTGACCCGGCGCCATACCTCGCGCCGGGTGCAGTTCATCACCGGCGCGGACGTCACGGGCGAGCTGCCGCCAGACCTCAACTGGGCGGCGCTGGCCGATCCGGAGGCGACGACCGTGGTCTATATGGGCCGCCGCACGTTTCCGGCGCTTGTCGCAAAATTGATCGAGCATGGGCTCTCCCCAACCGCGCCGGCCTTGTTCGCCGAATCCCTCGGCCGTCCCGATGAACGATTGGTCCGCACCACCATTTCGGAGCTTGCCGAGCAGCTTGCCCGGGGCGGGGCGGCCTCCACGGCGGCCGTGATCCTGTTCGGCGCGCTGGCGGGGGATTATCCGTCATGACGGCCTCGGCCGCCCTTCGCCCCTTGACGCCCGGCTTGCGAAAGGGGCACACAGGAGACGCATGGTGCTCGACGCGGCGCAAAGCGCCGGAGCATAATCGGGAATGGGGATGGGCGGACCCAGTTGCGGCGCCCAAAACCCCAGCCGCCCCCGCGACTGTAAGCGGTGAGGGACTTCGATCAGCCACTGGGCCGCAAGGTTCGGGAAGGCCGGAGACTCCCAGTGAACCGCGAGCCAGGAGACCGGCCCTGCACGTTTTTAGGCCAAGGCCGTCGGGTGTGACGGCAAGAAGGATCTGAGCCATGCATATCGAACCCGGACTAGTCTCGGACGCCAAGCTCGTGTTGAGCTACGCAACCGGCATCGCCGTCGGCGGCGTTGCGTTGAAGCTCGCGGTCGAGACCGTGCGCGAGCAGGGTATCACGTCGTTCGCGGCGCGCACGCTCGCCACCACGGGCCTCGTGTTCGTCTTCTTCGAGATCCTGCCGCACTTCCCGGTCGGCGTGTCCGAAGTGCACTTCATCCTCGGCTCGACCCTGTTCCTGCTGTTCGGTGCTGCGCCAGCGGCCTTCGGCCTCGCGTTCGGCCTGCTGTTCCAGGGCATCTTCTTCGAGCCGCCCGACCTGCCGCAATATGGCATGAACGTCACCACGCTCCTGGTGCCGCTGTTCGCGATCCAGGCGATCGCCACGCGGATCATTTCGCGCAACACCGCCTATGTCGATCTGAAGTACCGCCAGGCACTGGCGCTTTCGACGACGTATCAGTTCGGCGTCATCGCCTGGGTGGCGTTCTGGGCGCTCTATGGCTCCGGCTTCGGCGCGACCAACCTCGCCAACATCGCGACGTTCG
Source organism: Bradyrhizobium sp. 197 (assembly GCF_023073375.1). Classification (NCBI taxonomy): domain Bacteria; kingdom Pseudomonadati; phylum Pseudomonadota; class Alphaproteobacteria; order Hyphomicrobiales; family Nitrobacteraceae; genus Bradyrhizobium; species Bradyrhizobium sp. 197. Next base: position 96,894 of record NZ_JADPJJ010000079.1, on the reverse strand, counting down.
CGGCGTCCTACGCGCTGGTCATCGTGATCGAGCCGCTCGCCGATCTCGGCGTGCTGGCGCTGGCAAAGTCGTTGCGCGGCGTCACCGCGCCCGGCCTCGTCACCCCGCGTTTGCATAGCGCGGCCTGAGAGACAAGCGAATGGGCGGCTGTCATGGTCGCCCTTCGCAGCCTCGATGTTCACGCTCTCCCTGATAGGCATCGGTCCCGGCAATCCCGAGCAGCTGACGCGCGCCGCGATCGCTGCGATCAACGCGGCCGATCTCGTCCTGATCCCCCGCAAGGGGACCGCAAAATCCGATCTCGCCGATCTCAGGCGGACGATCTGCGCGGATGTGCTCACCAGCGACACGACGCGCATCGCCGAGTTCGATCTTCCCGTGCGCGATGCGGCTGAAGCGGACTACCGCAAGGGCGTGGACGATTGGCACGATGCCGTGGCCGAGACCTGGTCGCAGGCCATCGCAGATCATCTCGAAGCTGACGGCAAGGTCGCGCTGCTGATCTGGGGCGATCCATCGCTTTATGATTCTTCGCTGCGCATTGCGCGGCGGCTCAATCCCTTGCCTGAGATCGAGGTCGTGCCCGGCATCACCTCGATCCAGGCGCTGTGCGCGGCGCATGCGCTACCGCTCAATGATATCGGCGAGCCATTCCTGGTGACGACGGGCCGCCGCTTGCGCGATGGCGGCTGGCCGCAAGGTGTCGATACCGTGGTGGTGATGCTCGACGGCGGCACGGCGTTCCAGTCGCTCGATCCGGAAGGGCTTCACATCTGGTGGGGCGCCTATCTCGGCATGCCGGATCAGGTCATCATGTCCGGCGTGCTGGCCGAGATCGGCCCGCGTATCGTCGCCGTGCGGCAAGAGGCGCGCGAGCGGCATGGCTGGATCATGGACAGTTACATCCTCAAGCGCAGGCCGTAAGGCAAGCGAGGCAACATGCTCCCCGAATGGGTCTACCAACAGTGCCCCGATATTTCGGCAGTCCATCGCGAGGCGGCGGTCGCGCGGCAGGCGCAATTGACGAAACCGGCCGGCGCGCTCGGACGGCTCGAGCAGCTCGCGATCGAGCTTGCGGGCCTGCAAGCAACTGAGCAGCCGCGCGCGGCGCGGGTGCCGATCATCATCTTCGCCGGCGATCACGGCATTGTCGCGCAGGGCGTCTCGGCCTATCCGCAACAAGTGACCATCGCGATGCTGGCGAATTTTGCCTCCGGCGGCGCCGCGATCTCGGTGCTTGCGCGTGAACTGGGATCAAACCTGGAGGTCGTCGACGCCGGCACGCTGGCGCAGCAGGAGATGGCGGGAATCGTTACCGACAAGCCGCGTAGCGGCACGCGGGATTTCAGCGTCGAAGGTGCGCTCACCCCCGCGGAGCTGGCGTTTGCCTTCGAAGCCGGCCAGCGCGCAGTTGCTCGCGCCGCGGCCAGCAAGCCCGATCTCCTGATCTTCGGCGAGATGGGCATCGGCAATACCACGACATCGGCGGCGATTGCGGCGAGCCTGCTCGGCATGGGTGCCGAGGAGATCGCTGGCAGCGGTACCGGCGTCGACGCGGCCGGCCGTGCGCACAAGGCGCGGGTGATCGACGCTGCGATTGCACACCATGGCGTTGCGGGCGCTTCGCCTGAGAAAATCTTGTGCGCCGTCGGCGGCCTCGAAATCGCGGCTATCTGCGGCGCCGTCATTGCGGCTGCGCAGCGCCGCGTCCCTGTGCTGCTCGACGGCTTCATCGTGTCGGTGGCGGCGCTGGCGGCGACGCGGCTCAACCCCTCTTGCCAGCCATTCTTGTTGTCATCGCATCAATCGGCGGAGCAGGGGCACCGGCTGGTGCTGCGCGCGCTGAACGTGCAACCGCTGATCAGCCTCGATCTCAGGCTCGGCGAAGGATCGGGCGGGGCCATCGCGCTGCCATTGGTGCGATCCGCCTGCGCTCTCCACAACGGCATGGCGACCTTTGCGCAGGCCAATGTGCCGGATCGTCCGGCCTGATCAAAGCATCCGCTGGTTGACGGAGACGACGCGCCAGCCGGTCGCGAGCCGGTCGATCCGGGTCAGCGACAGCGGATCGATGACGAAGCGCAGGGCCGCTTGAGGCGTCAGATCCAGCGCGATGCACAGCGCCGCGCGGATGGTGCCGGAATGCACGACGAGCGTGGCCGATCCGGCTCCGATCCGCGAGAGCCCCAGCCGGACGCGCGTGACCTGATCCTCAAAGCTTTCGCCGCCTGGCGGCCGTCCGCGCCCTGGATCGTTCCAGAACTGCGCATAGGCGCCTCCTCCGGTCGCTGCGAGATCGTCATGCCGACGGCCGGTCCAGGCACCGAAATCCTGCTCGCTGAATTCGCCCTCCAACTCGGGTTCTAGCCCCAGCGCGCGGGCCGTCTCGACCGTGCGCCGCGACGGGCTCGCAAAGCTCGTGGCGTTCTGCGGCAGACGCTGCCGCAGCGCCTCCAACTGCGCGCGACCGCGGAGATCGGCCGGCGCATCGGCTGCATGGATCGTCCCGGCGATCCCGTCGACGGGCGCATGCCGTATCAGCCAGAGGAAGGTCTCGCCTTCCATGCTTATCTCCAAGGAAGTTGGTCGTTGTGGCAATAACGCCTGCTGGCACATTGACTCTGTCTGGATCGTAATCCTAGATGCTCGTGACGGTTTCCCCGAGAGGGGATGAAAAGGGAATGCGGTGCGGGGACTTTGTCCCCAATGCCGTGGCTGCCCCCGCAACTGTAAGCGGCGAATCTTGCGTCACGAGCCACTGGGTATCTCGGTCCCGGGAAGGCGACGCAAGGTAGTGACCCGCGAGCCAGGAGACCTGCCGTCAGCCGTGGTCACACGCGAAGATGTCGGTCGGGGAGTACAGACATTCGGCTTCATCGGAAGGCTGACAAGCCACGGTGAGACCTCGTTCGCTGTGACGTGCCACTGACGTCATACCGAGGTCTGAACCATGTTTTCCGTCCATGCCACCCGGCTGCGCAAATTCCTTGCGTCCGCTGCGCTCACGTCCCTTGCCGTCCTTGATCTGCCCGCTGCGATGGCGCAGCAGGTTCGCGAACCTCTGCCGCCCGTCGAGATATCGCCCGCTCATCCCCGGAAGCTGGCCAGGCCGGCCGCCCGGGAAGCGCAGAGCCCACGCCGCGCAGCAGCGCGCCGGCCGGCGACTGCATCCGCAGTGCCCAAGCCTGTCGTGCCGACCGCAGCGGCGCAAACGCCGCTCAACACCAATGCAGTCCCCGAGAGCGCCTCGCGTCTCGGTCTAACCGTGCGGGAGATCCCCGCCACCGTCGAGGTGATTTCAGCGAAAACTATGCGCGAGCAGGGCTATCGCACTGTTTCCGAGGTTGCGCAGGGCGCCGTCGGCGTCACCTCAGGGGATAACCCCGCCGAGCCTGCGGCGTTCTCGATGCGCGGCTTCACCAACAGCCAGATCAACATGCTCTACAACGGCATCAAGATCGGCCCGCAGAACATGACCTCGCGGATCATGGACACGGCCAATCTCGAAGCAGTGGAATTCCTGAAAGGCCCGGCCTCGCTGATCTCGGGCGAAGGTGCCGCCGGTGGCGCGATCAACACCGTCACCAAGCAGCCGCACACCGGACCAATCCGGAACGAAGCCGATTTCTCCTGGGACTCGCTGAACTCGTTCGGCGCGCATTACGGTTCGGGCGGCAGCACCAACGTAGCGGGACTCGACTATCGCTTCGATGTCAGCCGTGCTTCGCTCAACGGCTTTGCCGACGACACCAACACCAAGACGCTCGACGTCTCCGGCCAGCTCAACTACCGCATTTCGGACAGTCTCAAGATCTGGGGCGCGATCGAGTATCGGGAAGACCGTTCGAAAGCCTATTGGGGTGCACCGCTGGTGCCGATCGCCTTCAGCGGCTCGCATGCGACGACGGGGATCGTTTCGGGCAATTACTTCAACAGGACTGATCTTGGGGCTGTCACCATCGACGACCGCACTTTCAACACCAACTACAACGTCCTCGACAATCGAAACGTGGCGCAGGAGGTGTGGCTGCGCGGTGGCTTCGAGCTGAGGCTTGCGCCTGACCTGACGCTGAAAAGCCAGGCCTATGGTTATGGTGCAGAACGCACCTGGTTCAACAATGAAGTTGAGGCGTTCGACTCCACGACGAACAGGGTGTATCGCGAGCGCTTCTATGTCGCGCACAGCCAGCGCCTTGCCGGCAACATCACCGACTTGATCTGGGATGCCAACATCGCCGGCTTCGACAACCGCTTGGTCACGACGCTTTCGTCGAGTTATCTCGACTTCGTCAGGCCGGGCGCGGCAAACTTCCCGAACGACGATGTCTCCCTGGTCAATCCCGACCGCGGCTATTACGGCCTGCTCACGACCAAGCAGCAGACCGCCCGCATCGACAACGAGGCACTGTCGTTCGAGGACCGGCTGAAGTTGACGCGCAGCTTCGCGCTGGTCGGCGGCCTCCGCGTCGAGCATATCGGGCTCGACCGCAACTCGACCGACAAGACCGGGCTGGAGAACGCGAACTTCCCGTTCTCGAAATCCTGGGTCCCGACAACGGGGCGTATCGGTTACACGTGGGAAGCCGTTCCGGGTCTGACCTTCTTCAGCCAGTACGCCACCGGCGCCGACATCGCAGCCAACAACATCTTCCTGCTCAGTCCGACCGATCCGCTCAACCTGACCACTGCGCGCACCTATGAGACCGGCGTCAAGCACCTGTTCTGGGACAACCGGGCAGAGTGGTCGTTCTCGGCCTATGACATCCTGCGCAAGAACGTCTATGCCGCGGCCGGCGGCATGCAGCTCAACCTCGCCGGGCGGCAGGAGTCGAAGGGTGTGGAGCTGGCGGCATCCGTGCGGCCGATCGAGCCTCTGCGTCTCTGGGGCAACATCGCCTATGTCGATGCGCGCTATGCCGATTACAATTTTGTCGGCGGCTCGTTCTCCGGCAATACGCCGCCGAATGTGCCGCGCATCGTCGCGAACGCCGGTGCCTCCTGGCGCCTCTTCACGCCCTGGCCGGTGGAGCTCGGCATCACCGGCCGCCATGTCGGCGACCGCTACAACACCGATGCCAACGTCGTGACAATGAAGGCCTACACCGTCGCGGACGTCTACGCCTTCGTCGACATTCCCAAAACGGTGTTCGATGCGGTCGACCAGGCCCGCCTGACCTTCCGCGTGCGCAACATCGCCGACAAGCGTTATGCGATCTGGGGCGATCCGTTCTATCCCGACCAGATCCTCTTGGGTGCGCCGCGCACCTATGAGATCTCGGCTGCGTTCAAATGGTAGGATGCTGATCGATGATGAGCGCGATCGTTCTGCTGCATCGCTGGCTCGGGATCGCGTTCTGCCTGCTGTTTGCGATGTGGTTCGCGACGGGAATCGTGATGCACTTCGTTCCGTTTCCGTCTCTGACGGAGGCGGAACGCTTTGCCGGACTGGCGCCGGTGGATCGCGCAGAGGCGAGGATCGCGGTTGCCGATGCGGTGACCGCGAGCGGAATTGGGGATGCGACGCGCGTTCGCCTGATCCAGCGCAGCGACGGACCTGTCTATATCGTCTCGGCGCCATCGCGTGCAGGCGCAGTCCGCGCCTCCGATGGGGACGACGCGTCGGTCGCGTCTTCCGACATTGCACTGGCTATCGCGCGAGATCACGCTCGCAGCCGTGGACTCGATGCCGCGCGGGCCGCGATTGTCGCGCGCGCGGACTATGACCAATGGAGCGTACCGAACGGCTTTGACCGCCATCGGCCGTTGTTTCGCATTGCTCTCGGCGACGCCGCCGCAACGGAGGTCTACGTCTCCTCGCTCACCGGCGAGATCGTTTTGGATACGACGCGCAGCGAGCGCGGCTGGAATCTCGTCGGCAGCGTGCTGCACTGGATCTATCCAACGATCCTGCGAAGCAACTGGTGGCTGTGGGATCGCGTGGTCTGGACCTTGTCGTTGCTGGCCCTGATCGCAGCTTTGCTTGGCGCTGTGCTCGGCCTTACGCGGATCAAGTTTCGCGGAGGTCTGATCGGCTCACCCTATCGTGGCTGGCATGCCCTGCATCATCTCATCGGACTCGCGGCGACGGTCTTCGTGCTGACATGGATTTTCAGTGGCTGGCTCTCCATGGATCACGGGCGGCTGTTCTCGCGCGGGCAACTGACCTCGGCAGAAGCCGGCGTGATGAACGCTTCACCGAATTGGACGGCGGCCGCATCGCTCGATCCGCAGCCAATATCGCTGTCGGCCCGTGAAATCGAATGGTTTGCCTTCAACGGCAATCTCTATCGGCGGGATCGGATGGGCTTTGCCGGCCAGACCTTGATCGAGGCAGGCGATGCGCCCCGCGATAGATCAACGGGATTTCTGGATGCGCACGAGCTCCAGGGGCTGACCGCGCGCCTCGCGGCCGGCTGCGGCGCACCGTCCGTACTTGCCGACAGCGACGACTATCCCGTGCAGTCCACCGTCCCGGGTGCCCCGGTCTACCGCTTGCGCTGCGGTGATCTCTGGTTCGACATCGACGGCGCCGACGGCAATTTGCTGCAAAGGCTGGATTCGTCGCGGCGGGCTTATCGCTGGTTCTACGGCGCGCTGCACACGCTGGATTTTCCCGCCCTGATGGCGCATCCACGTCTACGCGATGTTCTGATTGTCGGACTATGTATGTTGGGACTGGTGTTCTCGGTCACCGGGATCGTCATCGGCTGGCGCCGGTTGCGGTTCTCATTGTCAGTCCGAGCTATTGGGCCGGGCCGCAGCGGCCGAAACGCATAGCCGGGGACTTGCGCGTCCGGCCGAATTCTCGAAACATGGGGCCATCAAGTGACGGAGACCCCTGTGACGCAGCTGACCGACGTCTTTTGAAGCCGACGTCGCCATCTACTCATTTCATATGATCATCGCCGATGCCATCAAGGAAACGGTCGAGGAGCACATTCCGGCGCTGGTGAAGCAGGGGCATGGATCAATCAAGATTTTCATGACCTATGACCGGCTCAAGGTCGACGACGATCCACCATCACAGCAGTTTTGCTCCAAAATTTCGTTCCGGATCCATGTCCGCCACGAGCCGGCCGGTGGGCTTGGCAAGCAAAAACAACCTCGTTCTACTGTGCATGGGGTTGGTTTCGCGTTTTTGGTTTTGCCCGCCCTCAGCCCTGGCGGCGCAGGAATCCGGTGATCGTGACCTTTTCCCAGATGCCGGCCGCCGCAAACGGATCGGCTCGGTTGAAGGCTTCGACTTCGCTGCGGCCGGGCGCCTCGATCAGGAACAGGCTGCCGATCATCCTCTCGCCGTCGTCGGAGACGAGCGGCCCTGACATCACGATCTTGACGCCGAAGCGCGAGGTGTCGCTCAGGAACGATCTATGGGCGTCGTAATTGGCGAGCCGCGTCGGCAGCGCGCCAGTGCGGTCGATGGCGTGAATGGCGAACAGCATGATGTCTCCGTTTCCTGCTCGGATTCTTGGGACGGCCGCGACGGCGGCCGTCCATGTTTGTCTTGATGGATACGCTTACTTGCCGCCGAGCTTGCCGGCTTCTTCGAAAGTCGGGCAGTTGCGCTGCTCCAGCGGCACGTCGAACGGCTGGTAATTGTCCTTGGTGATGACGGTCGGCTTCAGCACGATTTCGGCGATGACGGGCTGGTTGCGCAGGGATCGGATCGCCATCATGGTGCCGAGGCAGCCTTGGAAAAATCCATTGTAGTCGCCGCTCGCGAGCAATTTGCCGGACTTGATCGCGTCGATCGCTTCCTTGGTGCCATTGATGCCGATCACCTGCGCCTTGCGGTTGGCGCCGTCGAGCGCCTCGATCGCGCCGACCGCCATGGCGTCGTTGGCGGCGAGCACGCCGTCGATCTGCGCGTTCGACTGCATCAAATTCTCCATCACCTGGAGCGCCTGGAGCCGCTGATAGTTGCCGGGCTGCGAGGCCAGCAGTTTTGCGCCGGCGTTTTCCTTCAGCGCGTCGTTGAAACCGCGGACGCGGTCGACATTGGTCAGCGAGCCCTTGACGCCCTCGATGATGACGATGTTGCCCTTGCCGCCCAACGTCTTGAGCAGGAAGCGCGCGGTCTCGAGGCCGAGGCTGTAATCGTCGGCGCCGACGAAGGAGAGGAACTTGCCGCCGGCGGAGCGGTCGGTGATGTTGATAACGGGGATCTTGGCTTCGTTGATCTTCTCAACCCCCGGCACCATCGCCTTGTAGTCGACCGGCGTGAAGACGATGGCGCTCGGCTTCTTCACCACGACGTCTTCGATCTGGCTGAGCTGTTCTGGGATAGAGTCAGGCTTGGTCGGAATGTACTGCAGCGTCTTCGCGTTCAGCGTCTTCGCCATGTTATCGGCGCCGACCCGCACCGTCTGGAAGAACGGGTTGGTCTGGTTCTTGGTGAAGACGGCGATGGTCTCGCCGTCGGCACGAACTTCGGTGGTGAGTGCGGCCGCCATCAGCAGCAGCAGCGCCAAATAACACGACGGGTAACCCAATTTCTTATTCATGTTTCCTCCATCCCTCATTTTGCTTGTTGGAACTCCAGAACTCATTGCGCGCGGCGGCGGGTCTTCATGTCGAGCCAGACCGCGAGAATGACGATGATGCCGGTGACGAGCGGCTGCCAGTTTGCGCTGACCGACAACAGGTTCATGCCGTTCAGCACCAGCGTCAGTATCAGCGCGCCGATAAAGGTGCCGAAGACAGTGCCGACGCCGCCGAACAGCGAGGTGCCGCCGATCAGCACGGCCGCGATCGCGGGCAGCGTCAGGCTTTCGCCGATGTCGGCTTCGGCCGAATTAAGCCGCGACAGGAAGATGATCGAGGCGAGCCCCGCCATGGTGCCCGATACCGCGTAGACCAGCAGCAGGCGGCGCGCGACCGGAATGCCGGAGAGCCGTGCCGCGACCGGATTGGCGCCGATCGCATAGATCTCCTGACCCCAGATCGTTCGCTGCGCAAACAGCGTTCCGATCCCGAGGAACACCAGCAGCAGGTAGACCGGGATCGGCAGGCCGAACAGATAGCCGCTGCCGATCTGGCGGAAGCCCGCCGGGAAGCCGTGCAGGGTCTCGCCCGCCATGTACCAATAGGTGAGACCGTTCAGCACCCAGAGCATGCCGTAGGTGGCGATGAAGGAGGGGATGCGCAGCGCCGTGACCATGATTCCGTTGAGGAGCCCAACGATGCCGCCGCAGGCAAGCCCGGTGAGGATGCCGAGCGCGGGCGAGCCGGTCTTGTGGATCACGGTGCCGGCGATGCAGGCCGACAGCGCGACATTGGCGCCGACGGAGAGATCGAGACCGGCAGTCAGCACCACCAGCGTCAAACCCGAAGCGATGAAGAAGGTCAGGCTCGCCTGCCTGAGCACGTTGAGGATGTTGCCGAGGCTCAGGAAGGAATCGCTAAGCACCGCCAGCACCGCGCAGATCAGCAGTGCCGCGAGCAGGCGATAGAATACCTGGATCGCGTCCTGCGACAGGAACGAGCGCGGCGGCGCGATGGCGTCTTTGCTGATGTCGGTCATGCGCGGCTCCGCAGGCCATCCAGAAACAGCGCGACGATGACGAGGACGCCGACGCTTGCGACCTGCACCGAGGACGGCATCGAGATCAGGTTAAGCCCGTTGCGTAAGACACCAACCGAGACGACACCGAGCACGGTGCCGAGAAGCCAGCCATTGCCGCGCTCGAACGAGGTGCCGCCGACCGCAACGGCGGCGATCGCATCGAATTCGAGACCGAGGCCCGCGGTAGGGTGACCCGAGTTCATCCGCGCTGTCATCAGCAGGCCGGCGATGCCGGCCATGGCGCCACCGATCGCGTAGACCGCGATCAGCAGCCGGTTCGGCGAGAGGCCGGCATAGCGCAGCGCCTCCCGGTTGCCGCCGAGTGCGAAAATGTAGGTGCCGAAGCGGGTGTGATAGAGCAGGCCGTGGAACGCCGCATAGGTCACCAGCGCCATCACGATCGGCACGGGAATGCCCAGCAGCGTCGCCGAATAGATGTCGCGCACGCTGTGGGGAATCCCGACCACGCTCTGGCCGTCACTGACGATCAGCGACAGGCCTTGCGCCATGCCGAGCGTGCCGAGCGTCGCGACGAAGGGCGGGATGCCGAGGATGGCGACCAGCCAGCCATTGATCGTGCCAAAGGCCGCGCCGACCAGCAGGCCGGCGCCGAGGCCCAGCAGCATCGAGTGGGTCGCGAGCGAAACGATGGCGACGCAGAGCGAGGTCAGCGTCAGCACCGCGCCCATCGACAGGTCAAGCCCCTCGGTCATGATGATCAGCGTCATCGGCAGCGCGAGCATGGTCAGGATGGTCGACTGCACCAGCACGTTGGAGAGGTTGGCGACGGACAGGAAGCCGGGCGCGATCGCGCCGAACACCACGATCAGCAGCACCAGCACGATGGCGACGCCGGGAATCCGTTGCAGTGGATTGGACTGTGAAACGACCGCGGCCTCACGCATGATGCATCCCCAGTCGCACGATGTTCTCCTCGGTGAGCTCGCTGCGCGTCAGGTGCCCGGCGATGCGCCCCTCGCGCATCACATAGGCGCGGTCGCAGACATGGCAGATCTCGACCTGCTCGGACGAGATCATCAGCGCCGCCGCGCCTTCCGCGACAAGGCGATCGATCAGGGCGAAGATTTCAGACTTGGCACCGATGTCGATGCCCCGGGTCGGCTCGTCGAAGATGAAGAGCTTTGATCCCGCAGCCAGCCATTTGCCGATCACGACCTTCTGCTGGTTGCCGCCGGAAAGAAGGCCGACGGTCTGGCGTGCGCTTGGCGTCGCGATGCGCAGCTGCCGGATCAAGTCGTCGGAAGTGCGCTGCGCGCCACGCTGATCGAACAGGCCGCTCGGGAACAGCTTTCGCAGCGCCGATACCACCAGATTGTCACTGACCGATCGCAGCAGCGCCAGGCCCTCGCTCTTGCGGCTCTCCGGGATCAGCGCGATGCCGCGGCGGGCGGCAAGATCGGGTTCGCCGGACAAAGCCTTGCCGTCGAAGAAGATCTCGCCTGAGCTCACGGGATCGGCGCCGAAGATGGCGCGCGCGACCTCGCTGCGGCCCGAGCCGACCAGGCCGCACAGGCCGACGATCTCGCCCCGGCGCACCTCGATATTGATGTCCGAGATTCCGGTGGAGGCGCTCAGCCCCTTGACCTCGAGCAGCAGCTCGCCGGGCTTGTCGGAAAAATTACGCGGATAGGTCATGTCCACGTTGCGACCGACCATCATGCGGACGAGCTGGTCCGGCGTGACGTCGGCAGGGCGAACGCCGTCGATGCGGCGGCCGTCGCGCAGCACCGTGATGCGGTCGCCGAGCGCGAACACCTCGGCCATGCGGTGCGAGATGTAGACGATGGAGACGCCGTCGGCCTTCAGCCGCGCGATCAGTGCGAACAGCAGCTCGGTCTCGCGGTCTGACAGCGCCGCGGTCGGCTCGTCCATCACGAGGATGCGCGCGTTCTGGCTGATCGCTTTCGCGATCTCGACCATCTGCTGCTGCGCCACCCCTAACTTGTCGACAATGGTGGAGGGATCGATCTCGAACCCGATCATGCCAAGCACACGCCTGGCGTCGGCGAGGATCTTGCTGCGATCGATCGTGCCGGGGATGCGCCCCCGCGGCTCGCGGCCGAGGAAGATATTCTGGGCGATATCGAGATGAGGGACGAGCGAGAATTCCTGAAAGATCACGGCAATGCCGAGCTTCTGCGCATCCGCGGTCGAGTCGATCGCGACCGGCTCGCCCTTGTAGTAGAACTCGCCGGCATCGGCGCGGTAGGCGCCGCACAGCACCTTCATCAGGCTCGACTTGCCGGCGCCGTTTTCGCCAAGCAACATATGGACTTCCCCGGGGAAGACGGCAAAGGACACGTCGTCGAGTGCCTTGACGCCGGGGAATTCCTTGCTGATGCCGCGCAGCTCCAGCAGCGGGGCAGGTGAGGCAGGTTCAATGGCCAATGCGGCGGTGCTCATGCGCGCGCTCCGCTTGCGAAGATCTTTCCGGGATTCATCAGGCCGTTGGGGTCGAGTGCCTGCTTGATCGACCGCATCACATCGACGGCCTCGCCGAGTTCGTCAGCGAGATAGTCGATCTTGCCGAGCCCGATGCCGTGTTCGCCGGTGCAGGTGCCGTCCATGGCGATGGCGCGGGCGACCATGCGGGCCTGCAGCGCTTTGGCGCCTTCGACTTCCTCCGGCTTTGCCGGGTCGATCAGGATCAGCATGTGGAAATTGCCGTCGCCGACGTGGCCGACGATGGGCGCCGTAAAACCGTGCTCGTCCGCGTCGCGCCGGGTCTCGATCAGGCATTCCGCCAGCCGCGAGATCGGCACGCAGACATCCGTGATCACAGCACGCGCGCCGGGGCGTAAGCCGAGGCCCGCATAGAGCGTGTTGTCGCGGGCGTGCCAGAGCCGGCTGCGATCCTCCGGCGCTTTCGCCCAGGCAAAACCATGGCCGCCATGGTCGGAGGCAATGGCCTGCGCGGCCTCAGCCTGCTCGGCGACGGACGTCTCGGAGCCGTGGAATTCGAAGAACAGGGTCGGGGCTTCGCGATAGCCGAGTTTTGCGTAGGCGTTGATACCGCGCATCATGACGTCGTCGAGCAGCTCGATGCGCGCCACGGGGATCGCCGACTGGATCACGGAGATTGCGGTGTCGACGGCATTGTGCAGGGTGTCGAAGCTGCACACCGCGGCCGAGATCGCCTGCGGCACCGGATGCACCTTCAGCGTGATCTCGGTGATGATTCCGAGCGTGCCCTCGGCGCCGACGAACATCCGCGTCAGATCATAGCCGGCGGCCGACTTGCGCGCGCGCCTGGCGGTCCGGATCACGCGGCCGTCGGCGAGCACCACCTCCAGCGCCATGACGTTGTCCTTCATGGTGCCGTAGCGCACCGCCATGGTGCCGGAGGCGCGCGTGGACGTCATGCCGCCGATCGAGGCGTCGGCGCCGGGATCGATCGGAAAGAAAAGTCCGGTGCCGCGCATTTCCGCATTGAGCTGCTTCCGGGTGATTCCCGGCTGCACCACGACATCCATGTCGCTCTCGTGCACCGTCAGCACCTTGTTCATGCGCGCGAAGTCGAAGCAGACGCCGCCCGCGACCGCGGCCGCATTGCCTTCGAGCGAGGTCCCGGCGCCGAACGGCACGATGGGCATATTCCCACCGGCGCACAGCTTGACGATTTCGGCGACTTCCTGCGTGGTTTCAGGGAAGACGACGATGTCGGGCGGCAGGTTGCGATAATGCGACGCGCTCTGCCCATGCTGATCGAGCACGCCACGCGCGACGCTCGCGCGCAGGCCGATCATGCCCGTGAGGCGATCGGCCAATATGCTCGTGCTGACCCGCGGTCCCATCCTTGCTCCCTGTCTGCGCCTGTTGCCGGACGCTTGTCTGGTCCGCCGTCGTTCAGCTTAAGCGGCTCTTGCGCTGCTCGCGACCTGCTTCAGGCCGAATTCATAGGTGAGATGAAAATACTCGCTGTCCACCATGCGACCATCCGGCGCACGGCCGGGCGGGCAGCGCACAAATTCCCGGATCAGGCTGTCCTTGACGCCGAACACCACGTCAGAGTCGAGATATTGGTCGCCGGCGACGAACACATGGGTCACGAGCTGCTCGAAGCCGGGCGCCGAGATCATGAAATGCACATGCGCGGGACGCCAGGGATGGCGGCCCTGGACCTCCAGCATGTCGCCGACCGGGCCGTCATGCGGGATCGGATACGCCGCAGGCTTGATCGACCAGAAATTGAAGCGGCCATTCTGGTCGGTGTGGAAGCGCCCGCGCATAGCGAGATCGCCGATCTTGTCGAGCTGCTGCACGTCGTAATAGCCATCATCGTCGGAATGCCAGACGTCCACGACGGCGCCGGCAAGCGGCCGTCCGTCGACGGTCGAGACCGAGCCGGTCACCAGCATCGGATCGCCCTCCATCGGACCGGAGATATCGGCGCCGTTGTTTTTCTCGGGCGAGGCCTGCACGAAGAACGGGCCGAGTACCGTGGTTTCGGTCGCGCCTTCCGGCACCGGATGGTTGATCGCGTCGACCAGCATGGAGACGCCGAGCGTATCCGACAGCAGGATGAACTCCTGGCGCTTGTCGTCGCACATGTGGCCGGTGCGGGTCAGGAAGTCGATGCCGTATTCCCATTCCTTCTGGGTCGGGCGCACCTCGCGGACGAAGGCATGAAGGTGGCGCACCAGCGCCTCGCTGACCTGCTTGATCCGCGGATCGATCGCGCCTGCGATCCGCTCCAGCACTGCGTCGGTGATCGTGTTCTCGTCGAAGTTACGCATGTGTGCCTCCGCCGATCAGAGTTTGGGTTCGCCAAGCCCGGACAATCGTTCCAGGTGCTTGACGGTCGCGATGAAATCAGTGTCGCCGTCGCCCTGCGCCACCAGCGAGCCATAGGTTTCGCGCACTTGAGCCGCGAGCTGAAGCGGAACGCCGACGGCGTGGCCGGCGCCGAGGATCAGATCGAGATCCTTGGCCATCTGCTTGCAGGAGAAAGTCGAGTCGAAATCGCGGTTACGCAACGGCGCGGTCTTGTACTTCACCATCGGTGAGGCGACCGCGCTGTCATCGAGAACTTTCAGAATATCCTGCCAGCCGATGCCGCCCTTGCGCGCCAGCGCCAGGCTCTCCGCCATCATGGCGGCCGACACCGCGACCATCAGATTGACCGCAAGCTTCGCATATCGCGCTTCCTCGCCGGGCCCGAGATAGGTCTGGGCGCGGGTGAAGGCGGCGAACAGCGGCTTTGCGTTTTCGTAGGCGTCCTTCGGGCCCGAGACGAAGCAGCTCAGCGCGCCGGTGTGAACGATGCTGGCGTTGCCCGAGACCGGCGCCCGCAGATAGGCAATGCCGCGCGCCTGCGCGGCGATTGCAACTTCCGTGGAGGCTTCGACGCTCACGGTGCTGGTCTCGATCAATACTGCTGCCGGCGCCATTGCGGCGATGAGACCGGTCGGGCCGAGCATCGCGCCGCGCAACGCCGTGTCGTCCGGCAGCGACGTGACGATCGCGGCCTTGCCGCGCACGGCCTCGGCCGGTGAAGCGGCAATCGAGATGCCTTGCGCGCGCGCCTCGCTGAGCCGTGCGTCGCTCCGGTCGAACGCGGTCACGGCGTAACCGGCCTTGGCGACGAGCACCGACATCGGCAGGCCCATCTTGCCGATCCCGATAAAAGCGATGTTCTCTAGCGCGTCTGTCATTGTTGTTGTCCTTGACGCCCTCAGGCGGCGTGTCCCTGTCGTTCGATGTCGTGCACCAGCCGCCGGCCGGATTGCACGAGCAGTTCCTTTTTTGCCTCCAGACCGTCGGCCAGCAGCCGCCCATTCCGCTTCTTCCACACGCCGCCGATCATCACGGCCTCGATATTGGCAAGGCTCGTCTGCATCACGACCGTTGCGACGGGATCGCGCACCGGGACGAGGTTGAGATCGCTGGCATTGATGATGACGAGGTCGGCGAGCTTGCCCGGCGTCAGCGAGCCGATCTGGTTCTCGCGGCCGAGCATGCGCGCGCCTTCCGTCGTGATCCAGCGTAGCGCCTCGCGGACGGGGATCGTGGTCGTCGCCGGAATGGTGCCGTTGACCTTTCGCGACTCGGCGTTGTCGAGCGACCGCTGCGTCGAGAGCGCAACGCGCGCAGCGGAGAAGAGATCGCCGGCAAGCACGGATTCCAGATCGATGCCGATGGTCGGCCGCACCCCGCGCTTGAGCAGCCGTCCAGTGATCGGAAAGCCATGGCCCTGGATCATCTCGTTCTCCGGCGTCACCGAGAAGGACACGCCGAGGTCGACCATCCGGTCCAGCAGATCGTCAGGCAGGTCGTTGCCATGGACGATGTTGATTCCGGCGCCGACGAGGCCGGCCTCGATCAGCTTCTCCCAGCCATCAGGCGTCTTCGCGGGACCGCCGCCCTGATGCATCGATGCGATCAGCTTGAGCTCCCGCGCCATGCGGAAATCGTGCATGGCGACGTCGAGCGTCGAATAATGCGGGCCGAGGATCGCGAGCCCAAGCGTGACGAGGCCGTCGCGGTCGGCGAGGGGCCCCGCCAGCAGCCGCTCGACCTCGCGGCGTGGATGCGGCACCTCCGAGAAGTGCCGCTCGCCCGGTTTCGGCTCGGGCTTTGGCGAACCGTGGAAGAAGGCAGCGCGGATGCCGCTCTCGATCAGGCCGCGCACCGCAGCGTCGGTGTGATCTGGCGTCGGATTGTTGTGGCACCAGTCGACCAGCGTGGTGGTGCCTTGGTTGATCTGGTTCAACGCGCCGACCAAGGTCGCGATATAGATGTCCTCGGGCCGGAAGACCGTTGCGAGCCCGGCATGCATGCGGCGGAAATATTCCAGCAGCGTCCAGTTGGCGGCATAGCCGCGCAGCGCCGTCTGCCAGGTGTGCATATGCGCGTTGATCAGGCCGGGAATGACGATGCGCCCCTCGGCCTCGACGATCTCGGGGTCGCTGCCGACGTCGATCGATGGGCGCACGTCGACGATGCGGTTGCGCTCGATCAGCACGTCGCCAGTGCTGAAATCGCCGATCGCATCATCCATGCTGATGATGACCGCGGATTTGATCAGCGTGTGCCGCATGGAATCAAGCCACCGCTTTGACGTCGGCGGGCGGCTCGCCGGCCCAGGCGCGTGCGATCAGGTCGCGGATGGCGTTGCGCTCGAGCGGCCGCGGGTTCCAGTAGGCGTTGGTGACGGCCAGGTCGGCAGCCTTGCCGATGCCGTCTTCGGGCATGCCGATGTCGCGTAGTGCAAGCTTTGCACCTAGCCGCTTTGCTAGATCGTAGAGCCCGCGCGATGCATCGACAGTACCGATCGCGCGCGAGATGCGTGCCATCGCATCGGGCACGGCCGGCGCGTTGTAGGCCAGCGCATGCGGCAGCACGATGGTGTGGGTTTCGGCATGCGGCAAATCGAAGGTGCCGCCGAGCGTGTGGCAGAGCTTGTGATGAAGCGCCATGCCGACGGTGCCGAGACAGACGCCGCATAGCCACGCGCCATAGAGCGCTTCGGTGCGGGCCTCGCGGTCGTCACTCTTGGCGGCGATGGCGGGCAGGGCACGTGCCAGCGCGCGAATGCCTTCTTCCGCCATCAGCGACGTGACCGGATTGGTGTCGCGCGCATAGAGCGCCTCGACTGCATGTGCGATCGCATTGATGCCCGAGCTCGCAGCCAGGCTCGCCGGCAGCGTCAAAGTGAGATCGACATCGTAGATCACGGTCTCCGGCAGGATGGCGGCGTCGCGTACGGTGGTCTTCAGGCCGTTCTCGGTCTGGCCGACGATCGGCGTCATCTCCGAACCTGCATAGGTTGTGGGAATGCAGAGCTGGTTCACACCCGTGCGTAAGGCGAGCGCCTTGCCGAGGCCCGTGGTCGAGCCGCCGCCGAGCGAGACGACGCAGTCGGCCTCGCATGCCTTCATCGCCGCAAGCGCCCGCTCCGTGACCTCGACCGGCGTGTGCATGGTCGCGCCCGGAAAGATGCCGCCATAGAGCGAGCCGAGTGCCGCGCCCAGGCTCTTGCCTTGCGCCTCCTGCTGCGGCGTCGTCAGCACCAGCGCGCGTTTGCCGCCGAGCCGCTCGACCTCGGTTTTGGCCGAGGCCAGCGTTCCGCTGCCGAACACGACGCGGCAGGGCAGGTTTTCAAAGGTGAACGTACCGATCATGCGCCGGTCTCTTTGATGGGATAATCGACCTGGAAGCGCCCGATCCGCAAGTCGCCCAGCGCCTCGCGCACCCGTAAATGTTCCGGGTGGGTGGCGTAGGCCTGGAGCGAGGCGTGGTCGGTGAATTCGGAGAACAGGACGACGTCGCAGGCGTAGTCGACATCGCTGACATCCACGCCGACCTCGATATGGGTGAGGCCGTCGATCCTGCCGCGCAGCCCCTCGAACAGGGTTTTGACCTTGATCCGGGCGGCGGAACGCTCCGCTGGCGTCTCCCCGCGCAGCCGCCACATCACGATGTGCCTGATCGGGCCCGACATTTCCCTGTTTCCTCGCCTGCTATCTTGCTTGTGTTGGCGCCATTTTGACTTGCGGGATGCGGAAATAAAGACCAATAATCGCAAGTCTCTTTTTCTATTTGCGAAAAAATGGACCGCCTGCTCCAACTCGAAGTGTTTGCCAAGACGGCCGAACTCGGCAGCCTGTCCAAAGCTGCCGAAGCCCTGCGGATGTCGAATGCTGCCGCGAGCCGCCACCTCAGCGCGCTCGAGGAGCGGCTTGCGGTCCGGCTGATCGAGCGCAACACCCGCCGGCTGTGGTTGACGGAGGCGGGGCAGGAGCTGCTGGAGCGCTCCAGCCGGGTCTTGAGCGAATTGGCGGAGGCCGAGGACATCGTCAGCGACCGCGCGCTGTCGCCGCAAGGCACACTGCGGGTCACGAGTTCGCTGTCCTTTGCTGTGATCTATCTGGCGCCGATGCTGCCGGCCTTCCGCGCGCGCTATCCGAAGCTCAACATGCAGATCACCACCGCCAATCGGTACTCCGATTTCATCGAGGCCGGCATCGACGTGGCGATCAGGACGCGCGAGCAGGAGCCGGATTCGAATATCATCGTCCGCCGCATCGGCCAGATGCGGCGTGTGCTCGCTGCTGCGCCCTCGTATCTCGCAAGCTGTGGCGAGCCGGAACAGCCCGCCGATCTCGCGCGCCACAACATGCTGGTCTACAATCTCGCCAACGATCCTTATTCGCTGCGGCTGCGCAAGGGCAACGGCGCGCAGACTGTCCGCATCACGCCGACGCTCGACAGCAATGACGGCCAGGTCATCCGCGGCGCCGCACTGGTAGGGCTCGGCATTCTCATCCAGCCGCTCTACATCGTGCAAAGCGATATCGCGGCGGACCGTCTCGTTCCGGTCCTGATGGACTGGGAGCTGCCGCTGCTGACGATGAACATCGCCTATCAGAATCGTGCCGGACTCCCCGCCAAGATCAGGGTCTTTTCCGACTTCCTGGTCGCTCACATCCGCGAGCATTCGCAGCCGGGGATCTGGATCGACGCGGCGAAGTGAGACGAACGCTTTGAGTTTCGACCGCCGTGATCCGGCAGTTGATTGGCGAGCCGATTGATCAGTGTGCCGAGTTTGCGCTGGTCCGCGGCGACAAAACGCGCGATGGAAATTTGCTCGTGAAGGCACGGGTCTTGGGTTGGACACGCGATCCGTCGATCACCTCGAGCCGGCCGCAGCGGTTCAAGGTGTGCAGCTTCCTGCCGGGCCAGGCCGGTCCGGGCCTCAGGGAGTGGCGGACGATCTGCTTGAACGTCGTCGGTGACAACTCGACGATTTCCGCCAGGGCGAGCGCTGCCCCGTATCCGCCAGCACAATCCTGGACCGGTCGCCACAATCGGTCATTGACGGTAATGAAATTCCCCGCAGGTCGCGTGCTCGCGCGGTCGATCAGGACGGGGTTGCTGGCATGCGGCAACCACGGGCCCATGAGGTGCTCGGCGTAATAGATCGCCAGCGAATCCGAATACCCGCCGGTGCCGTCGCGCCAGGCCCCGAACAGATAGTTCAAGCCGTTGTGCCGCGTGATCGTCGCATCGGCGAGTTCAAGTCCTGAAAGCAGCGTCGCGTGCCGCTCCCATTTGTCCGGAAACCGAACGCATTTATAGATGGCGACGTCCGCATTGGTCGAACTCTCCGGGATCATCCACAACGCACCATCGTCCTCGATGAGGAACGGATAGGAGAGGTGCCAAGGCTCCTCCAGCACGGGGACGACCTCTCCGACCGGGCCGGCGTCGTTGAACTCGATCGCCGACACGATGCCTTTTCCAACCCGGTGGTCGAGATCTTCAAAGAAGACGAATGTTCGGCCCTGCCAGGTGATCGGGAAGGGGTCGGCGTAAAAGTGGTTTCCGGGATCTGCAAGGACGTTCCAGCCTGGGCCGGAGAGATCTCCGGTCTGCCAGACGCCTGCACCATCATTGAAGCGCCATCCGACATGCCAATGCGGGGCATAGCAGCAGAGGCGATAGATCTCCTTGGCGATCGATACGGCGAGGCCGCGCGCGACGTACGCCGCTGGCGGGCGGCCGTTGCCGGCTCGGGCCGGGCGTGCCAGCTGCGGCACGATGCGCGGTCTTCCCGACAGGATGACCGCCACCATGGTCAGGGTTCGCGCCATGACCGTTTCGAGGCCGCCGCTCAGACCGGCCGCGATTTCGGCGGAGGGGTGGCCGCGATCGAGGATTGCACCGTCGACCTCGTCCACGATTTCGATCACCGGCAGGTCGCCGGCGAGAATGGCGGCAAGGGCTGCGTTTTCGCCTGCGGCTCCGTTGAACAGCGGACGAAGATACTGCCGGGCGGAGCAGTTCGGATCCCGCGCGGCGCCGGTGAAATCGACGATCGTGTCGGCCGTGCCGGCGCGAGCCTGCATCCGTTCCGGACTGGTCTTCAGCCTGTCGGCGCCGCTGTGCTTGCCCTTGTGCAACACCAAACGTTCGAGCTCGAACAGCGCGTCGAGACCGGTGGGGCGCGGCTCGGCCGTTGCCGTCCATGCGATCTGAACCGGTACATCCCGGCCGTCGACCGACAGCGTCTCGCGGCCCATCCACCGCCGCGCATGCTCAGTTTCACAGCGAAACTCGATGATCATGTCGAGCCAATCCATTTCAATGCGACCCGGTCAAATGACCTGGCCGAGAATTCGAACGTATTCCTCCACCATGGCATCCACTGAATAGCGCAGCTTCAGGCCTTTGGCGTTTTGTCGCAGTTCGTCGCTCAGTTGTTGGTCCGTCAGCAGCCTGGAGACGGCCGCCGACAGCTTCGTATGATCGGAAGCATCGACGAACAGCGCCGTCGGCTTTCCTTCAACGGACAACACCTCGCGCAAGACCGGAAGATCGGTGACGACCGAGGGAACGCCTGCGTTCGCGGCTTCCACAGCGGCCAGACCGAAGGTCTCTGCCTGGGTCGGAAATACAAAAACGTCGAGAGCGGCGAGAAAATCCGCCATCTGCCGCGGGGTGATTTCGCCGAGCAGATGCAGCCTGTCCGAGACTTTCAACTCATCAGCCAACTGCCTCAGCCGGGCCTCGTCGGCTCCCTGGCCGGCCAGTGCGAGGTGCCAGGATGGTTGATCCGGCAACAGGCGTATCGCCGCATCGAGCCGCTTGTGCGGGTGCAATCTTGCTGCGCAGCCGAGCAGGATGGCATCCGGTGGCAGATTGAATTTCTGTCGTGCAGCTTGCTTCGACAGGGTGAGGGCCTTGTCGTCGAAGCCGTGCGGGACATGCACCATGCGCGAGCGATAGGCCGCAGGGTAGCGCGAATACTCGCGCTGCATGTCCAGCGAGTTGAGCGTGATGCGGTCGAAGAAGCCGAGGCTGCCCATGACGATGTCGGCCGCACGGACCGGCCAGCTCATCGACAGCGCCGATGAAACCTGATTGGCGATAACAGGCGCGCGGCAGACGAGGCGCGCCACGCCGGCGCCGATGACATTGCCGAAGTGCTGAAACGTCAGAACGGCGTCGGGCCTGGTGGCCCTGATATGGCGGCCGAGCGTCCACAGCAGTTGCAGCAGTGCCAGCGGATGTCCCGGCCGGTGCGATGCGCAATAGACCGTATCAGGCGGCTCATCGAACGAATCCGACTTGCGGAAGAAAAACAGATTGGTGACCCGGTAGCCCCGCGCGGTCAGCCCGGCGCCAAGCAGTCGCGAGATCTCCTGCGCACCGGCGTTCTCGGCCTGGGTCTGTACGAGAAGCACGTGCAGCTTTCGTCCGCTGCCCTCGGGCGGCGGGAGTGCTGTCGCAGCCGTCTCGCCCAACTCCTTGTTTGGCTGGTAATGGAGCACGGATCCCGACCCACTGATGAAACGAAATGTTCACCTTCTTGACTCCGTAGCTACCATGCGGGCATAGCGCGGACACCGACTAGCAATAAACGGAGTTAATGCGCGGCCTGCCGGAAGGGCACCGTTCGCGAGAGAATTCCGCTGGCTCCCAACCAAATGAAGCGAGCGCGTTAACCAATTGGTCATGGTCGGATGAGGCGCGGGTAACCGCGGATTAACCATAGATATTTACGTTGGAGGAGGCCACTGAACAGTGTTCGCCAGTTGAATCCGAGTAAAATCCATGACGTTCGGTCGCCGTGCAGACCCGACAAGTTCCGGATCGACCGGTGTCGCCGCGTCGTGGCTGACTCGAAATGCGTCGAACGGCGAGGCTCGTGAAACCGCCGCACGCTCTGGCGGTGCGCTCACGGCCGCGGGTGCGCTCTCCTTCTTGCGGGACAACGCTCGCCGCATCCTGACGTTCGCAGTCGCGATTTTTGCCGTTGGCGTCGTCGTTCTCCTGGTGATCCCGGTTCGGTACGCAGCGACCGCGCTGGTCGTGGTCGATCCCCGCGAGCAACGCGTGACCACCGAGCAGGACGTTCTGCCGGGTATCGGGCAGGATAGCGCCGCGCTGCAAAGCCTGGTCGAAGTGGCGAAGTCCGACGGCTTTCTGAAGCCGCTGATCGAGCAGCTCAAGATTCGCGACGACGAAGACATTTCCGGGGGACACACCGACCCCGCGCGCCTGCTCGAGAGATTCCGCAACCGCCTCGACATTTCCCGTCGCGGACTGACCTATGTCATCGCCATCCGCTTCACCTCGAGCCGGCCGGAGCGGGCGGCCTACTACGCCAATGCGATCGCCGAGGCGTTCGTCGCCAGCCAGGGCCGCAGCCGCACCGATGCGACCGACGAGGCCGCCGACTGGCTCAGTGGCCGGCTCAAATCATTGAACGAACGGTTGAAGACGTCAGAGGACGCCGTGGCCACGTTCAAGCTCGAGCACAGGATCGTCAACGCGGGCAAGGATTCCACCACCCAGCAATTGCGGGTTACTGAACTGTCGCAGCAGGTTGCCGCTGCGCGCGCCCGAACCGAAGAGGCGAAGGCCCGCTACGAACAGGCGCAGCGCGACGTGAAGGCGAATGTCGAGAGCCCCGTCAAGCAGGATCTCCTGAGCGCTCTGCGCGCACAGCGGTCGGCGCTCAATGACCAGATTGCGCAGAAGCGGGCGGTGTTCGGCGATCGCCATCCCGACCTCGTCATGTCGTACAGCCAGTTGACCGATCTGAACAGGCAGATCGAGGTCGAGCGGACCAAGGGCGTCGACACAGCAAAATCGGAATACGAGGCTCAGCGTGAGCAGCAGAAGGCGCTGGAAGGCCAGATGAAGGCGGCGGAATCGCAGCTTCTGGTCGACGGTCAGGCTCTGGTCCGGCTCCAGGAGCTGCAGCGCGACGCTGAGGCCAACAGAAACATCTACGAGCAGTTCCTCTCGCGCTCCAAGACGACGAACGAGCAGCGCCTCTTGCAGAGCTCTCAGACCAAGATTGCATCGTCCGCCATTCCGCCGCTGCGCTCGACCCTGCCACCGCTGTCTTTGCTGCTCGCCGCTCTCGCGATCGGTTCGCTGCTGACATCGACGGCGGTCGTCGCCGCCACGAGACGCGGATCGGACAAATCCGCTCCTGATATCCGCGACCCCGAACCGGCTCCGCGCCAGCCCGCGACCTGGTCACGTCCGCCCGTGTGGGCCCGCATTCCCGACCTGACGCCCGCCGAAGTCCCCAGAAACATCTGGCAAGGGCCGGTGTCCGCGACCACCGAACTCGATCTCAGTCCCCATCTGCGTCCGTTGCTGGAGCGGCTGGAGAAGGTGCCGGGACCTCGTGGCAAGGTCGTCTTCGTGATGTCGGTCGGCAAGCGGGCCGGCGGCAACACCGTCGCGCGGTCGCTGAACCGATGGGCCGTGAACACGGGGAAGCTGAGCGTCCTGATCCGGGTCGAGCCGGACCTCGGCGGTGCCGGGGCTGGCCTCGCCAACGGCCAGGCCGACGGCATGACCACCGCGGACTTTCGCAGCGTCGACGAGCTCCTGGGCGCCGGCAAGAAGCCCGCGACACAGCCCGCGGACGATATTCGTTCGGAGTTCGATCTGATCGTCGTCCACGCCACCTCTCTGGCCTTGCAGCCGGAGGCGGCGGCGCTGGCGGATCACGCCGATCTTGTCATCCTGGTCGCTCGCGAAGACGCGGTCGATTCGGCCGCAATGCGCAGGGCTATTGCTGCGCTCTCCCGGTTTGTCGGTGTGCCGACCGGCATCGTCGTCAACCGTGTGCCGGCGGGCCCGTCGGCATCCCGTCGCGGCGAAGTGCTGGGGCTGGCTGGTTGACGCCACGCGGCAACGGATTGCCGAGCCATGCAATGCCCTGACTGAGAAGACGTCTATTCGCCGGGTTCCGCGCCGCGGACCGCGTAGGCGCCGCGCTTCGATGCCGAGAAGCGCAAAAGTCCCAGAACCGAAGGATCGACCCCGGTTCGCCGCCGACAGAGGATGTTGAGGGCGATGGTCGCGAGCGCCAGCGAGACAGTGGCCGAGATCGCTGCGCCAAGAACGCCGAGCCAGGGAATGAGGACGAGAAATCCGATCAGCCGCAACGCCACGTTGGCGGCAACGACAGGGACATACTCGCGCTCGTGGCCGGTCAGCTGCAAGATCGCCGCAGATGGACCGCCCGCTGCCTGGAAGGCCGTCCCGATCGCGAGCACGATCAGGACCCAGTGCTGCGCGGCAAAATGCGGCCCGAACAGGTTGAGAAGATGGGGACCGCCAACCCAGATCAGGAGAAGTCCGCTGACCACGCACAGCGCGGTCACTTCCGCCATGAGCCGCAAGGTTCGCTCGAATTCCTCGTGGTTCTTGCTGAAGTACAGTGACGGGAGCCGCCGCGCGCCAAAACTGTACAATGCGGCGGACAGCATGGCGAACATGTTGGCCAGGCGCGAAGCGGCGAAATAAATTCCGGCGGTTGCCGGGTCCAGCATCCAGTAGACCAGAATGACGTCGAAATACTGGTTCGCTGCTTCCAGGATGGACGCAACCCAGAAATGGAGCGCGCTCGATCTCCAGCGCGACGTCTCGGAGCGCACCGCCGTGCCGCGGAAATCCGGCAGAACTCGCGCAATCGCGATGGTCTGCGCGACCAGCCCGACCGACATGGCAATCGTCATCACGGCGATCAATTCGGCGGGATCGAGCTGCCGATGGCCGGACATGATTGCGAGCAGAAACAGCACGACGCTGACGCGCCAGAAGAACTCCCTGTTTCCTTCTCCCATGAGAATGCTGACCAGCGAGCGAGCGATCTGGCTGCCAAGCATCAGTCCCGCATTGACGGCGATGTAGGCCGACACCGCGATGATCAGCAGCCACGAATCGCCTCTGATGTTCGCGCCGATCGCGGTTGCGCCGATCGCAATCAGCATTGCGACGGAGGAAATCCTGAGGCTCGATAGCAGAACGCCTTTGGTGAGATCGGGCTGATTTCCCACCCGATACTCGTTCAGAAATCGCACCAGCAGCGATTCCTGTCCGACCAGCCCGACGACCGCCGCCATCTGGGCCACCGAAAGCCAGGTCGCAAAGATGCCGAACCCATCGGGCGACATCGTTCGTGCCGCCAGCGAGAACAACGCAAACGCAAGCGCACCGCTACCAACCTTGAGGAGGATGGTTCCGGCAACACCGCGCGTCACGTCGCGCCGCATGAACTGGACGATGGAATCGATCATGGGAATTGAAGGGGTAACTCCCCCTGGAGAGACATTTTCCGATACAGCCGACAGCCTAGCATGCCGAAAAACCGCGAGTGTTAATGGGCGGCCTCCATGCGCTTGCCGGCCGCGACGATGTCGTGGCTATGCCGGCTGCTTCACTATGGAACATCGCTGACCCCACTGTCCCAGATCAAGCAAAGCCCGGCCCGATCGCGTGGCGGCATAGCGCCGCATCGACGGTCAATGAAGGCGAGATGAGCCGTTTGAATGCGGACTGGCTCGCCCGGAATGGCCGCCGAGTTGCCGGAGACCGAGGTTTGCAGGGCATCCTCAGCAAGGCGCGTGCCGGATATCGTCAAGCCGGGCAGCCCTCTGCTTCATTAACCGAGATATCGAGAAATGATCGCGTTTGGTCCTGTGATGCGACATCAGGCGAGAGAATTGCACGTGCAACCATCGTTGACCGTGGGAGCCTGGACTATGACGGCCGATAGCAAGTTGACTGAGCCGAACGCTAGATCTGCGACCGCGACGATCGTCGCCGACATCGCCATTGTCGGCGGCGGCCTTGCGGGATCGCTCGCGGCGGCGGTGCTCGCGCGGGCAGGGCATCGTGTCGCTCTCGTCGACAAGCGCGCGGTCTATCCGGACGAGTTTCGGGTCGAGAAAATCGGCGGCCATCAGCTGGTCATGTTGCGCAAGCTGGGCTTCCTCGATGCGCTCGACCGCGTGGCCTGCCGATATGATCAGGTACTCAATATCAGGGAAGGCAAGGTGGTCGATGTCAGCGTCGGCCAGGCTTACGGGCTTCCCTACGCCGATCTCGTTGCCATGGCGCGCAGCCAACTGCCTGATCCGTCGAGCCTGATCGTCGACGAAGTCACTGCAGTCAATTGTAGCGACGATATCCAGCATATCGAGCTCGCTTCCGGAAGGCGCCTCGACGCGCGTCTCGTCGTTCTGGCTACGGGCATGGCGGGCGTTCTCGGCTACAAGCTCGGCATCAAGCGGCGCGTGCTGGCCGAGCGCCATTCGGTTTCGTTCGGCTTCACGATCGCCCGCCGGGACGATGCGCCGTTCGCTTTCGAGGCGCTGACCTGTTACGGCGAGCGCACGGCTGACGGCATCGATTATCTCAGCCTGTTTCCCGTGCGTGCCGGTATGCGCGCAAACCTCTTCATGTTCCGCGACCCGGCCGATCCGATCATGCGCGAGCTACGCCGCGAACCGGAAGCGACGGTTTTGCGCCTGCTGCCGGGATTGCGGCCTTACCTTGGCGATTTCCACGTGACCGACCGGGTGCAGAATTGGGTGATGGACCTGTCCGTCGTGGAAGGACATCTCCAGCCCGGCGTCGTGCTGATCGGCGATGCATTCCAGACCAATTGCCCCGCCGCCGGCACGGGCGTTGCCCGGCTGCTGGTGGACGTCGATCGCCTGTGCACCGAATATGCGCCGCGTTGGCTCAAGACCGAGGGCATGAGCAAGGAGAAGATTTCGGAGTTCTATTCCGATCCCGACAAGGTCGCGGCGGACCAGCAGTCACTGAAGATGGCGCGCTTCCGCCAGGCCCTGACGTCCCGCAACGATATCGGTTGGGACGTGCGGCGGCGGCTGCACTTCCTGCGCCGCAGTCTCACCCACCGGGTCGATCAAATGCGGCCGGGCTGGCTCGCGCATGTTCGAAGGGCGCTACACGCCTGAGAGTCGCACCCTGTCGGCGCCTTGCGCTGGTCAGCGCGTCGGCGTCGAGGTGCGGGTCGGCAGGAGCCTGAACTCCGACATTCGCTTGGCGGCGAGTTTCAGCCAGGGCGCTTGTTTCAGGGCGAACAAGGATATGGCGCCAACGGTGCTGCCCGCCTGTGTGACCGCCCACATCGGCGAAGGCTGCGCGCCGAACAGTTTCTTGTAGGGTTCGTCACCGATGGTGAAATCGAGCATCCGATCCCCGCGCTCGATGCAATCCCTCGCCACTTGCTCGAACATTAGCGCGCCCAAGGACTGGCTCTTGTATCCGGCAATGTCGAAGGCGCTCATGATGACAAGGAAGCTGCCTTGATGGCAGAGTCCGAGCACGGCGGCGATCACGTCGCCGTCCATCTTCATGGCATAAAGCCGGACAAAGGAGCCGAGACCGCGGAGCGCCATTTCGGAATAGAAGCCGTAATATTCCGGGCGCTGGAGCAGGTCTCCGTCGCCTTGCGCCTGAAAGCGCGGACCGCGCAATTTCCTCATCACGTCCAGCGCCTCGATCACGGAGGCGCCGTCGCTGCAGCATGAAAAACTCAAGTCGCCCTTCTTCTGGAGCTGCCTGGACTTTTTTGCGAGCTCCTTCTGATAGGAGCGATCCATCGCA
Source organism: Bradyrhizobium sp. 197 (assembly GCF_023073375.1). NCBI lineage: Bacteria > Pseudomonadati > Pseudomonadota > Alphaproteobacteria > Hyphomicrobiales > Nitrobacteraceae > Bradyrhizobium > Bradyrhizobium sp. 197. The sequence continues at coordinate 68,915 of NZ_JADPJJ010000079.1, read as the reverse complement.
CTGGCGCGCCATTGCTCGAACGGCGCGACCAGAACGCTCGCGTAGGCATTGGAGTCCATCGCGACGCGGCGGGGCGTAGCCAGGAGGTTCTCGATCGGAAGCCGTCCGTCTGGCAGCTTGGCCATTCGCAGCAGATCGAACGGGCGGACGAGGCAGCGGATTTCTGCGCAGGCACTCTCGTCCTTGAGCAGCTCGGAAAATACCTGCGGGCTGCACACCGGCGCCAGATAGTCGGAGACGCGGAGGTCGGCGAATTCGACGGTCCGTATCGGGCCGCGCCGGACCCGCAGCAAGGGCAGCACCATCGCAAGGGTGCCCATCGGGCGGTGGCGGACCGCGACAACCAGGGGAGTTGCGCCTGCATGAGACGCGAGCCTGGTGTAGAGGGTATCCAGCCAGAGCGGATGCTGGAACGCGGTGGCGGCCGAGTTTTCAAACAGCTTCGCATAGTCCGGCGACAGGAAGTCGAATCCCTGCTCGATGGCGATGTCGAACGTGTTGCTAGGTCTGTTCATGCGCAGCCAGGGAAAACCAGATAGCTCGGGACGATCGAGCCGGATCTGTGCTTTATAGCAGGGTCGTTACGGGTGAGACACCGGCGGCGTGTGATTTGCATTAATGCTTCGAGCAACGTTCGTATCGTTACCAAATCCTTAAATTTCGCGCCCGAGCGGCCTCGTGGCGCGGAGATCGACCTGCGCTAGCAAATAATTAACCGCGCTTAAGGAAGGTCGTTTCATGGCCAGCCTGTACACCGAGGTGGATTCCGGGGCATCCGGGAGCGCGATCTGGAAGACGCGCAGCGTTGGCGCTGAGAGGATTGCCAGGGCGGCGATCAGCTGGTCGATCACCGTCAACGTGGTCGCATCGATGGGCATCTTCAACGCCGGGCTGCTGCCGGCGGAGCTGAGCTTTCTGCAGCAGGCCATAGCCATTCTGATGTGGGGTGTCCTGATCTACGCTAGTGCATTCGTGCAGCCGCGTCTGCGGTTACAGGTCAATCCCGATCTGGTGGCGCTGGTCGCATTCTACAGCTTCGCCGTTGTCTCGGTGTTCTGGTCCAGTCTGAACGTCGCAGCGATCATGAAGAGCGCTGCGCTTGCGATGACGACGTTCGGCGCATTCTGTCTCGTTACGCGCGTCGATCTGGACGAGGTCGTGAGGACCACGGCCAATGGGCTTTTCATACTGGTCGCCGCATCGGCTTTCTGCGCGATCGCCGTGCCCGACATCGGGGTCGACCACAGCTGGATGCACAATGGTCAATGGCAGGGCGTCTACGAATCCAAGCAGACACTTGGTTTCGTGGGTGCCTATCTGATGTTCCTTGCCTGCTACCGGAAGATGACGGGCCAGGGGTGGCTGGCCTTCCTCGTTGTATTCCTGCTGGCGTCAACAAGCGTCCTCGCGTCGGAATCGCGCGGCGCCGGTGCTGTCGCCCTGGCTGCTTGCGCAATGCTCGTGACCTCAATGTGGTCGGTCGGCTGCATGAGGCTCTATGCGGTCCTGCCATTCGTCATGTGCATTCTGGCCGGATTCCTGATCCTGTATTTTTATGCGACGGGATATGACGCCATTCATATCGGCGACGCGAGTGTCGATTTTACCGAGCGGACCTTCATCTGGCACTACGCGATAAGCCATTTTGACGATGCGCCGTTGCTCGGCTTCGGCATCAACGGCTTTTGGACGATCCCGTCGATCTACGATTATTTCGAACAGAACCACGGCTGGGTGCTCGACAATTATCACAGCGGCTACATCGCGGTTCTAATGGAAACGGGATTTCTGGGGTACACGCTATTTGCCGCGAGCGTCCTGCTGTTCTCGCACAAGATCCTCCATCTCATTTCCGCACGCACGATCGACCGATCGCACTGTGCTCTCATCATCGGATTCGTCGTCCTCAGCTTTCAGACCAATTTCACGGAGACGACATTCCTTCGCTCGACGATGTTCACATCGGTGCTCCTGGTGGGGTTTTTCTTCGCGACGTGCAGACCGGTGCGATCGACGGAATTGCAGTCTTTACCAATGGATGCAGGATGACCGCCGTACGCGCTCGTTGGCCGAGAAGCTTCAATCTTGCAGCAACGGCTTTTTTCCTTCTGTTCTCCCATGTCCATGGGGCCGAGCAGCCCGCCTCCCGTGACATGCCAAAACTCGGTCGCGGCATCAACATTCTCGGCTACGATGGAATCTGGGAAGGTGGCCAAAACGCGCCATTTCGCCTGAACAATTTGACCGCAATCAAGAAGGCCGGGTTCTCGCACGTCAGGATCAATTTTTTCGGCTTCAAGTTCATGGGCCCAGGGAACGTCCTGGACGAGATCGTGCTGAGGCGGCTCGACGCCGTGATCGAGGACGTCCTTGCAAGGAAACTCGTTCCCATCGTCGATGAGCACGATACCCACCTTTGCCAACGCGACGTTTCCGAATGCGGCGAGAAGCTCAGGGCGTTCTGGCGGCAGATCGCCGAGCGCTATGCCGGCAAATATCCGGCGCTCGTCTTCGAGGTCTTGAACGAGCCTGGTGGAGAAATGAGGTCCGCCAGCTGGAATTCGCTCCTCAACGAATGTCTCGGCATCATCCGCCGCACCAATCCCGAACGGCCGGTCATTGCCGCCGTCCTCAACACGGATGAGATCCCGGTCGACGAACTGGCTCTGCCGGCCGACGACAGGCACCTCATCGTCACGTTCCATTATTACGCGCCGATACGGTTCACCCATCAGGGCGCGCCCTGGTCTCCGACGTTTTCGCGGATCGGGCCCCTGGATTGGGGCAGCCCGGAGGACGAAGCGAAGGCGGCCGCCGATTTCAAGAAGATGAGCGTATGGGCGGAGAAAGAGAAGCGCCCGGTTTATCTCGGTGAGTTCGGAGTGTACGAGCGTGCGCCATCCGACAGTCGCGAGCGCTATTTGTCGTTCGTGGCGAGAAGCGCCGACAGGCTCGGCTGGGCATGGGCCTATTGGCAATTCGATCACGACTTCGCGGCCTTCGACAGCGCACGTCAGGCCTGGAAGCCGGGCATCCTGCGCGCCCTGATGCCGCCAACGCGTTGAAATCGCGCGCCCGATTCTTCTGCACGGTTTGCTGCACCTCCGAGCTTGCCGCAAATATCAGCCAGATCGCGATTGCCTTCAGGCGACAGTGAGAAAGTCAGCTCGGCGAGGTGGGGTTGCGTCAAGCGGAACCAATTCACCTCACGGAACGATTGTCGCGCTGAGACCTGTCGGGCAAAACACTCAGCACCCCGTCAATCCCTTCCGACAAAAATATTCCACTTTACCGAAATTCGGAAATGACGTATGTGTCGCCCATCCCGGCTCACCCTTGAGGGGCGATCTTGTGTCGTCACGTTTCGCGAGCCGGGCTTGCGGTGGACGCGACAGCGTCGGGCGCGAAAGTGCGGGCAGGGCGGATTGCTCTCCGTGAGCCCAGAACTTCGTGCCGACGAGCGGCGCTGTCAGGTTCGTCTCGTCATCAGGTCGGCGGCAACGTGCACAACGTCGTCGAAACCGGTGGCGACAAGCGAGCCGTGCGTACGGCAAAACCGTGTGGTCCTGGCCGTCGTTGCTACGGTCAAGCCTTTGCGGAGGCGGCATTCGCGTCAACCGGCGCGGTGTCCGCGACTTTCGTGAAGGCGAGGGAGGCCAACAGGAACTCGGCTCCCGGGAGAGCACGGCATAAGCCGTAAAGCCACTGCGCAGGGAAGGCCGAGTGATTGGCGACACCTGTATGCTGCTGTGCGGTTTCCTTGCGCTACCTTTCGCGCAGCGGACCGCGGGTGCCAGCCGGCACCCGGCCTTCCCTGCGCCCTCCTGGACAAGAGGGTGAAGCGACCAAGCAAAGCTCGGGCGGCATGCGTCGCGAGAAGGCAGCCGTGCGTCCGAAGCCTGCGCAGACGCTCGGGCACCGATGTCTTGTCCCTAACGCTAGGGACAGACACGTTCCTCCGGTCCGCTTACGGTGGTCCGCCCGGTTGCTCAGGACCGCAGGAGCAAGCGCGTATGTCGGACGAAAGCGGACGAGGAGGAAACAGGACATGAAGATCGGTTTCGCGCGAGCTTCGATTCTTGTGGCATGCGTCCTTTATGGAAATACGGCGAACGCGGAGATTAAAATTGGAGTTGTGATCTCGGCAAGCGGTCCGGGATCCGCGCTGGGGCAGCCGCAGCTCAAGACGGTTGCAGCCCTTCCGAAAGAGATCGCCGGAGAGAAGGTCACCTATATCACCCTGGACGACGAATCAGATTCGACCAAAGGGGTTCAGAACGCACGCCGGCTCGTGATCCAGGACAAGGTCGACGTGCTGGTCGGCTCCTCGCTGACCCCGGTGACCATGCCGATGCTGGATATCGCGCTCGAATCGAAGACGCCGCTGCTGTCGCTCGCCGCCGCTACCGCGATAGTTCAACCGATGGACGAGAAGCGCGCCTGGGCCTTCAAGGTCGTTCCCAATGATGACCTCATGGCGGCCGCCATCCTCAAGCATATCGCGAAATCGGGCGTGAAGACGCTCGGCTATATCGGCGTTTCGGATGGGTACGGCGAAGGCTACTACAAGGAGGTGAGCCGCCTCGCGCCCGCTCTGGGTCTGACCGTGACCACACATGAGGTCTATGCGCGCGCAGACACGAGCGTCACCGGTCAGGCGCTCAAGGTGATGTCGACCAATCCCGATGCCGTCTTCATTGCTTCCGCAGGAACTCCGGCGGTCTTGCCGCAGCAGGCGCTCCGCGAGCGCGGATACGCTGGGAAGATATTTCAAACACACGGCGTGGCCAGTGAGGAGTTCATCAAGCTCGGGGGCGCGAACGTCGAAGGTGCCGTATTTGCAGGCGAGGCCTTTACCATTGCCGCCGATCTTCCCACAGGAGATCCGTTCCGTCGCTCGACGGAGGAATTCGTGACCGCGTATGAAGCGGCGAACGGGCAAAAGCCCAACATGTTCGCTGCCCACCTTTGGGATGTCGTCGCGCTGATTGGAAGAGCTGCACCGGATGCGCTGAAGACGGCAAAGCCCGGCACAACCGAATTTCGCGCGGCTCTGCGGGGCGCGCTCGAGCGCGGGCAGAACATCTATCTCAACAATGGGCTGTCGAACATGAGCAAGGCCGATCACAACGGCTATGACGAACGCTCCGCCTTTCTGATCAAGGTGGAAGGCGGGAAATTCCGCCTGGCAAAGTAGCGGCGCCCGGACAGAGTCTTCGCCGGATTATTGCGGCTCGATTCCGGCGGCCTTGATGATCTTTCGCCATTTGGCGGTCGCACTCATGAACATCAGCCCCGATCAGGAGCGTATCCGCATCAATATTTTCCTGCGCGACAATCTGCCCTGACTTAGAGTCGCTTGCGGAGTGCATCAGAAGCTCCCGGCCATTGCGGCCAGGCGTTGATGGGCTCGTTCGCGGGAAGCCTCGATGGGCTGTAGCGGTCCGATGGTTGGCCCGATCGGTACGAAACGGACATTGCTGATCCCGACAAAACGCAAAATTTCGCGCATGTACGGCGTTGCCATGTCGATGCGACCGCGGTTCATTCCGGTGGCGAAATCGCTGCCACTGGCGATGATGACGATGGTCGGCCGGTCCTTCAGCAACGGGACATATCCCAGGGATGGGTCGAACCGGAAGGTGAGCCCGGGCTGGACGATAACGTCGAACCATTGCTTGAGCTTATAGGGAATGCTGAAGTTCCACATGGGAGTCGAGATCAGCACCCGATCGGCAAGTGCCAAGCGGAGCGCCACACGCTCGGCCTCCGCAAAGCTGTCCCGTTGCGCGTCGTTGAAGGCTTCCGCCTTCATCCGTGCATATTTGGCCTCGACGATAGGGCCCGAAAATTCCGGCAGGCGCTCCCGCCAGAGATCCATGACATCCACGTCCCAATCGGGCCGGACCCGGCGAAAGCCGTCAAGGAAGACGTGTGCGCTGGCGCTCGACCAGGAGTCGCTGCGGGGCGAGCAGGACAGGTGCAGGAGCTTTGCCACCGCTCATCCCAGCGCTTTGATGACTGCATCGGCCTTGGTCACGACGGCAACGTTTTGCATGGCGAAGTTGATCGATGCAGCGTGCCAGTCGGCGTTCATGGTGGAGCAGCAATCCTCAGGAACTACCATGAAGTAACCCTTGTCGGCACCGGTCCGTGCCGTGTGCTCGACCGACATGTTGGTCCAGGCGCCGGTGTTGATGATCATGTCGCGGCCGGTGGCTTTCAGGATCGTTTCGAGCCGCGTGCCCTCCCAGGCGCTCATTCGCACCTTCTCGACCACGAAATCGCCGGGCCGTGGCTCGAGACCTGACACCGGCGCGGCCCCCCAGCTTCCGCGCACCATCGCCTTGCTGTCGACGAGACCCTCGAACAGCGGCGCATTCAGCGTCACGCCGGGCGCGCCGGCTTCGACCACGAACCAGACATGGATGATGGCGACGCCGCGGGCCCGCGCAGCTTCCGCAAGACGCCGGACGTTTTCGACGACTTGCTGCTGCTTCGCGTGACCTGGTGCGCCGGAATCGGCGAATGCGCCGCCGTCCATGATGACGTCGTTCTGGAGATCCTGGATGATCATGGCACAGCGTCGCGGGTCGAGCTGCATCTCGCTGTCGGCCACGATCGGCGCTGCTGGCGCGGTGCCAGTGCCTGTACCGCTGCCACTCCGCCGTCCGCTCATATAGGGCTCATGACGCGGGCCGACCTTGGTCGGGATCGCGTAGACCGAATGCGTCGAAGTCAGATAGAGGGTGCGGAAATCCGGCCCGCCCCAGGCGAGGTTGGCGACCAGTTCAGGCACGCGGAGCTTGCCGAGCAGCTCGCTCCGCGGCGAATAGACCCAGATCCCGCCGGGTGCAGTGACCCAGACATTGCCGTGCTGGTCGCACTTCATGCCGTCGGGCAAGCCGGGCTCGAGCTCGGAGCGGATGCCGCTCGCGAACACACGCGCACCAGACAGCGAGCCGTCGCCGTTGACGTCGAATACGCGGATCAGTGCCTGCACGGTGTCGTTGACATAGAGCAGTTTCTCGTCGGGCGAGAAGCACAGCCCGTTCGGCTGGTCGAATAGATTGCGGTCAACGACCAACTTCGGGTCGGCGCCGGGCACGACGCGATAAACGCCCTGGAAGCCGAGCTGCCTCGGCCGCTCGACGCCATAGACCGGCATGCGGCCATACCAGGGATCAGAGAAATAGATCGCGCCGGAGGAGTGCACGCAGACGTCGTTGGGGCTGTTGAGCTCCTGTCCCCCAAAGTGCGAGGCCAGCACCTCGCGCCGTCCGTCCGGCCGCTCGCGGATCAACGACGATGTCGCGTGCTCGCAAACGATCAAATTGAGCTCGGCGTCATAGGTCATGCCGTTGCATTTGTTCGACGGCCGTTTGACTTCGGCGATGCCGCGCCGCGCATCCCAGCGCCGGCGCACGTCGCCCGGCATGTCCGAGAACAGCAGATAATGATCGACCGGATGCCAGATCGGTCCCTCCGTGAAGTCAAAACCGGTGCCGACCTGCGCGACCGGCGCGTAGGGGTCGATCAGGGTCTCGAATTCGGAGCGCAAGGTGACGTGCGTCATCGTCCATCCTCTGGTGTCTAGGCCGGAAACCAGTTGCGCTGGGGCACAGACTGCACGATCGGTCCGGGGACCTGGTCGTGCAGCCGGCCGACGACGTTGCCGCCCTCGATCTTGGCGGGACGGTCGTGGACCGGCAGCAGATAGCGCGAATTGCTGAGCAGCTTTTTGATGGCGGCCTTCTCGGCGCGCTTGGTGGTGCCGTGGTTGCCGGTGGTGCGCGGCTCCCAGTCGTGGATCTCGTTGAAGGGCGTCACGATCTGGTCGTTGAAGTCATAGATGACGTCGCCGCAGATGGTAGCAATGCCGTCGGCGGTCTCGACGATGATGTTCATCGAGCCTTCGGTGTGCGCATTGGCTGCGTCGCAGTAGACGCCCGGCATCAGCTCGATGGGACCCGTGATCTCGAGGTCGAGAAAGCGCAGCGCGCTCTTGGTGTGCAGCCGGTCGATCAGATGCTTGATATCCGGCGCCGGATATTGCGGATGCATCAGGCCGGACACGGAATACTCGAGCTCGCGGCGGTTGACGACGACGGTCGTGTTCATCGGAAACAGATCGTCCTTGCCGGCGTGGTCGATATGCAGATGGGTGTGGCAGACGAAGCGCACATCGCCCATGCGCACGCCGTGCCGCGCAAGCTGGTTCTCGATCATGTGCTCGTGATACTGCAGGCCGCGCATCCCCAGCGTTTCCATGATCTGGTTGGAGCGGTAACCCGTATCTACCACGACCGGATATTTGCCGCCGAGGATCAGGAAGCCGAGGGTGAGGACACGGCGGGTGCGGCCGCAGTCGTGGCCGAGAACCAGAAAGCTCGATTCCAGCTCGATATCGCCATAGTCCAGGATCTTGATTTCCAGCGGCATTCCGTCCCTCCCTGTGTCCGTTCTCGTTCGTTTCCTCAGCGCTCAGAGCCGATAGACGCGCACGGCGGTGGTCTTGAAAATGGCTTCGCGCTGATCATCTCGCAGCGGCGCTGCGGCGGCACGGAACGCATCGATCAGCTCGCGATAACTGGTCCACAATTTCTCGATTGGAAAATTAGAGCCGAACAGGCAGCGTTCGGCGCCGAAGATCGCAATCGTGTCGGTCAGGACGGATGCGATATGTGCGGGGTCGTTGCGGTGGATGAAGGTTCCGAGCCCCGACAGTTTCGACACGACGTTCGGGCAGGCGGCGAGGCGGACCATCCCGGCGCGCCACGCCGCGCGACCTGAGGGTGAAAGGTCCTCCAGCATGCCGGCGTGCTGGAGAATAAAGGTCACTTTGGGACAGGCTTCCGCAAGGTGTGCGGCGTCCGGCATCTGCGGCGTGAACACCTGGAGGTCAAAACTCAAGGCATAGTCCGCAAGGCGGGCGATGTTGCGCCGTACCACGGGATCGGTGCAGAGATCGGGGCGGGCCGCAAAGCGATAAAGCGGGTTCTCGTGCCAATGAAGTTGCATGCGGACGCCGCGTACGAGGGAATAGCGCTTCAGGCGGTCGAGTTGCGGACGCACGTCGTCCACTGAGAAATCGGCGTAAGCCACGATGGCATGCGGCCAGCCGTGCGCCTCGGCGGTCTGCTGCACCCAAGCGGCCTCGTCCTCGAAGCGGTCATTCGTCCAGTTGGTCTGGACATAGACCGAGCGGGTGACGCCGCTGCCTTTGAGGTCGCCGAGATATTCCTCGATCGGGTAATCGCGTCGGATCGGCTCGTATGGACCGAAGATGCGCGGCTGCATCGAGCCGACCAGCCAGGGCAGGTCGGCCTGGCGCCAGATATGATGGTGCCCATCGACGATGTCGGTCACGCAACTCTCCTTTGTCCCAGCGCCAGCACATGCGCGACGATCGACGCGCTCGATCCGCCGTCGACGAGGTCGTCGACGAACCGTTCGATTGCGACCAGCGCTTCGGTCTGCGGACGAAAGCCGGGACCGGCCGCGAGCGGCGTCAGCCAGCTCACGCGCCACGCACGGCGCGACAGTTTCGCTACCGCATCGCGCAGCGCATCGGGTTCGCCTCGCTCCAGACCGTCGGAAACGATGATCACGGCGGCGCCGCGCGCATATCCGCCGAAGCGGGGTATGGCGAGAAAGGCCTGAAGCGCGTCGCCGATTCGGGTGCCGCCGTCCCAGTCGCTGACCAGATAGGCTGCGGCGTTGAGCGCCTGCTCGCGGCGCCTGAGACGTAACGGGCGGGTGATACGGGTCAGCCGCGTGCCGAAGGTGAAGACCTCGACATTGGGCGCCGCCTGCACCAGCGTGTGCGCGAGCTTCATATTCTCTTCGGTGCGGGTCTTCATCGAGCCGGAGACGTCGATCAGGAGCAGCACCTTGCGTGGGCGCTGCCGACGCTTCAAGCGTCCCAGCCGAAGGATTTCGCCGTCGCTGCGAACAGAGTCACGCAGGGTGCGGCGCAAATCGGCGTAGGGCCCCCGGCGGGCTCGCATGCGGCGATGGCCGCGCCGCTTCGGCAGGCGCCTGGGCGCCTCACGGGACAGCCGGCGCAGCGCATCAGTGGTCGAGAGCTGCGCAAAGCGGCGCTCGACCAGGGCTTCCGCGCGCGCTGCTGCGAGACCGGACTCGTTGGCCTCGTCCGACAACAACGGCTCATCGTCTCCGCGGGCCTCCTCTTGCAGCCGAACAGTCTCGTCGTCCTCCCCGTCGTCGACGCGCTCGATTGCCTCGTTTCCGCGAAAGTGCAGATCGAAAAGCCGGTCGAACGTGGCACGACGCTCCGGCGGAGGCGCCAGTGTTGCGAGGGCTGCCTGCCGAATGTCTTCGAGGCTGCGTGGGCCGAGCAGCTGGATCGCGGCCAGGAACGAGGTCGTCTGTTCCGGTGCGACGGCAAACCTGTTCGTTCGCAACAGCCCTACGAAGGAGATGAAGACACGCGCAGCGCGCGGCAGTTCGGGTTCGGTGCTCATGCAGAGGCCTCCGCCAGCAGGGCGTCGAGGCGCGGCGAAATGAAGTGCAGATCCTCCTCGTCTTTCAGCGCAAGGCCGATCGAACGCCTGAAGGCATCGGGCCAGCGCGCGCCGCCCTTGTGCAGCAGCGTGGCGGCTTCAGCCCAGTCGACGGCTTCGGCGATCCCCGGCGCCTTGCTGAGCGGCTCGCGTCGCAGCTTCTCGACGGCCGCGACGACGGCCCGCGCGGTCCCCTCGGCGACGCTGGAGGCCCGCATCATCACGATGCGTGCTTCGCGCTCGGCGGAAGGATAGCCGATCCAGTGATAGACGCAGCGCCTCCGCAACGCTTCATGAAGATCCCGCGTGCGGTTTGAGGTTAGGACGACGACCGGGCGCTCCGAGGCGCGTACCGTACCGCGCTCCGGGATCGAGATCTGGAAGTCGGACAGAAACTCGAGCAGGAACGCTTCGAACTCCTGGTCGGCGCGATCGATCTCGTCGATCAATAGCACGGTCGAGTCGGGCGCGCGCAGCGTCGCCAGCATCGGCCGCTCGATCAGAAACGCTTCGCCGTAGATATCGATGCTCTCATCGCCGGCCTGGCGGATGGCGAGCATCTGGCGCGGATAGTTCCATTCGTACAGCGCGGCGGACGCGTCGATGCCTTCGTAGCATTGCAGGCGGATCAGCCGGCGGCCGAGGACAGCGGCAATGGCTTTGGCGGCCTCGGTCTTGCCGACGCCCGGCGCACCTTCGAGCAGTAATGGCTTGCCGAGTGCCAGACCGAGATAGGCTGCGGTCGCCAGTCCCTCGTCGGCGAGGTAATAGGCCGCCCGAAGCGCCTTCTCCAGTGCCTCGGGGCTATCGATGCCGACGATGTTGCTGCGGACGGCCATCGAAACCTCAGCGCCGCGCCTGAGGGCGTGCGCCGCCCTCGGCCTTGATCGCGCGCAGCACTTTTTCCGGCGTAATCGGCAGGTCGTCGATGCGGACGCCGACGGCGTTGAAGATGGCGTTCGCGACGGCCGGCAATACGGGATTCGCGCACATTTCGCCGGGGCCCTTGGCGCCGAAAGGGCCATCGGGAGCGGGGCGTTCCAACACGGCGATGTCGTGCGGGCAGACGTCGCCGGGGCCAGGCATGACATATTCGACGAAGTCGCGAGGGCCGTGGATTGGGTCGGGATAATAGGGTTCGGGCGTCTCGTAGAGCGCGTGACTGACGCCCATCCAGGCGCCACCGACGAGCTGTTGCTCGACCAGGCGCGGATTGAGCGCACGGCCGAGTTCGTAGGCAGAATCCATGCGGATCATCGTGACCTCGCCAGTCTCGTCGTCGACCTCGACCTCGGCGACAAGACAGGCATGGGCGTAGCAGGTCGCCGGCGACATCTCGCCAGTCTCGGGATCGACGTTGGATAGCGGCACCAGGAAGATGCCGCGGCCCGCGATAGTCTTGCCCTGTTTGAACTGCGCGGCGATGGCGACGTCCTTGGTGGAGATCGAGCGGTGCGGTGCGCCCTTGACGTGGATGTTGCCACGCCCGTCGGTTTCGAGATCGGCGGCATTGACCTCGAGCTCCTCGGCGGCGGCCTCCATCATCACGCCGCGCGCCTCGCGCGCCGCCGCCATCACGGCATTGCCGACGCGATGGGTGCCGCGCGAGGCGAACGAGCCCATGCAATGCGGGCCCGTGTCGGAATCGGCGGTGTCGACATAGACGTCCTCGACGGGCACGCCGAGCGTCTCTGCGCAGATCTGCCGCGTTACCGACTTCATGCCCTGGCCGAGGTCGATCGACGACAGCGCCACGGTGAACTTGCCGCTTGGATTGGAATGGACCAGGGCCTGGCTGGGATCGCCACCGAGGTTCATGCCGATGGGATAATTGATCGATGCGATGCCGCGTCCGCGATGTCGGGTCATCTCAACGTCTCCTGGTGCCGAACACGGATGAGAAGCGGCCCGCCCCATGCGAGGGCGACGCCGGTCGCGGTGACGGCGGCGGTGCGGGTGGTGGCGGCTCGCGCGGTGGTTCGCGCGCCGCGGCCGTCGGCAGGCGATCATAGCTCGTGCGCTGCTGCGCCGGCGCGGTTGTCCCCGCGTTGGTGTCGGCAGGCGTCCGCGGGATGGCGGCCCGGCTGCCGCCACCGTCCTTGCGGGAGGAGGCGCGCTTGAACTCGTCGCGGATCGGCCATTTGGCTTTCTCGGCCGCGACCTGGACGCACTCGATCAGCGCTGTGTTCTTGGCCTCGCGCCGATGGGCCTTCATGTCGCCGTCGCGATAGGCATTGAGGATGCGGAACTCCATCGGATCCATGCTGACGAGATGCGCCAGCTTGTCCATCTGGCACTCGATCGCAAAATCCATTGCAGTGACGCCGAAGCCGCGCATTGCGGTCGCCGGCGTGCGGTTGGTGAAGACGCAGTAGACGTCGCCATAGACGTTAGGGATGGTGTAGGGGCCGGGCAGGTGGGCTGCGCATTTCACCGCGGCATAGCTCGAGAGCCGCGTATATGCGCCGCTGTCGAAATATGCGCGGACCTTGCGAGCGACGACACGGCCGTCGCGCATCACGCCGTCCTTGATGTAGATTCGCTCGGCGCCGCGCGGAGGGCCGTATTGCATCTCTTCTTCGCGTCCGAACACGTAGCGCACGGGACGTCCCGTCAGCATCGCGCCCAGGATGCATAAAGGTTCGGTCAGCGTGTCCACCTTGCCGCCAAAGCCGCCGCCGACGGTGCCGCCAATGAAATGAAAAGTGTTGGAGGGGACGTCGAGGATCTTGGCGCAGGTGTCAACCGAGAAGAACAGCGCCTGCGTCGACGTATAGACGACATAGCGGCCGTTGGTGTCGGGCGCCGCGATCGATCCGTTGGTTTCGGTCGGCGCGTGCTCGATAGGCGACATCTGGTAGCGCTGTTCGAGCACGTGATCGGCGGTCGCGAGGGCCGCATCGGCGTCGCCGAAGCGGAGTTTCTGGTGGTCATAAACGTCGTGGTAAATGAAGGCATTCTTCGGATAAGTATCGTTGACGATCGGCGCGCCGGCCTTCAGCGCATCTTCGACGTCGAACACGGCCGGCAGGGGTTCATAGTCGATCCGCACCTTCGCGATCGCCTCGAAGGCCTCGCGCTCGCTGTCGGCGACGATGGCCAGGATCGGTTCACCCTTGTAGCGGACCTTGTCGACGGCCAGCGACGGTTCGTCGTCCTTGCCGAAATTGATCAGGCTCAAGAGCGTGTTGAGATTGCGGGGCACGTCGGAGCCGCGGATGATCCGGCGCACGCCGGCTGAGCGCTCGGCGTCCGCGGTGTCGATCCGCCGGATTCTTGCATGCGAATGGGTCGAGCGGACGACTTTCAGGTGCAGCATGCCCTGGAGCTTGTGGTCGTTGAAATAGCTCGACGTGCCCGTGACATGGCCGAGCATGTCCTGGCGCTGGGTGCCCTTGCCGATCTCCTTGAGATTGTCGTCGCGCTCGTCGGCGAAAATGTCCTTGCGCAATTCCAGCATGGTTTGGTCCCTTAGGCGCTTGCCCGGTCGCCGGAGGCGGCGAGGATGGCGTTGATGATCGGCTCGTAGCCGGTGCAGCGGCAGATGTTGCCGGAGATCGCCTCGACGACTTCGGCGCGACTCGGAGAGGGATTGCGGTCGAGCAACGCCTTGGCCGCCATCAGCATGCCCGGCGTGCAATAGCCGCACTGGGCGGCAAAATTCTCGGCGAAGGCGCGTTGCAGCGGATGGAGGTTGGGTCCCTGCTTCAGGCTATCCAGCGTCTCGACGGAGCGGCCGGCGACGGTCTCGGCCAGCGTCAGACAGGAGAGATGGAGTTCGCCGTCGATCAGGACACTGCACGTGCCGCAGCCCCCTTGTCCGCAGCCGAACTTCGGCGTCATGTCGCCGATCAATTCGCGAAGCGCCACGAGCAGGTTGGTTCCGCCATCAACGAAAATGGCGACATCGCTGCTGTTGTGACGAAATTGCAGGGCAGTCTTGGCCATACGATCTATTCCTGACCCAAGAGAAGACGGCGCAGATGCACGCCGACGATCTCGCGGCGGTACCAGGCGCTACTGAGCGCGTTGTCAGACGGCGATGTTCCTTCCGCGGCTGCCGCGGCTGCGGCCTCGACGGTCGCAGCGTCGAGCGAGCGGCCTTCCAGCGCGCGTTCGGCCGCCCGCGCACGTATTTGCGTCGGCGCCATCGATCCCAATGCAATGCGCGCCCCGGCGATCCGTCCGCCACTGATCGGCAGATGTGCGGCGAGCGTGATGACCGAGCCGCCTTTGGGCTTGATCCGTGCGATCTTGCGGTAGCGGAAAGCCTCTGCGCTTGCCGGTCGGGTGCAGGACACCGACAGCACGATCGTGCCAGCCTGCCTCTCGCGCGATTGCAAAAACTCCTCAATCGGAATGTCGCGCGATCCGAAGCCGCCTTGCAGGGTCACCGTGGCATCGAGTGCAAGCAGGGCGACGGTGAAATCACCATAGGGATTGGGCGCGAACAGATTGCCACCCACCGTACCCATGTTGCGGACCGCCGGGCCACCAATCGAGCGGGCAGGGGCGTGTAGGAAGGCGAGGTCGCGCTCGCCCAGAATCCGGGCGAAAGTTACGCCAGCACCCAGGGTGATCCGCGGGCCGGATGGGTCGATGCGCGTCAAGGTTTGGTCATTGGCGCGCACGACGGTCGAGAGCGAGATGTCGCCTTCGTTCAGTGCGCGCATCACGAGCGTGCCGCCGCCGAGATAGCGCGCGTTGCGATCGGACGACAGCGCGGCGGCGGCCTCGCTTGAACTCGTGAAGGTCTTCACCGTCACAGTCATGTTGACACAGCCTCCTTGAGGTGTCGGCGGATCGCTTCGAATCCCGCCTGGTAGATGTCTTCCGCGACCATGTGCGTGATGCGGTCCTTGTCCTCCGGCCGCGTCGAGAAGCGGGATTCCCAGTGCCAGAAGGTGCGGTCGCCGTCCGTCACGGGCAGCAGGCGGACATGGGCCACGTAGTTGAACATCGGGACCGGCGTATCGAGCAGGCAATAGCTGAAGGTCTGCTCCAGATCGGACAGCGTCAGCAACTGCTCGCGCAGCTCCGAGCCGTCCTGCAGCTTGAAGCGCCTGACACAGCCGATCTTGTCCGAGGCCTGCGCACGCTCGATCGTGGAGGCCGCGACCGCCGGATGCCAGCGATCGTGCCCGTTGAAATCGCGCAGCACGCCCCACACGGAACCGGTCGGCGCATCCAGGATCGTGCTCTTGACGACATGCGGCACGGCGCTCACCCTCCGAACTGGCGCTTGAGGGCGTCGAAGCCGCCCTGGAACACGCCGCCGCCGATATTTCCGACGAGTTCCGCCTCCCGTTCGGGTGCGCAGTCGAACTCTGCGGTCCATTCCATGAAGGTCTGGTCGCCATCCGTGACCGGCGTCAGCCGTAGCGTCGCGACGTAGTTCTCGACCCCCATCGGGGATTCGAGGATCGAGTAGGTGCAGAACATGTCGTAATCGGACAGGCCGAGCAGCTTTTCCCGGATACGATCGCCGTTACGCAGGCGAAAATCCCTGACGCAGCCGATCTTGTCGGAAGGCTCGCCGCCCTCGATGCGGCTTTCCGCAATCGCGGGATGCCAGTTCGGTAGACCGTTGAAGTCGCGCACCCGCGCCCAGACGCGGTCGTTGCGCGCGTTGACGACGGTTGAGATGTAGACGCGGGCCATGGTGCGACCTCAGCCTTTCTTCCGGGGGCTGCGCTCGGCGGGCGGCTCGCCGTCGGCCGAAGGCGAGGGCGCAGCAGCCGGCTTCTCGCCGCCACCGCCGCCTTTACGCGCGGACTCCTTGATGCCCTGCATGTCGCGCGCTTCCCGGATCAGGCCCGGCATCTTGGCGAGGCTGCCGCCTTCGACGCCGATGTCCGCCAGAAGCGAGTCGATCAGCGGCGCCTGGACGCGATAACGCAGCGCCGAGTCGATCACCTCGTCGGTGGCGCTGCGGCCGCCATTGCCGCCATGGCCATTGCCGTTGAGGCCATCAACCTGAAGGATGCGGATGCCCTCGATCTTCTCCATCGGCTTGACACTCTCGCGGACGATGCCCTCGATGCGGTCGAGCAGCTTTCTGCGGAACAGCGAGTAGCGTGCCTGGTCGGTCAGTACATTTTCTGCCTCGTTGAGCATACGCTGCGCCTCGGCCTCGACCGCGGCGCGGATGCGCTCGGCTTCCGCGGCAATTCGCGTTTCCTCAGCCTGCTTCTCGGCGATCAGGATCTCCACGGTCTTCCGGCGCTTCGCGATCTCGCTCTCGCGCGCGGTGATGACGCGCTCGGTGGCTTCGGTCGCATGCACACGCGCCTCCTCGGCCGAGGTTTTGGCCGCGGATTCCTCCAACGACTTCAGGTGGATCGCAATCGCCTTCTCCATCAAAACGGTCTCGACCTCCTTCTCGCGATTGATTTCGAGTTTGCGCAGCTCGCGCTCGCGGCCGATGCGGGCCTCGTCCAGGCCGCGATCGGATGCGATGCGGGCGCGCTCGACCTCTTCGCGCGCGGCAATCTCGGACTCCTGGAGGGACTGGACGCGGGCGACCTCGAGTTGTTCGATCGAACGGCGGCGTTCGATCCGCGCCGCCTCCAGCGCTTGCTCGCGCGAGACGTCCGTGGTCTCGAGCTCCTTGCGTGCGACGATCTCGGCCTGCTTAACTTGGCGGTCGGCGTCGATGCGCTCGGACTTCTTGGTCGAGATCGCAATGACGCGGTCCTCATCCGCGATCTCGATCGCCTTCTTATGCTCGATATTGAGCACCTCGCGTTTCCTGGAGGAAGTGATCCGCTCAGCTTCGAGCGCGAGATCGACGCCGATGCGCTGTCGCTCGATGGCGTCGCGACGCTTCAACTCGGCGGCCTCGAGCACGGCGGTGCGCTCGATCTCGAGCGTGCGCGTGTCACGCTCGGCCTGAATACGCTCGGCTGCAACGGACTTCTCCTGCGCAATCCGGGCGGCCTCGATGGCTTCGCGGGAGGCAATGTCGGCTTCCTCGACGACGCGGTTGCGGGCGATTTCCAGGGAACGAACACGTTCTTCCTGGGTGATACGGGCAGCTTCCGTCGCTTCGCGCGCTGCGACCCCTGCGACTTCCAGCGTCTGGTTGCGTTCGATCTCCAACTGACGGGTATTCTGCTCGGCCGCGATGCGCTCGGCGGCGAGCCTGTGCTCACGGGTGATGCGCGCGCTCTCGACGGCGCGCTGGGCCTCAATCTCGGCTTCCTGGATGATACGCACCTGCTGGATCTCCAACGCGCGGGTGCGCTCATCAGATGCGATACGCTCGACATTGACGATCATGGTCTGGGCGATGCGGGCCTTTTCGGTCGCCTCGCGGGCCGCGATCTCGGCTTCGTCCACGGCGCGGGTCCGCTCGATCTCGCGGCGCCGGGTCTCCTCTTCGTTGGCGATGCGGGCGTCGGTGACCACGCGGTCCTGCTGGATACGCGCTTTCTCGATCGCCTCGCGGGCGGCTATCTCGGCTTCCTCGATGGTCCGCATCCGCTCGATTTCGCGCTGGCGCACCTCGCGCTCGGAGGCGATGCGGCTGGTATCGATCGAGCGCTGGTTGGCGATCCGGGTCTTCTCGATCTCCTCCCGTGCGAGCAGCTCCTTCTCTTCGATGGTGCGGGTGCGCTCGATCTCCCGCTGACGGGTCTCACGCTCCGAGGCGATGCGGGCTTCGGCGATCGCCTGGTCGTTGGCGATGCGCGCCTTCTCGATAGTCTCGCGGGCGGAAATCTGCGCCTGCTCGGCTTCGGTCTCGCGCAGGGCCCGCTCGCGCGCGACCTCGGTGCGTTGCAGGGCGCGGCGCATCTCGATGTCGCGCTCCTGCTCGAGGCGCGCCGTTTCACTTTCGCGCTCGATCTCAAGGGCCTGCCGCTCTGCCTCCAAATTTCGAGAGCGGATCTTGATCATCGAATCCTGCTCGATGTCGTTGCGCAGCTTGCGCTTCGCCTCGATGTCCTCCATCAGGCGTGTCAGACCTTCGGCGTCGAAGCGGTTCGAGGGGTTGAAGAATTCGAGATCGGTCTGGTCGAGATCGGTGATCGCGACCGATTCCAGCTCGAGTCCGTTCTGGGCGAGGGCCTCTGCCGCGTTCGCCTTGAGGCGGGCGACGTACTCACCGCGCTGCTCGTGCATCTGCTCGAGGGTCATCTCCGAGGCAACGGAACGAATAGCTGAGATGAATTTTCCGGCAAGGAGGGCGTGGAGCTGTTCGGGTTCCATGGTGCGGCGGCCGAGCGTGGCGGCCGCGATGGACACGGCTTCGCGGGTCGCCTGGACGCGGACATAGAAATCGGCCTCGATGTCGACGCGCATGCGGTCACGGGTGATCACAGCGTCCTGCCGGGAGCGCACGATGCCCATCGGCTGCACGTTCATGTTGACCGGCGTGTAGTCGTGAATGAAAGGCAGCACGAACGCGCCGCCGTTGATCACGACGCGCTCACCGAGCAGGCCGGTCCGGACGAATGAGGTCTCCTTGGACGAGCGGTGATAGAGCCAGTTCACGATGTAGACGCCGACCACGATCACCACGACCGCGACGATCAGCCAGAGGATCAATTCACCGACTAAAGTCCCTGACATGTTTCTCTCCCTCGTCCTTCCGGCGTTATCGCGCGCCGATCGCCTTGAATTTGCGCACCTGATCCGTCAGCGCCCGCTCGACCGGCAGCCGCTCCATCGAGGAGGCGCCGTAGAAGCCGTGGCAGTGGCGCGTGTTCCTCATGATGAAATCGGCATCGTCCGGATCGGCAATCGGTCCGCCATGAGCGAGCACCAGAATGTCTGGATTGACGCTGAGCGCGGCGGAGGCCCAGGTGTCGATGTGCGCTGGGCAATCCTTCAGCTTGAGCGCGGTCTGCGCGCCGATGGTGCCCCCGGTCGTCAGGCCTAGATGACAGACGATGATATCTGCGCCCGCGATCGCCATCGCAGCGGCTTCCTTCTCGCTGAAGACGTAGGGTGTCGTCAGCAGATCCTTCTCGCGCGCCTTTGCGATCATGTCGATCTCCAGCGCATAGGACATGCCGGTCTCTTCGAGGTTGGCACGGAACACACCGTCGATGAGGCCGACGGTCGGAAAGTTCTGCACGCCGGCGAAGCCGAGCGCCTTCAACTGATCCAGGAAAAGATCCATGTCGCGGAACGGATCGGTTCCGTTGACGCCTGCGAGCACTGGCGTCCTGGTCACGATGGGCAGCACTTCGCCGGCCATTTCCAGCACGATGGCGTTGGCATCTCCGTAAGCCATCAGTCCCGCGAGCGAGCCGCGGCCGGCCATGCGGTAGCGACCGGAATTGTAGATGACGATGAGGTCGACACCGCCGGCCTCCTCGCATTTGGCCGACAGACCGGTGCCTGCGCCGCCGCCAACAATCGGCTCGCCGCGCCTAGCCATGTCGCGGAATCGTTTCAACAGTGCTGCGCGTTCAAACCGGGCCATCGGTCACCTCGCTAGTCTCCGGCGCGCCCCGGTGCGGCCGAACAATGTTCGGAACGCGCCGACAATGGTGGAGGCGAACTCGCGATCGTTGATGTTCTTGGGGACGCGGATGAGCTGACGGTTGGCGGTCTGCCGCACGTTCCGCTCCAGCGCGCGGAACAGCGCCGCATCGGCGTCCGGATCCCAGAATGGCTGTCCTCGCGCGTCGAGCGCGGAGACGCCGCCCTCGGGCAGGAAGAAGCGCACCGGGCCGTCCATCCGGTTGAGCCGATCGGCGACCCATTGCCCCATGCGCTCGTTCTCCTCCGCCGTGGTCCGCATCAGGGTGACCTGCGGGTTGTGGACGTGGAATTTCCTGCCGCGGTAGCGCTCCGGGATGGTCTCGGGGGCACCGAAATTCACCATGTCCAGTGCGCCTACCGAGCCGATGAAAGGCACCCGGCCGCGGATGATGGCGCCAAAGCGGTCGTCGGTTGCCGGGAACACGCCGCCCATTAGGAGATCGCCGACCTCCGTGGTCGTGAGGTCTATGACGCCTGCGAGCTGTCCGGAATCGACGAGCTTCTCCATTGAGCGGCCGCCAACGCCGGTGGCGTGGAAGACGATGCACTCGAAATCCTCGCCTAGGTCGGCCGCGATCTTCTGTACCGCCGGCGTCGTGACACCGAACATGGTGATGCCGACCGACGGCAATCCGCTGTCGCCGCGATCCTTGCGTGCATGCTGTTCGAGGCGCGCCTTGACCATGCCCGCCAGCGCGTTGGCGCCATTGGCGAGCACGGCGCGCGAGATCGAGTTGAGGCCCTGCACGTCGGCGACCGAATGCATCATGGTGATGTCCGCGGCGCCGACATAGGGCCCGACGTCGCCGGAGGCGACGGACGAGATGATCAGCTTCGGCACCCCGACAGGAAGGGTCCGCATACCCGGTGCGACCAGTGAGGCCGCGCCCGAGCCGCCCGCCGAAATCACGCCGGCAACATTGCTCTGGCGCCGCAGCCAGCTGGCGAACGCCTCGGCCATCGCGGTGACGGCGGCGCCGCGGTCGGGTCCGAACACCGCCGATCCGCCCCGACCGTGGTTCAAGGCGATCTCCTGAGCGGAGACGTCGCTGGCCGCGTGCCTGCCGCTGGTGGAGACATCGACCAATCGCGTGCGCAGACCGGCTCCGGTGATGATGTCGCGGATGAAGCGGAGCTCCGTGCCCTTGGTGTCGAGCGTACCGACGACGAGCACGACCGGGTGGCCCTGCGTTTGCGCCGCGACCGGTTCGCGCCTGCGCCGTGCCGTCTCGTCGAGACGCATCGCCTGTGCCGAGAACGTACGGGCGGCGGCCTCGATGCGAGCGATCGGCACCGGCTGCGACCAGCGCGTCGGCGGCGTCGGGTTCGACATGTAGATGCGGATCGCGCCGCCTGGGCGCGCTTGCCGCGGGGCAGGCTTCGCCTCCGTACCCGCGGGCAAGTCGAGGTCGAGCTCGAGCTCGGCGTGCAATCCGACGCCGAGCAGGCGCTGCTGCAGTTCGCGGTCGGCGGCCAGCCGCGCCGAATCGATGATGCGGTTGACGCGACCGTTGACCATGATGGCGACGTTGCGCGACACGGCGGTCGCCACGCCAATATTCTGCTCGATCACGAGGACGGACATGTCGCCGTCCTCGCCAAGCTGTAGCAGCATCTCCTCGACCTGGGCGACGATAACAGGCGCAAGCCCCTCGGTCGGCTCGTCCATGATCAGGAGCCGCGGGTTGGTGAGCAATGCGCGCGAGATCGCGAGCATCTGTTGCTCGCCGCCGGAGAGCTGGCCGCCGCCGTGACTCTTGCGCTCGGCCAATCGCGGAAATGTCTCGTAGATGCGCTCGACCGTCCAGGCGCCGCGGCGCAAGCCTGCAGCAAGCTGCAGATGCTCGTCGACGCTGAGCGAACGCCACAGCCGCCGTCCTTGCGGGACGTAGCCGACGCCGAGTCGGGCTATGTGGGCGGGCGGCCGCCGGGTAATGTCATCGCCGCGGACGCGGATCGAGCCGCCGCTGACCGGCGCCAGCCCCATGATGGCCTTGCACAGAGTGGTCTTGCCCATGCCGTTGCGGCCGACGACCGAGAACACGCCGGCCTCGAGCGTCAGGTCCACGCCCTGCAGCGCATGCGAATGGCCGTAGTAGACGTCCAGGCCGCGGACTTCGAGCGCGGCTGCGGATCGGCGGGCCTCACTCATGGCCGCCTCCGAGGTAAAGCTCCTGCACCTCGGGATCGGACTCGATCTCCTGCGGACGGCCTTCCTTGAAGATGCGCCCGTTGTGCATCATCGTGACGCTCTCGACGACGCGCAGGGCCACGTCCATGTCGTGCTCGATGATGATGTAGCCGATATGCGCCGGCAGCGAGGTCAATATCTCGATCAGCTCGGCACGCTCGGTCGGCGACAGTCCTGCGGCCGGTTCATCGAACAGGACGAAGCGAGGCGCGCCGGCAAGCGCCAGTGCGATCTCGAGCTGGCGCTGCTGGCCATGTGCGAGCTCGGCAACGTGCTGATCCTTCACGCCCATGAGATGGACGGCCTGCACGAGATTTTCGGCCGCGTGCATCAGCGCGTCGTTCTGGCCGGGGCGGAGAAACGAGAAACGCCCCCGTGAGACGCCGCGGCAAGCGAGATAGACATTGTCCTGGACGGTGAGGCCGGGGAACAGCGCGGAGATCTGGTAAGTCCGGCGCAGGCCGCGGCGGATTCGCTCATAGGGCGGGAACTGCGTGACGTCCTCGCCGAAGAAGCGGATGGTGCCGGAAGAAGGCGGGAAGTCGCCGGTGATGCAGTTGAACAGCGTGGTCTTGCCGGCGCCGTTGGAGCCGAGCACGGCGCGCCGTTCGCCGGGGCGGACGGTAATGGTGACGTCGGTGAGCGCCGCGAGCGCGCCGAACATGCGCGTCACGCCGCGAAGCTCCAGCGCTGCGCCGGCACCGACGGCAGAGAGGCGTTGCGCGACGCTATCCATGGCTGGATCCTTGGCCAGATCCTTGGCCAGATCCTCGGCCACGTCGTCCGCTTGAACTGGCGGCGCCGGAACGTTGGCGCTGCCGCCAGTTCTGCCAGAGCCCGATGACGCCGTCCGAGGACCAGAACACGATGGCGAGGAAGCCAAGGCCGATCAGGAGCCGGAAGCGGTTGCCGTCGAGCCCCAGCTTGACCAGGAAGTCGAGTGCGAAGGTGCGCAGCAGCACGAAGATCAGCGCGCCGATAAAGGGCCCGATGGGCCGCGTGATGCCGCCGACCACTGCGATGATGAGGATATCGATGCAGGCTGCAACGCTCACGGATCCCGGCGAGATCTGTCCGTAATTCCAGACTTGGAGCACCCCGGCCAGCGCCGCGACAAAGGACGCGAAGGCGTAAGCCGCGACGCGGTGCGCATTGACGTGGAAGCCGAGTGCCGCCATGCGGCGGGGATTGTCGCGCACGCCTTGCAGCGCCAGGCCGAACGGGGCGCGAGAGATGTAGTCGACGGCGAAGTAGCAGAGTGCGGCTACCGCGAGCACAATATAGTAGTAGGGAATGTCGGCGCGCCAGTTGACGCCCCAGAAATGCGGCGTGGCAACGGTGTTGATGCCGGTATGACCGTTGAAGATCGCCCAGTTCTGGTTGGTGAAATAATAGAACGCCGCGCCGATCGCGAGCGTGATCATGATGGTGTAGATGCCTTCAGTGCGCACGGCCAGCGCGCCGCCAAGCGTGCCGAAGATGGTCGCCAGCGCGAGTGCCATCGGAACCGCGAGCCACCACGGCCAGCCCAAGCTGATATTGGCGTTGCCGCTGACGCCGAACACCGCGACCATATAGGCGGAGAAACCCGCGATGGTGAGCTGCATCAGGCTGACCATGCCGCCATAGCCGGCAAGAAACATCAGACTCAGCGCCATGATTCCGAGAATCAGCGCGGTCGCGAAGATCTCGATCAGGAAGAAGCCGTTGGCGATCAGCGGCATGATCAGGAGAATGGCCGCGACGATCCAGGCCGCTGGATTGTCGATCTCCGGCCATCCGCGCAATTTGGAGTCCTGAACCGCAGCCGTGGGACGAACCGTGACGTGGGCGTCGTGAGCGAGGGACATGTCAGCGCCTCGCCAACAGGCCCTGCGGCCGAATTGCCAGCACCAGCACCATGATCAGGAAGGTCACGACGATAGCGTAGGTCGGGATGTAGACCGAGCCGAGCTGCTCGGCGAGGCCGATGATGAGCGCGCCCAGCGCGGCTCCCGGGATCGAGCCCATGCCACCGACGATCACGACAACGAGGGAGGCGAGCAGGAAGCGGATATCCTCGCCGGGCGAGAGCGACTGGAAAGTCCCGCCGACGACGCCGGCGATGCCGGCGAGCCCGGCGCCGAGTGCGAACACCACCACGAAGACGAGCTGGATCCGCACTCCGGTCGCAGCCAGGATGTCGCGATCGTCAACGCCGGCGCGGATGATCATGCCGATGCGCGTGCGGTTGAGCGCCAGCCACATCGCCACGCCGATCACGACGGAGGCGGCGAAGATCACGAGCCGGACCAAGGGATAGCGCAGATAGACCGGCTCGCCTGATGATTTGATCGCGGTGACCAGCGGCAGCTCCACAGGTCCGATCAGCCAGTTCGGGGTCTGAATCTGATAGAAATCGCCGCCGCAGGCCCACAGCATCAAATCGGCGAACACGATCGAAAGGCCGATCGTCACCATGGTCTGGCGCAGGTCCTGGCCCTCCATGCGGCGGAAGACGAGGACCTGAAGCAGGACGCCGACCAGTGCCGTCAGGATGAAGGCGACGATGAAGCTGAGAACCCATGAGCCGGTCGAGGCGCTGATGGCGTAGCCGACATAGCCGCCGAACAAATAGAGCGAGCCGTGCGCGAGGTTGACGTTGCGCATCAGGCCGAAAATCAGCGTAAAACCGCTGGCGACCAGGAAGTAGAGCCCGCCGAGCGTGATGCCGTTGAAGACGGCGTTGAGGAAGACGCGCTTGCGGCCGATCGCCTCTTCAAGGCCCTGCGGCCACACCGCGAAAATCAGCCAAAGCGCCACCGCGATCGCGATGATGACAATCAGTGCCCAGGCGGGATGGCGTTCGACAAAGCGGGTCATGATCGCCGCTCCGTCTTCACGTCACCCCAACTCTCACCCCGCAAGCGGGGCGAAGGGGCACGCAGACCGTTGCCGGCCGCAAGCCCTGCCATGAACGTGCGCTCCCTATCGAGTGCGATCCTCTTTTCGGGACCGCGTTTGGCGCATCCTAATGCGGCCATAAGGGAGGCACTTGATCGTGAGTATCTTTTCGCGTGCCGTCAGGTGCGCAAAACCTTGGCCGCGCGGCGATAATCGGTCGGCGCCATGCCGACATTGGCGGCGAAGAAGCGGGTGAATCCGCTCTGCGACGAGAAGCCGAGGTCGAAGCCGATATCGGCGATCGGCGCTTCGCTCGCCACCAGCGCCTCCAGCGCCTGCTCCATCATCAGCGTGTTGAGATAGAGGTGTGGGGTGACGCCGGTCTGGGTGCGGAATAGCCGATAGAAATGCGGCCGCGACAGGCCGGATTCGCGCGCGATAGTGTCGAGCTCGATCTCGGCGCCGGGACTTTCCGACATCATCTTGATGCACTTGCGCACGCGAAAATCTGTGACGGAGCCGTTTGCGCGCGGATCACGCGCGGTCGCGGCCTGCTGCCAGCTTTCGTCGTAACAGATATCGATCAGACCTCTCAGCTCGCCATCGAGGCTGTTGAGCGAGGGTGCGCCGCACACGAGGGCGGCTGCGTGCCTGATCTGCTTGTCCAGCGCAACCGACCGCGTGAACTGGGTACGGCCGAAGCGCAGGCGGTCGGCGCCGGGCGCATCGGGCGCAAACCACTCCGCATTGACATAGAGTACGAAGAAAACGGCGCCGCCTTCCAGATCGGATGGCAGGAAATTATGCGGCTCCCATGGATTGACCGCGACGACAGAACCTTCGGTGAGTTCGTAATGTCCCTCGCTGACATCGATGCAAGCGGGACGTCCCCCGACATGGAAGATCAGATGACCTTCGCGATGTGCGTGGATGTTGAAAGGGCGGTTCAACTGATAGACCGTCGCCCGGCCAAAGCGGCCGTGGAAGACGGCGAGCGCCCGGCTCATGCCTTCCCTCCCAAAAGCTCTTGTCGTTTTTTGGTAGCGTTCAACAACCGGGGAGAGAATGCAAGGGCGCACGAAGTCCGCGCCTTGCAAATCTCTCCCAAGTCCGCCATCGCTCGCGAACGAGACTACGTCAGTACTTCTTACATTCCGGTACTGTACGGCTGGGCAAACCGATCTTGGCGAACACCGCGGGATCGTAGCCGAGCGTCTGGTTGACGTTCGGAATCACCTTCACGACCTTTGAAAACAGCGCGCCCTTTCCGTCGTCGACGACCTCGGTGACGAAATTGGTGCCGATCGCCTGGCGGTTGGAGTCCAGCTTGATCTTGCCGTTGGGGGCGTCGAGTTCGATCTTGGCGAGCGCTTCCTTGTACTTGGCCTGGTTGTTGGAGAGATCACCGTTGACCTGACGCAGCGCCAGGATCAGCGCCATGGTCGAGCCGTAATAGTTGGTGGCGAGCAGCGAGGGGCTCGGGAAGCGCTTGTTGGGCGGGAAGGCGTCCTGATAGTCCTTCACGAACTTCTGCCAACCGGGGTTTTCCCAGGTGTCGGCCTGGCCGCTCGCGGCCAGTGTGCCGACCAGCGCGTTCTTGGCGTTGCCCTTGGACGACAGGATGGTCTGGTCGATCATGATCGAGCCGCCCATCAGATGCGCCTTGCCCCCGGCCTGCTGGTACTGATTGAGAAAGTTGACGGCGTCGGCGCCGCCGAGGCCGAGATAGATCGCGTCGACGTCGTCGGGCAGCGCGGCGATGACCGAGGCAAAGTCCTTGGTGCCAAGCGGCACCCATTGCCGGTTGGTGACCTGTCCGCCGGCACCGCAGAATTCGAGTACGAGGCCGAATACCTGGGTGTAGATGAAGGAGTAGTCTTCGCCGACGGTGGCGATCTTGCGATACTTCTTTTCCTCAAAGGCGTATTTTCCGAGGCCGACCTGCCACTGCGCGCCGTCCATGTTGTAGCGGAAGAAATTCGGAGCCGGATCGACATAGGTCGTTTCCTGGGCACCGGAGGCGGCGTTGATGAAGGTCAGCTCTGGATGGGTCTTTGCAAAATTCTTGACCGCGATGCCTTCGTCTCCGGACAGCGGCGACAGCAGAATCTGCACCTTGTCCTGCTCGATCAGTTTTCGTACGGCCCGGACTGCGGAGTCGGGCGTCGCGTCGGTCGAGGCGACGACGAATTCGAGCTCCTTGTCGCCGACCTTCTTGCCGAGCACGTTGAGGGCCGTCTGGAAGCCACGGATGCCGTCCTCGCCGAGCACGGTGTAGGTGCCTTCGAGCGTCGCGGTGACGCCGACCTTGATCTTCGCCTGTGCGAAGGCGGTGCCCGAAAGTAACAGGCTGCTCAACGCGATCAGTCCTAGACTGCTTTTCAACATTGCTCCCCTCCCTGGGCGTTCTTATCGCAATTTTTTACCGCACCCTCGCGCGTCCGCCGCGAGGTGCGGCGTTTTGGCAAGGGTTGGCGGTTCTTGAAATGGAAGCTAACCGAACTCGGATGCAGCGCACGTGTCGGAGCCGTGCGCGGCTTAACGGCCAGTCTCATTTTGAATGTTGCGGCGCAAATCGTTCTGCGGTGCACTCTCGCGCATGTCTTCGGCAAAGAGATGAACGAGCAGCGTGCTTGTTGCAGGCTTGGATGCGTCAGCTCCCAGCTGGCTAATGCGAAGCCCTTATGGCCGGGAGCGTCGGGTCAATCATCCCGCCAAGAAACCGCCGTCTACGGCGACAACCGTTCCGGTCGCGTAT
The DNA here is from genome assembly GCF_023073375.1 of Bradyrhizobium sp. 197. NCBI lineage: Bacteria > Pseudomonadati > Pseudomonadota > Alphaproteobacteria > Hyphomicrobiales > Nitrobacteraceae > Bradyrhizobium > Bradyrhizobium sp. 197. The sequence continues at coordinate 41,062 of NZ_JADPJJ010000079.1, read as the reverse complement.
TGCGAGGCCGGCATGCAGAGGAAGGCAACGGCGCCTGCAATGTCTTCCGGTTGCCCCCAGCGCTTGAACGCGGTGCGGTCGGCGATGCGCTGATAATGTGCGAGATCGGTGCGGCCGGCCGCGTTGATCGCTGTTTCGATATAGCCGGGCGCCACGGCATTGACGCGGATGCCTTCCTCGGCCCATTTCAAAGCGAGCGCCTTGGTCAGCATCACGACGCCGCCCTTGCTGGCGCAGTAGGCGGGAATCCGCGGCAGCGCCAGCGTGGCATTCATCGAGGCGATGTTGACGATCGACCCTCCTCTCTCGGCGAGCAGCGGACGGAACGCCATGCAGGTTCGGAACGTGCCGGTGAGATTGACGTCGAGCACCTTCATGAAGGTCTCGATTTCGAATTCCTTGTCGCGCGCGAGAATCCCGGCGCAGTTGATCAGCGCGTCGACGCGCTCGTGCTGTCGGGAGAAAGAGGTGACAGCGTCGTCGTTCGTGACGTCGAGCGATGCGAGCGTGAGTCCGGTACGCGATTTCAGCAGGGTGCGCGCAAGATCGGTCTCGTTGGCACCTGTTGCAGTCACCGTTGCGCCGAGGTCGCAAAACTGGTTGCTGATTGCGGCGCCGATGTCGCCGGCCCCGCCGATCACCACGGCATGAAAGCCGGGGGCAAGAGAAAAGCTTGAGCTCATCGCAAGGATCTCACTTCAGGATTTGGGAGGCGAAGCTGTCGATTCGCGGACTACCAGCGAAAAATCGATCTCTCGATGCATGATGGTTTGCTCGCCAGCGAGGCTGCGCACCAGATATTCTCCTGCGCGCTGCCAGGTCTCTCCGGTCGGAACATGGATCGTGGTCAAGCTAGGTCGCAAATGGCGGCTCCAGTCGAGGTCGTCGAAGCCGACGACTGATAGATCGCGCGGCACCGAAAAACCGCTGCGTTCAGCCTCGAGCAGGACGCCGTAGGCGATAACGTCGTTGCCGCACACCACGGCCGTTGGACGATCACTCAGATTGAGGAGATAGCGCGCCGCCTCGCGCGCGTCGTCCAGCGTATAGGGCACCTCGACGTGCCATTGCGGGGGGCGTTCGAGGCCGTTTTCCGTGAGCGCGCGGTGAAAGCCGGCAACGCGGGCGCTGGCGCGGTCGTTGTTGCGCTGGAGGGCCGAGACGATTCCGATGCGGCGATGGCCGAGTTCGATGACATGCGTGGCTGCGCGGTGCGCGGCAGCTTCATTGTCGGTTCCGACGCAGGGGTAGGGCCGGTCCGGCTGATAGATGCCGACATTGATGAAGGGCACTGCATTGTCCGCGAGCAGCTTGCGTAACCCGTCATGATGGCAGTCGCCGCGAAGCACGAGGCCATCGACACCGCGGCTGATCAGGTTGCGCGCTTGCTGTAATTCGACATCGAGATCATAGCCGCTGGTGGTGAGAAACAGCATGTATCCAACCGAGGAGAGATACTGCTGAAGCGAGGCGATACCGCGCGCGAACATCGTATTGTCGATCGTCGGCACGATCGCGCCCAGCGTGCGCGAGCGCCGCGACGACAGGATGCGCGCCGGCGCATGCGGGATGTAGCCGAGTGCCTCGATGGCCTGCGTGATGCGCGCGCGTAAAGAGGGACTTACCGCGTCGGGATTGTTGAGAACGCGCGAGACCGACGCGGTCGAGACGCCGGCGCGTGCCGCAACGGCGCGGATGCCCTGCTTCACAGATTTGGCGTTCGTCAGTCTCATAAATGTAACGTTACATTGACATCAGGCGGCCGTTGGGTAGCGGCGATATTGTAAATCTGCCTTAGATTGTGCAGTTTGTCCATCGCTTGACAGGGCCGATGTGATGCTTAGGATGTAACCGTTTTCAGCCAATGTTCAAACAGATCGCGTTCAAAAAGGTCCGCCAGCGTAAGGCGGGCCAACCGGGAGGAGAGTTCGATGAAGGCCAGGATGCTCGCGACGCATGTCGCATTGCCGGTTCTCGCAATTGCCGCCGCCAGTGCGCAGGCTCGCGCGGCCGATTTCGACTGGATGAAATTCAAGGGCAAGACGGTCACCTTTCTCGCCAACAACAATCCGGTCTCGCAGGCGCTGCTGACCTACAAGGCCGATTTCGAAAAGCTGACCGGCATGACGCTAAAGGTCGACGGCTATCAGGAACAGCAGATGCGCCAGCGTCTGATCACGGTCATGAATGCGAACAGCGACGAGGTCGACGTGTTCATGACGCTGCCCTCGCGTGAAGGCGAACAGTTTGCCGCCGCCGGTTGGTACGGGGATCTCACCGCGATGGCCAAGAACGATGTCGCCAGGGAATACGACCCGGCCGGGCTGAGCCAGGCCCTCCTGAAGGCTGCGACATTCGGCAGCAAGCTGACCAGCATGCCCATGAACATCGAAGGTCCGATCTTCTATTACCGCACCGACATCTTCAAGAAATGCGGCATCGAGGCGCCGAAAACCATCAAGGACGTCGAGGCCGCGGCCGAGAAGATCAAGACCTGCGACAGCGCGGTCACGCCGTTCGTCTCGCGCGGCCTCAAGCCTGCGATCGCTTACACCTTCAGCAATGTGCTGCACAATGTCGGCGGCAGCTACATCGCCGCCGGCAAGTCGAACCTCTGCTCGGCCAAGGGCAAGGAGGCACTCGACACCTATAGCCGGTTGCTGCGTGACTTTGGACCGCCCGGCGTCGTCAACTACAGCTTCCAGCAGATTTCCGCGCTCTACCGCAGCGGCCGCGCTGCGATGGCGTTTGAATCGTCGAATGAGTTGCGCACGGTGATGGAAGGCGGCGCGCGCCTCAAGGATACGGGGCTCTTGCCGTTCCCAGCGGGCGAGGCCGGGCAGGTGCCAACCACGATCGGCTGGGGCATGGCAGTGTCCTCGCACAGCAGGCAGCCGGACGCAGCCTGGTATTTCGTGCAATGGGCGACCAGCCCCGAGGTGCAGAAGAAGATGGCGCTCCAGGGCATCGCTCCGCCGCGCCCGTCCGTCGCCAAGGATCCTGAATATCGCAAGTGGATCGACGAAGAACCGGTGCGCAAGGAATGGCAGGCCGCGCTCGACGTGCTCGCCACCAAGGGCTCCTCCGAGGTCGGCTATCCCATCGTCGCCAACCCCGAGTCGCGCGAGTTCATCGGCCAAGCCGTGCAGGATCTCATCTTGAAGCAGAAGCCGATCGACCAGGCTTGTGCTGACGCCGACAAGGCGCTCGACGCGCTGATCGCACAGAAGTAACGGCCCGATGCCGGTCGGCTTCGTGCCGGCCGGAATCTCAACCGATCAAGGACACGGACGCATGTCTGATGCGGCTGCGACAATAACGCGGGACCGACAGCGACTGGAAATGTCGGCCCTCTCGGCGCCGGCCGTGATCTTCACGGTCGCGATGATCGCGTTTCCGGTCGTCTATACGATCTGGCTCGGCTTCCAGACTTTCTCCTCGACCGGCAAGCAATCCTTTGCCGGCCTCGCCAATTACTCCAAGCTGATCTCCGACTACGAATTCTGGCACGGGCTGTGGATCACCATTGCGCTGTTCGTGCTGTCGCTGATGCTCCAACTCGTCTTCGGGGTCTGGCTCGCGCTGGTGCTGTTCCACGCCAAGCGCCTGCCCGGAATCGTGCGCTCGCTATTCATCTCGCCGTTCATGATGCCGCCGGTGGTGGCCGGCATGATGTGGCTGGTGATCCTCGATCCTTCGCTGGGTGCGGCCAACTATATCCTCCAGTCGTTAGGCCTGCCGCCATCCGACTGGCTGGCATCGCCGTCACTGGTCATTCCGACCATCGCACTGATCGACAGCTGGCAGTGGACTCCTTATGTCGCTTTGATCGTGCTGGGTGGCCTGCAATCCCTGCCACCGAGCGTCTACGAAGCCGCGCAAATCGACGGCGCAACTCCATTCAAGACGTTCCAGCGCATCACGCTGCCGCTGCTGCTGCCGACGATCGTCACCGCGGCGATCCTGCGCAGCGTCGATCTCCTGCGCTTCTTCGACATCATCTACATCACCACCCAGGGCGGCCCGGGCAACGCCTCGAACACGCTCAACATCTATGGATTCCGGGTCGGCTTCGAATTCTTCAACATCGGCTATGCCAGCGCGCTGATGCTGACGCTGACAGCGATCGTGTTCGGCGCCGTGCTCGCCTTCAACCGCCTTCGCGGCGCGGTGGCATGGTGACACCATGACGGACGCAGTCAACACCGATCGCTGGATCCGCCGGCTCAATCTGGTGCAGCTCGTGCTGGCCGGAATCATCATCATGGCGCCCACGGTCTGGATGGTGCTGTCCTCGTTCAAGCCATCGTTCGAGGTGACGGCCTATCCGCCGACGTTGGTCTTTACGCCGACGCTGGATAACTATGTCGAGCTGACGAAGACCACGCCGTTCCTGAGCTATGCCCTCAACAGCCTCATCGTCACCGTCGGCTCGACTGTGCTCGGGCTGCTGTTCGGAATTCCCGCCGCTTTCGCCGTGTCCTGGACGCGGATTACGTGGCCGGCGATCCTGACGCTCGCGGCGCGCATGGCGCCCGGCACGCTGTTCCTGCTGCCGTGGTACGTCATGTTCAGGCAGGTCGGCATGATCGGATCGTACACGGCGCTGATCCTCAGCCACGCGGTCATCACGCTGCCGATCGTGATCTGGGTACTGCTGCCGTCGTTCGATGGTATCCCGCGCAGCATCTTCGAGGCGGCGCAGGTCGACGGATGCAGCGTTACGCGCATCCTTTGGCGTATCGCGCTGCCGCTGGTGGCATCCGGCGTCGCCGTCGCCGCGATCCTCGCCTTTGTATTCTCGTGGAACTACTTCCTGTTTGCGCTGGTGCTCTCGAATGGTGACACCAAGACGCTGATCGCGGCGGCCTTCAACTTCATCGGCGAAGGCTCGACGCAATGGGGCGCCCTCATGGCCGCGGCGACGTTGATCGCATTGCCGCCGCTGGTGCTGGCCGCCCTGGTTCAGCGGTGGCTGGTGTCCGGGCTGACGCTCGGTGCGGTGAAAGGTTAGGTATCTGATGAATTTGTCACCACGACCGAATTCGATCATGCAGGCGGCGGTCTTCCACGGCCACGACCGCATCACCATCGAGCGGGTGGCGATGCCTGAGGTCGGGGCAGGCGAGCTCCTCGTGCGTGTCTCGCGCACCGCGCTGTGCGGTTCGGACTTCAAGCTCTGGCACAAGGGCGCCGAGTTCACCGCTGGCCACGAGATTTTCGGCGTCGTCGAACAGCCCGGTCACCGCCTGCATGGCCGCCGTTGCGCCGTCTATATTCCTTTGCATTGCGATCACTGTGCCGCCTGCAAGCGCGGCGATACCCAGATGTGCCTCGAAGTCTCCAGCCTGATCGGTTGGAACAGGCCCGGCGGCTATGCCGAATATGTGCCGGTGCCGGAAAATTGCCTGCTTCCGGTGCCCGACGATATCGAGGACAGCCTCGCGCCGCTCCTGCTCGACACCATCGGCACGTCTGGCCACGCCGTGCGCTTTGTCAGCCGCGTGGTGCCGCCGGGCGAGGCGGGGCCGGTTCTCGTGATGGGAGCAGGGCCTGTCGGTCTCGGCGTCGTACTGGCGCTCCGTGCGCTCGGCTACGACGACATCCACGTCGCCGATCCGAACGCGGCGCGCCTGAAGATCGCGCAATCGTTCGGTGCGAAGGCGCATCCGGTGGGCGATGCGTCAAAACGCTTTGCCCTCATCATGGAATGCTCCGGCGCGCATGCCGCGCGCAACCTCGGGATCGAACTCGTGCTGCCGCGGGGCGCGCTGGTGTTGGTCGGCGAGAACGCCGCGCCCTGGACTATCGAGGAAGGCAAGGTGTTCCGCCGCAAGGATTTTTACATGATCCGGACCTTCTATTTCCCGGTCTCGGACTTCGAGCCGAATGTCGAGTTGCTACGCAAGTACAAGGACGAGTACCGCGTGCTCGTCGATGGCGAGTTCGGCCTGTCGGCTCTGCCCGGGAATTTCGCGCGGTTCGCCAAGGGCGAGTTGATCAAACCAGTTCTGGCGCTGGATTAAACGATCATGGCCTCGATATCGATCCGTAACCTCGTCAAGCGCTACGGCAATTTCACCGTGATCCCCGATCTCAATCTGGAGATCGCTGACCACGAATTCGTAGTGTTCGTCGGCCCGTCCGGCTGCGGCAAGTCGACCCTGCTGCGCATCATTGCGGGCCTCGAGCCGATTTCATCGGGAGACCTTTATATCGGCGACAAGCGCGTCAACGGCGTCCAGGCCGCGCGGCGCGACATCGCGATGGTGTTCCAGGACTACGCGCTCTATCCGCACATGCGCGTCTACGACAATATGTCGTTTGCGCTGGAGTTGCGGGGGACGCCGAAGGCGGAGATCGATGCGCGGGTGAAGCGCGCCGCCGCGCTTTTGCACATCGAGCCCTATCTCGACCGCAAGCCGAAGGAGCTCTCCGGCGGTCAGCGCCAGCGTGTCGCCATGGGCCGCGCGATCGTGCGCAATCCCAAGGCGTTCCTGTTCGACGAACCGCTGTCCAATCTCGACGCAAAACTGCGCGGGCAGGTGCGGGCGGAGATCAAGGCGCTGTCGCAGGAGCTGAAGACCACCATGGTCTTCGTGACCCATGACCAGATCGAAGCCATGACCATGGCGGACCGGATCGTCGTACTCCAGAGCGGCACGATCCAGCAATATGACACGCCGGAGACGGTCTACGAGCGGCCGGCCAACCAGTTCGTGGCCGGCTTCATCGGCTCGCCCGCCATGAATTTCTTCGCCGTAGAATGGCGCGAGGAGCGTGCGATCCTTTCGCAAGGAGGAGCAACGCTGCCGTTGGATGGCGAGACCGCGGGCCGCCTGCGGCAGGCCGGCAGCGCTGTCGTCGGTATTCGCCCTGAACATTTTACGATTGCTCCCGATGCCGCCGACGGCATCGCCATCAACGTCAAGCTCGTCGAGCCGCTCGGCTCGGATACGCTGATCCATTTCGATCTCGCCGGCGTGTCGTCGATCGCGCGGGTCGATCCGTCCCTGCGGCCAAAGGTCGGCGATCGTCTCGGCCTGCGTCCGCAGGCGGGCAAGACCCATTTGTTCGATGCGACCAACGGGCAGGTCTTGCGGTGAGCGCGTCGGCGAACATCGGAGATATGTCGGCGCTGGCGGCCGTGGCGTCCGGGGCCCGGCCTGTGCAGGTGGTCTGCCTGGGATTGTCCGCGCTCGACCAGGTCTGGCGCGTCGATCGTCTGTTCGCGGGTGGAAGCGAGAAGATCAAGGCCGCCGGCTACGGCACCCTTGGCGGAGGCATGGCCGCCAATGCGTCGGTCGCGGTGGCAAAGCTCGGCGCTTCCGTCGCGTTCTGGGGCCGGGCAGGCAATGATGCCGCGGGCGCGGAGATGCGCTCCGCGTTTGTTGCCGAAGGCGTCGATGTCGATAATTTCCGGCTGTTTCCCGACGGCCGCTCCTCCGTCTCCGGAATCATCGTCGACCGTTCGGGTGAGCGGCAGATCGTCAACTTCCGTGGCCTGTTCCCGGAAGCTGCGGATTGGCTTCCGCTCGAAGCGGTCGCCCGCGCATCCTCCGTGCTGGCCGATCCGCGCTGGGTCGAAGGTGCCGCAACGTTGTTCCGTGAAGCCCGCGCGCGCGGCATTCCCGCGGTGCTTGACGGCGACGTGGCCGATGCCGACGTATTCGAGCGGCTGCTGCCCTTGACCGACCACGCGATCTTCTCCGAACCCGCGCTCACATCCTTTGCCGGCTCGGCTAGAGATGAATCTCTTGCCTCGCTCGCGCGCTTCGGCTGCCATGTCATCGCCGTCACGCGCGGTGATGCGGGCGTGAGCTGGTACGAGAATGGCCAACTGCACCAGCAGGCCGCGTTTGCGGTTGATGTCGTCGACACCACCGGCGCGGGCGACGTCTTCCACGGCGCCTATGCGCTTGCGATCGGCGTCGGCCTCGATGTGCGCGCCGCCATGGCGTTTTCGGCAGCGACAGCTGCGATGAAATGCCGCCACGCCGGCGGCCGCAACGGAATCCCCACCATCAACGAGTGTCTTGCATTCATGAGGACGAAGCCATGAGAACGATTGGAAAGAACCGCGGCCTGGCACGGCTCGCAGACGCGGATGGCCACTTTCGCATGGTCGCGCTGGATCAGCGGCCGCCACTTTTCGATGCCATCGCGAAAGCAAGAGGCATCGCGCGGGATCAGGTCGAATATTCCGACGTGACGGCGGCCAAGCGCCTCCTGGTCGAGAACCTCGCGCCGCATTGCAGCTCGATGCTGTTCGATCCAAATTTCGCGGTGCCTGCCGCGATCGATCTGCTGCCGCCGCGCTGCGGCCTGATCATGACGCTGGAAGAGCATCGCGTCGAAGAAACCGCAGGCGGTCGCAAGTCACGCGCAATCACCAACTGGAGCGTGGAGAAAATCCGTGCCATGGGGAGCGATGCCGTCAAGGTGCTGGCCTGGTACCGGCCGGATGCCGATGCCGCAGTGAACGAACATCAGAAGCGGTTTGTCCGCGAGATCGGCGAGGACTGCGCCCGCCACGACATTCCCTATGTCCTCGAACTGCTTGTCTATCCGTTCCTCGGCAGCGCCAATCACACCGCTGATTACGTGGAGTCGCCGGGCAAGCTGCCGGGCCTCGTCATCGACAGCGTCCGCGAGTTTGCCAAGCCGGAATACTGCGTCGATCTCCTCAAGCTGGAGAGCCCGCTGGCGGCCAATAGCCTGCCGGCCCGCGACGGCAGTGCGCAAGCGAAAGCCGCGCAGAAGGAATTCGATTCGATCGGCGATATCTGCCGCGAGCGCAACATCCCCTGGGTGCTGCTGTCGGGTGGCGCTGCGCCCGAAAAGTTCGAGCGCGTCCTCGACTTCGCCTATGCTGCAGGCGCCGGCGGCTTCCTCGCCGGCCGCACCATCTGGCTCGATGCCGTCCTGAAGAATTTTCCGGACCGCGCGGCGGTGTCGGCAAGCCTGCGCAACGATGGCCTCAACGTGCTCGAACGGCTCAGCGAACTGACCACGGCCAAAGGCACGCCGTGGAAGGCGCGCTTTCCTGTGTTCACTGATATCAAGCAGGAAGGTGACTTCGCGCGCGCCTATTGAGAGGGTGGCAGTTCAGCGTGGTCCGATCTCGCTCGCAGGATCTGCAACATGACGACTGACAGCTTCACCATCCGCTCGATCGAGGCGTTCTGCTATCGCTATCCGTTGGCGACGCCGGTGGTGACGTCGTTCGGAAAAATGCTCAACCGCCCCGCCGTCTTCGTTCGTGCTGTCGACGAAGACGGCGTCGAGGGGTGGGGCGAAGCCTGGTCCAACTTCCCCGCACCGGGGGCGGAGCATCGCGCACGGCTCGTCAACGAGGTGCTCGCGCCCGGCCTCGTAGGGCGCAAGTTCGATAGTCCCGCGCTGGCATTCGAGGTCCTGACCAAGGGCACCGAGGTGCTTGCGCTTCAATGCGGCGAGCCCGGCCCGTTCGCGCAGGCGATTTCGGGCATCGATCTCGCTCTGTGGGATCTCTCCGCGCGTCGGCAGCGCTTGCCACTGTGGCGGCTTCTCGGCGGGCAGTCGCGCAGGATCAAGGTCTATGCCAGCGGCATCAATCCCGGCGGCGCCGCGCAAACAGCCGAAGCCGCGCTCAAGCGCGGCCATCGCGCGTTGAAGCTGAAGGTCGGGTTCGGAGCCGAGACCGATCTCGCCAATCTGGCTGCACTGCGCGCGATCGTTGGTGCCGACATGCTCGCCACAGATGCCAATCAAGGCTGGTCAGTCACGCAGGCGCTGGAGATGATGCCGCGCCTTGCCGAATTTGATTTGCGTTGGTTGGAAGAGCCCATCAGGGCCGATCGGCCGCGCGAGGAGTGGCACAAGCTGCGCGCCGAGGCGAAGATGCCGATTGCCGCCGGCGAAAACATTTCGAGCGTCGAAGGCTTCAAGGAAGCCCTGGCCGAAGACGTGCTCGGCGTGGTCCAACCCGATATCGCGAAGTGGGGCGGGCTCAGCGCCTGCGCTGGACTGGCTCGCGACATTCTGAAGGCGGGCAAGACCTTTTGTCCGCACTATCTCGGCGGCGGCCTCGGCTTGCTTGCGTCCGCGCATGTTCTCGCCGGTATCGGTGGCGATGGCTGGCTGGAAGTCGATGCCAATGACAATCCGTTGCGCGATCTGTTTTGTGGCCCGATCCTCAATGTGAGGGAGGGCACGGTTGAATTGGACCAGGATCCGGGGCTCGGAATAGTGCCTGAACTTTCATATATCGAACGCTATCGCAGCAGTTAGACTTGCAGGCGATCTGTCGGCCTTCTGGCGACTGTGGATCACTCTTGATTGAGCTCGATTTCTTTGGCCACGATTTCGAGGCGTGGAAAGCGAGCAATGAGGCCCAGGGGCTTCCAGGTGAGTAGGCGATCCTCACGGCCGGTGCTCATAGGCGCAGATGCTCGATGCTTGCGGACCGGTCGATCCGATTAGAACCAGCGCCAGCCGCAAACACGGCGGCCGCGATGCCACCAGCAAACCCATCGGCGCCGACGCCGGCGCGGCGGAGGCCCCCAACCGGGACCCCACTGTGCTTCAGTCACGAAGTCGGGCCGCTTATCGGCAGGTCCGGGGTTGGACGCGACCGGCATCGCCTCCGCTGTGCCGATGAAGCGAAGTGCAATCGCGCCAACCGCGCCAGCGGCGACGGCGTTCTGGGCGAGACCGAGGAAATCGCGACGGGTGGGAGCGTTCATGGTTTTCTCCTCTTCGGGTTAGGTTAAGCGGCTCTCCCCTGGGATTGCAGCGCGTAGAGTAGCCACGCGAGCCCGTGCGAAATCAGATCGACTCCCAGCAGGAATCCAAGCGCCCAGACGCTGATGGATGAGAAGCCAAACACGATCAGGAAGCCGGCGAGCAGTCCGATCACGCCAGAAACCAGCATCAGCCAGCCACCCTGTCGCCAATGTGCAAAGCTCAGCACGCACCGGATGATGCCCGATGCCAACAGAACCGCGCCCAGGAGGGAGGTCAGGATGAGGGCACCGGCTGCCGGTTGCGTGAGCAGCAGCAACCCGAACGCGAGATAGAGCGCGCCGAGCAGGATCTGCCACAGGAATCCGCCCCATCCCTTTGTCCAGAAGGCGTGGATGATCTCGAATGCACCGGCAAGGATTGCGGTAAGCCCGATCAGCTTGACGCTGATGATCGTTGCGAAGACGATGTCGCCCAGCGCCAAGATGCCGGCCGCGATCATCACGACGCCAAGGAGCGCGCATGTCCACCGGGATGGAGAACTAAAGGTCTTTACCTGGGGGCTGCTATCGTAGGTGGCCACGTCATCCTCCCGCATTCCGGCGGCCAATCAAGTTGGCGCCACGGAAACGCTAGTCGCCGCCGCGCAACATCGACATCCGATGAAACCCTGAATGTGTCGGCGGGAATATTCGCGGTGTCCCGAAGCCTGCCGGAAAGTGCTTCCCGGCGTTCTGGACGCGCGGGTCAGGTGGTTCGCGCCGGAACCGATCGTGCCTTCAGGCGCTCGCGCAGGCGCTGGAATGTCACATAGAGCATTGGCACCATAAAGATTCCGATCGAGCTTGCGCCGAGCATGCCGGCAAAGACGGCGGTCCCGACCGCCCTGCGGCTCAGTTCAGCGGCGCCGGTTGCGAGCACCAGCGGCAGCAGCCCGAGAATGAAGGCAACCGAAGTCATCATGACCGCGCGGAACCGCATATGCGCCCCCTCGATGGCGGCCTCCGCAAGTTCCGTCCCGGCTTCTCGTCGTTCCTTCGCGAATTCCACGATCAGGATGCCGTTCTTGGCGGCAAGCGCGATCAGCACCACGAGGCCAATCTGGCCATACAGATCGAGATCGAGGCCGGCGATTTTGATCCCGATATAGGAGCCGAGCACGCCGACAACGACGGACAGCAGCACCGGGATCGGGATCACCGTGCTCTCATAGAGCGCCACCAGGAACAGATAGGCGAACAGCACGGCCAGCGCGAGCACCGCTCCGGTTTGTCCTGAAGCCTGTTGCTCCTGATAGGCGGTGCCGGTCCACTCGAAACTGTAGCCCGCGGGCAGTACGGCATTGGAGACCTCCGCCATGGCCGCTATCGCGGTGCCCGACGAGACGCCTGGCGCCGGGCTGCCGTTCACCGTCACTGAGCGATAATTGTTGTAGCGGGTGATGACCTGAGGCCCGGTTACGATCTTGATGCCGGCGAGCGACCGCATCGGAACCATCTGACCGGTATTGTTGCGCACATAGATGCGCCAGATATCGGAAATGTCGGCGCGGTCGAGCGCCTCGCCCTGCACGTTGACCTGCCAGGTGCGTCCAAAGAGGTTGAAGTTGTTGACGTAGATGCCGCCCAGCGTCGCCTGAAGGGCGGTGAAGATATCGCTGATGGTCACGCCGAGCGCCTGCGCCTTGCGGCGATCAATGTCGAGATAGATCGATGGATTGGTCGCGGTGAAGGTCGAGAACACGCGCGTCAGTCGTGGATCGGCATTGGCCGCTCCGATCAACGCACTCGTGACACTGGAAATCGCGGCCGGGTCCTGTCCTTCCAGCGCCTGGAGCTGGTATTCGAACCCGCCTGAGGTCGAGAGTCCGATGATCGGCGGCATGTTGAACGGTAGCACATTGGCCTGCCGGATTTGCGCGCCGGCTGCGTAAGTCTGCCGGATCAACGCCTGCACCGAATCCGCGGCCGCCTTGCGATCGGCAAACGGCTTGAGGCGCGTCACCACCAGCGCACTGTTGGGCTCGGACGCCCCGTCGAGCAGGGAGAAACCTATGATGGCCAAGACGTGGTCGACCGCAGGCATCTGCGTCAGGACTCGCTCGATCTGTCCGGTGACCTCGCTGGTCCGCGCGACAGACGCGCCGTCCGGCAGTTGTATCGAGGTGAAGAAGGCGCCCTGGTCTTCCTCGGGAAGGAACCCTGTCGGAGTCAGGTGCGACATCCCGAAAATGCCGGCCGCGAACATTGCGGCGAGTATGAGCGAGAGGCTTGCCACGCGCAGTAGACGTCGTACACCGCCGCTGTAGCGGTCGCGAATCCAGTCGATGCCGTCAAGAACGCGTCCGATCACGCCGCGCCGCGGTCCGGTATGCCGTAGGATGAGCGCACACAAAGCGGGCGACAGGGTCAGCGCATTGAGCGCCGAGATTATCATGGCGGCGCTGATCGTCACCGCAAACTGCCGAAACAACGTGCCGGAAATGCCGGGAATGAAGGCGATCGGAACGAAGACGGAGAGCAGCACCAGCGTGATCGCAACAATCGGCGCCGTGATCTGCCTCATGGCCTTCTTGCTGGCCTCGGCCGGCGAAATATCCGGTTCTTCCTCCATCACACGCTCGACGTTCTCCACGACGACGATGGCGTCATCCACGACGATGCCGATGGCGAGCACCATTGCGAGCAGCGACACCGTATTCGCTGAATAGCCGAGCATCAGCAACACGGCGAAGGTGCCGACCAGGCTGACCGGCACGGCAACGGCCGGTATCACCGTCGCGCGAGGATTGCCGAGGAACAGATAAACCACGATCACGACAAGGACGAATGCCTCGCCCAGCGTCCGCAGAACTTCCGAGATCGTATCTCGTACGAAGCTCGTGGAATCGTACTGCACGAGATAGCTCAACCCCATCGGGAATCGCTTGGACAGCCGCTGCATCGTGGCTGCGACCGCCTGCGCGGTCGTTACGGCATTGGCGCCCGGCGCCAGATAGATCGCGAGAGGCACCGCGGCGCGCCCGTCGATCCTCGCTTCGCTGTCAAGGTTCTGCGCGCCCATCTCGACCCGGGCGACGTCCTTGACGAGCAGCGTCGAACCGTCCGGGTTGGCGCGCAGCACGATATTGGCGAACTGGTCGACCGTTGCGAGCCGCCCCAGGGTCTGCACGTTGAACTGGAATTGCTGGTCGTCGTTGATCGGACGCGCACCGATGCGGCCGACCGGCGCCTGGACGCTCTGCGTGCGAATTGCTGCGATCACGTCCGAGGGCGTGAGATTGAGGCTGGTCAGCCGCTGCGTATCGAACCAGATCCGCATCGAGTAATTCATCTTGGCGAACAGGTGAGCCTGGCCGACGCCGGGTGTGCTGGAGATCGCGTCGAGCACGTTGATGATCGCGTAATTGGTGATGAACAGCGGGTCCTGCTGACCTTCGGCGCTGTACAGCACCAGAAATTGCAGGATCGCCGACGATTTCTTCTGCACCGTCACGCCCTGCTGCTGTACCTCAGTGGGCAATTGCGACAGCGCGCTCTGCACCCGGTTGTTGACGTTGACGGTGTTGATATCGGGGTCGGTGCCGAGCGCAAACGACACCGTCAGGGTGTAGCTGCCGTCGTTGCCGCTGGTCGATTTCATGTAGAGCGCACGATCGACACCGATCACTTGCGCTTCGAGGGGCTGAGCGACGCTGGTCTCCACGACCTCGGCAGACGCGCCGGGAAAGGTGCCGGCGACCGTGACCTGCGGCGGCACGATGTCCGGGAACTGCGCTACCGGGATCCGCGTCAGCGCGAGCGCGCCTGCGATGGTGATGATGAAGGCAACGACCATCGCAAGTCGCGGGCGATCAATGAAGACGGCGGACATCATGGTTTTTTGTCCTCCGGGCGCGTTCCGGTCGAGGCGTCACGGTCTGGCAACGAGGGTGCGTCGCTTGCGCCGGCCTTCATGCTCGACTGGATCAGCGCACTGGCCGGACCCGGCGAAACCGCCTGACCTGGACGAACCCTTTGCAGGCCTTCGACGATGACCTTGTCGCCGGCGGCGAGCCCATTGATGACGGAAGCGATGGTGGGCGTCGACTGCCCAAGCTGGATACGACGTTGTTCGGCCTTGTCGCCGGTGCCGACGATGAGAACGTAGTCGCCCTGCTGATCGGACAGCACCGCCGAACGCGGGACCGCCAACACCTCGATGGGCTGGATACCTTCCAGCACGACCGTAACGAACTCGCCGTCGGTCAGTTCGTGGACGGTCACGCCCGCGACGGACGGCGCGCGCAGGATCGGGTTGTCGATCTCGCCGCGCACGGTGATCGTGTCGGTATTCTGGGCGATCGTGTTGTCGACAAAGTTCAGCTTGCCGGACTGGCCATACATGCGGCCATTGGGCAGTCGCAGCCGGATCACCACGGCTTCCAGGCCCCCTTGCGGTCCATAACGTTCGCGCAGTTCGAGTGCCTGACGCAGCGGCACCGGGAAGGTGACGTACATCGGATCCTGGCTGACGATCGTGGTCAGCACGCCCGAGCTTGGACCGACGACATTGCCTTCAGTCATGGCTGTGCGTCCGATCTTGCCGTCGATCGGCGCGCTGATCATGGTGTAGTCGAGGTTGATCTGGGACGCATTGACTTGTGCTTGTGCGGCCTGGACCTGGGCTTCCAGGCTGCGCTCGTTGGCGATCGCTGCGTCGTAGGTCGATTGCTGACCGGCTGGCCCACTGAGCAGCGTACGCGCGCGCTCGGTCGTCTGCTTGGCGTTCTCGAGCATCGCCTGGAGCTGGGCCACCTGCGCCTGCTTTGACGCAAGATCGGCCTCGAACGGGCCGCGCTCGAGCCGGTAGAGCGGGGCGCCCTTTTTGAGCTCGGCACCGTCGACGAACAGTCGCTGTTCCAGAAACGCGGTGACGCGAGCCACGATATTGACCCGATTGACCGCCTCGATCCGCCCGAGAAATTCGCTGCTCTCGGTGATCGGTCGCTTGATCGCTTCGACGATGCCGACAGCAGGCGGAGCGCTGGAGGCTGGCTGTGCTAAGGCCATGCCGCCAGCGATGAATGTCAGGAAACTCGCCGCCAGCATCCTGACCGAAATTTCCGCAAGGTCCATTGTCCGCTCCCGGCTCCAGGGCTTGGGACAAGTTGCTATCGCTGTCCGCGCGGGCCGAGTGTCAGGTTCGTAATCCCCGCCGCAAGGTTCAATCCGATTGATCGCTCGATCGACAGCGGCTGGAGCGCAATCGTCCGGCGAGAGCCTCCAATGAGAACGTTTGCTCCGAGCCCGGGACCGAACGCGACATTGCCGCTCGCGCCCACGTAGCTCCCCCGCAGCGTGCCGGGGCCGACGCGCGAGTTCCTGGCGAAGACGGCCCATGAGAGGCTTCCGGCGCTGGTCACGCCGATGTCGAGACCAACCCGCCTGATCCGCCCGTCGTAGACGTACTGCCGAGTCGGGCGTGTGGTCGTGAATACGCAACGAAGCTCCTGCGCGGAGCCAAGCACCAGCCCAACGCGTGGTGTGCTGGCGCAGATAAGCCGGCCGACTCGGAACGTTTCCGCGTGCGCGGGCAGGGCGTCGGCGCACATCAAAGCGAATCCGCAGATGATTGCGAGAAGCAGGTTAATGCGCATTCAGGCCTCCGTTTGGCTTCCAGTGTTGTCGGGCAAGCTCGCTGGGGTGCGGTCCTGACGAAGCCAGAACGTGATACCGAGGCCAATCAGCAGGACGGCGCCCAACAGGAAGAAGATGACGGATTGCTGCAACCAGGATATCGCCGGAACCGTGATGCCCATCGCAAGGCCGAGGAAGGCGATCTGGGCGGACTGGAGACTGACGCCGGCGAGGAATGTCCCGAGCGCGAGCAAGGTAAGGAGAACCAGGCTTGTCGCCGGCGTCGGCAGCAACTGCTGAACTCCGGATACCAGCATGATGTTCATCGCGACCAGAACGGCGACCCAATGCAGCGCCTGGGTCCAGATTAGCCGCCAGCGCTCCTCCCTGCCCTCGACCTCGGGCCACTTGTTGATGACGCAGACTACGCCGATGGCAAGGGCAAGGAATTCCCAGTAGCCGACGAGAGGCTGATGCGAAGCATTGGTGTAGGCGACGCCCGCAATGGCGAGCACAAGCGCGACGATGTAGGGCAGCTGCTGCCACAACAAGCGGGTCATCCCCGGATGTAATGCCGGCGGATCCGTTGCGGCGTTCCGTTCAGCTTCGAGCTCGCTCATGCGGCACCTCAGGATCGTCCCTTGTTGACCACCAGCGGGGGATCGCCGAGATAGTCCTCGACGTAGAACCTGATGATCGCGACCCGACCGACCGCGACGAGTGGCATGGCGAGCGCGATGCCCATGACGCCGAACATGGCGCCCAGCAGTACGATCGCCACCAAAGTCCAGGCCGGGGGGATTTCGACGGCTTGGCGCTGGATCAGGGGGCCGATCACGTATCCTTCGATCGACTGGATCAGGGTATACACGACAACGGCCCAGATCAGCGGTGATCCCCCGAGCGGCATAGCGACGAGCGCGATCGGAATTGCGGCGACGATCGGCCCGAGATACGGGACGAAGTTCGATAAGCCCGCCTGCAAACCAAGCAGGAAGGGACCAGGCAGCCCGATCCAGTAGAGCGCGATCCAGACGCACAGCGTCATCAGGACGATGCGGATAAGTTGTCCTACGAACCAGAGCCGCAGGACGCTTCCCATCTGGTCCATCACGCCGCGCATCCGTGCGCGATAGGACGGCTTCGCGAGTATGACGAGACTTTCGCGGTGGCTATCGGGATCGAAGGCGAAGAGGATGCCCAGGAACAGGATCACCAGCACGCCAGTCAGGAAGCTCGACGCCCCGCCAAGGACGAATTGGGCGTGGCTGAAGAACCGGCCTTGGTCGGAGACCAGCCATTGCGTGAAATCCCGGCCCCATTCGGGACCGAGCAGATCGACGCCATAGGTCAGAAGATGCTGCTGCAGGACGTCAAACTGGGTGTCCATGACCTTGAGCAGAAGACGAGTTTGCTCCGGAAGCTTGCCGGCTCCCCACACGAGGCCAAGTCCGACCGCTGCAGTGAGCAGCAGCAGCACCAAGGTCAGGCGCCAGATGCGACCGAGGCGGACGACAGGCGCAATCGCCCTTGCGGCGGCATCCAGAAGCGCCGCAAACAGCACGCCCGCGAAGATGATGAGCAGGCTCGAGACGGTTTTCCAGATCAAAAAGAGGGCCACGCTTACGCCGAGCAGAGCGAGGCCCGTTGCGAGAATGCTGCGCGGGCCGTGTTCGATCGCCGGCGTCCTGCGGATCGCGCTCTCGTGGAGTTGCTCGTGTCCGGACGTCGCGTCGCTCATCGTGGGAACTCGAGGATTGCAGCTGGGACCGTCGCATCCGCCCATCAGGTACGAACACGGCGGCTGCCATAGTGAGGATGCGAGCCGCCGCGATGGCGCCAATGGCGATGCTTGGTCGGGTTCGTATTCGTATTTGGTGTGGCGGCTGCGGGCGCTGTCGCTGCGGGTTTCGGCGTCGACGCGGTCGATTGCGCTTGGGAGAAACTCGGCTGCGCGGCCGCGATCGACCCGATTAGGATCAGTGCGCCATAGACGGTCCGGACGTTCATGTTCGCCTCCTTTCGACCAACAACACCTCAGATCGAGATCGCGCCGACGGCCAGCGCATACACGCCGGCACACGCAGCGAGTGCGATCGCAGCAAAGATGATCGCCTCGAACGGCTCGAAGACGGCCTCTTTGCGCTCGCGTTTGGCCAGAAAGAATAGAACCGTTCCCGGCGCGTAGAGTATCGACGACAGCAGGAGAAACGTCGGGCCACCGGCGTAGATCATGCCGATGGCGTAGAGCGTTGCGATGGCCGAGCGGATCCCGTCGACGGTGCGGGCGCGTTCGCCGGCACGGTAGGAATTGCCGAGATATGACAGTTTGAGGCCGTACGCCGCGACCAGGAAATATGGGATCAGCGTCATCGCGCTGGTCATCTTCAGGGCGACGGTGAACGCGTACTCCGCGAACCAGGTGACCAGAACGAAGGCTTGGATGACGCAGTTGGTGAGCCAGAGTGCTCCGACAGGGACTTCGTGTTTGTTCACGACCGCGAGAAAGGAAGGCATGGTGCGGTTGATGGCCGCGGAATGCAGCACCTCGGCAGCGAGCAGCGACCACGACAGGTAATTGCCCAGAATCGACACCAGCAGCGCCAGGCTGATGAAAATGCCGCCCCATCGCCCGACCATCGCTTCCATCACGCCGGCCATCGACGGTGTCGGCAGGCCCGCGAGCTCCCGTCGCGGCAGCACCCCGTAGGATAGTATCGTCACAAGGACGAGAAGGCAGAGAACGGACAGGAATCCGGTGACGGTCGCAAATCCGATGTCAGAGCGGTCGCGGGCGTAGCGCGAGTAAACGCTCGCACCCTCGATTCCGACGAAAACGAATACGGTGAGCAACATCGTACTTCGGACCTGTGAGGACACCGCTGCCGCGCCCGGCTGCTCGGTCCCCCAGAAATTCTGCGAGATCAGGTCCGGATCGAGGACGATGAACGCCACGCCGATGAAAAGCAGGATCGGGATGATCTTGGCGTAGGTCGCAATTGTGTTGAGCATGGCGGCGTTCTTGATGCCTCGCAGTACGAGGAAATGGACGCTCCACAGGAGGAGGGATGCCGCCGCGATCGCCGCCGGCGTCGTGCCGTCGCCGAAGATCGGAAGGAATTGGCCGACTGTCGCCTTGATCAGGATGAGGCAGGCGACGTCTGCGAGGCAGCATCCGATCCAATAGCCGGCCGCCGAAGCGAAGCCGATATATTCACCGAAGCCAGCCTTGGCATAGGCGTAGATGCCGGCGTCCAGGTCCGGCCGACGACGGGAGAGCGCCTGAAAAACGAAGGCGAGCATCAGCATGCCGGTGCCCGCGATGATCCAAGCGATCAACGTCCCGAGGACGCCCGTGGCGTGTCCAAACGATGCGGGCAGCGCGAAGATGCCGGAGCCGATCATCGACCCGACCACGAGCGCGACGAGCGCGCTACGCGAAAGCTTTTGGTCGACCTCGTTCGACGAAGGAGCCATGAGGAGAATGGCTTTCCGGCCGGAGATGAAGTGGGCGCGACCTCGAAATGAAACGGGGCGGGCCGGCCACTCTTGGTCGAGATCTTAGAAGCGACCTCCCGGTCGGAACATCAGGGATTCCATGTAGAGGGCAATGTCGGAAATCGGCCCGACCGCGACCCCGCGGCAGCGGTGTGACGCCGGCGGGGAAGGAAGCTGTGCTCTAATGCCGATTGGCCGGTCCAGGCGCCGCGGCGACGATCAGCACGAAGCTGGCGCGGCAGAATTCGCCTGCTTTTGCGATTTCTGCTGCGATACGTCTGGCGTGTACGACCGCGGCTTCCTGATCCACGTGCTCATATCCGGTCCCGTCCAGGCAGAGCCCGTACTTGTCGACGATATGAAAAAAGTAGCGCATGCGGATTGAGTAGGCCGCTGTGCCGCGAGCTACCAGTGACAAGCGTGTAAGGAATCTAGGCAAAAGGGATGAGGAACTCGCGCGCACGCTATGGTCGCGGGCCACCAGCGCGTCCGGAGATAGGTATTGTATCTGCCTGCGATCGGGTGATCAGCTGATGTTGCAATCGCAGGCCGGCCGGTATTGTGCATACTTCCTGCCCAGACGCGAGGAGGCCAAGCGATGTCCGACTATGATCCGAACGCGACTTTCTCGACCACGGCTGGCACGTCGCCTGCGATCGACGTTGGATTACGCGCCTACATGCTGCGCATCTACAACTATATGGCCGCGGGCGTTGGCCTGACCGCCGTTGTTGCGTGGCTGACTTATGAGGTTACCGGTCCCGCATTGCTGGAGAGCCCGCTGATGTGGGTTTTCATTCTAGCTCCGCTCGGGCTGGTGTTTTTTATCGGAGCGCGCATCAATACGCTGTCGGCGGCAACGGCGCGGCTGTTGTTCTTCGTCTATGCCGCGTTGGTCGGTGTCTCGCTCTCGATCCTGCTGCACATCTACACCAGTGCCTCGATCACGCGCGTCTTCTTCATCGCGGCCGCAATGTTCGGAGCGCTCAGCATCTTCGGTTACTCCACAAGGCGAGATCTGTCCGGGCTTGGGAGCTTCCTGTTCATGGGCCTGATCGGCGTCATCGTCGCAAGCCTGATCAACCTCTTCCTGAGGTCGACGGGGCTCGATTGGTTGATCTCGATCGTCGGCGTCGGTGTCTTCGCGGGGCTTACTGCCTACGACACCCAGCGGATCAAGGCGATGTATGACAACAGGGACGACGAGACCACGGCAGGTCGCAAGTCCGTGATCGGGGCGCTGTCGCTCTATCTGAACTTCATCAATCTGTTCATGATGCTCCTGCGCCTCTTGGGCGGTCGGCGCTGAAGGCTAAGCTCGAGCGGTCGTTGTCGCGGACCGGCTTTGCTATCCTGCTCGTCGATCAATGACCGAAACGACTGCATCCATGTCGACGACGAGGAGCTTATCCACGGCACCGAACGTAGCCGCGCGCGCCGCCTGTGCGACTACCCAGGGCCTCCCTCTCAACCACGAGAAATGACTGGCGCGCCTCACCTCAGGTCGATGCTGGAAAGCAGAGACCGGCGGTTTCAGGAAGCCGGTCGCTCCGCCGCGCTGGCGAGCGCGTCGCGCAGGATCTTTTCCTTGGTCTCGTCCAGAGAGGTCTTCAGCACGACGCCGCCGGCGTCCTTGATCTCGTTGAGGACCTTGTCGGCGGTCATGTTCTTGATCAGGACGAAGAGGGCCGCGTTGCCGGGGTGGAGCGATGCCGAAAGCTCCTTCACGAACGCGTCGTTGATGCCAAAATCGGTCAATGCGCCTCCCAGCGCTCCGGACGCGGCGCCGAGCGCCACACCGATGATCGGATTGAGGAAGAGGACGCCGATCAGGAGGCCCCAGAAGCTGCCGGAGATCGCGCCCGTCGCCGTGGTGTTGACGAGCTGGTTCAGCTTCACGCTGCCTGTTTCTGTCTTCACTGCGATGACGGCATCGCTGATGGAGATCAGATACTCTTTTTGCAACTTGAGCAGCCGCTGGCGGACGTCCTCGGCCTTCGCCTCGCTCGGGTACACGATCGCGACAAGATCAGACATGGAGGCCTCCGTTTACATTGAGGTAGCTCGTCCAGAAGGGACTGATCCCGGCTGCACGGTGCGACATCGAGACTAGAAGGTGAGAGGCCAACCCGGCATCCGAGAAAACCCTCGGGGGTAGGGAGGATGTTCCGGACCTGCCGGAACGCGATTCCTTCGCCGGCCTTCAATTGGCGGCGAACATCAGCGCGGCGAGCAGCAACGCGACCAGGAGGAGGGATATGCTGGCCGTCGACCATTGGCGAAGAATGCCGTCGCCCGTTTCGACGAGGCTGCCGAGTCCGATACAGGTTCGCCGCAAGGGGGCGATCAGCTGCATGATCGTTTTCCCGGCTGCCGAAAATGCCAGGGGATGCGGCCAGGGGCTGAGCAGGATCGCAAGCGCGGCACCTCCGAACACGGTTACGAGCAATTTGACGAGCGCTTCGACTCCGAACAGTTTCGATTCCACGGTATACGTGATCGGCAAATACGGCTCCCATGGCAGCAGGCCAAGCACTAGCGAGCAGAGTGCCAAGGCAAGCGCCGCCAAACCGCTGCCGCGTGGCGGCTTCGCGACGAGGGCGACCGGCTGATCCGGAGGCGAAAGCGCATGGGCAAGTACCAGAACGACATAGGCGGCCGTGAACATCCCGCCGACCTGGAGCACGCCAGCCCACCACCACTGTCCCGTCCTCGCCGTCTCCTGGAGCAACAACTCCTTTGCGAGGGACGCGCCGCTCGGTTGAATTCCCATCAGTGCGAAGCCGGCTAACCCGAAGGTCATGACGCTCAAGGGCAGGGCGCGTGCGGCGCCGCGGATCCCGGTGATGCGATCATGGCCCAGTCCTGCGTAGATCGACCCGACTGCCAGGAACATTGCCGCTTTCGCGGCGGCGTGGGAGATCGCCTGCATCAATCCGCCCGCCAGGGCCTGTCCCGTTTCGAGCCGTCCTGAGGCATCGAGAGCGAGTGGAAACAGCAGGAAAAGGTACCCGATCTGGGCCATTGTCGAATAAGCGACGAGCAGCTTGAGGCGCTGCTGCCGCAGGGCGACGATGCTTCCGACTACGATCGCGCCGGCTCCCAACGCTGCCAGAAA
The DNA here is from genome assembly GCF_023073375.1 of Bradyrhizobium sp. 197. Classification (NCBI taxonomy): domain Bacteria; kingdom Pseudomonadati; phylum Pseudomonadota; class Alphaproteobacteria; order Hyphomicrobiales; family Nitrobacteraceae; genus Bradyrhizobium; species Bradyrhizobium sp. 197. Next base: position 18,103 of record NZ_JADPJJ010000079.1, on the reverse strand, counting down.
TTGTGCAGCGGCAAAGCCGGGCACGCCGGGCAGCACGTTGAACCACACCCGCAGGAGGATGAAGAACGATCCCTTCACGACCAGGCCGGACAGGATCGCGCTCGCTGCGGCCGGGGCGCCGGCGTGAGCGGGCGGCAGCCAGAGGTGCAGCGGAAACAGCGCGGTCTTGGCGAGGAGGCCGGTCGTCATCAACGCCGCCGCAATGAGCGCGCCGGGCTCCGTGGAGACGCGATGAGACAGCAGCACGATATCGAGCGTGCCGTAGAGGCCGTAGAGCAGCGCCGTGCCCATCAGGTAGAGGACGGACCCGACCAACGCGAAGAGAAGGTAGCGCAACGCTGCCTGAAGCGTCTCCGCCTGGCCCTCCAGAGAGACCAGCGGCACCGCGGCGAACGTCAGTAATTCCAAGGCAACGTAAAGGGTGAAGAGGTCGCCTCCGACGAAGATGGTGTTCAGCGCCGCCCAAACCGCTAGCAGAAGAATCCAGAATGCGAACGGTGCCCGGCCGTATCCTGCTGCAAGACGAAAATCGGCTGCGGCAAAAATGGCGACCGCACAGACTACGATGGCCGTGGCGGCGAGCATCACCGCCGACAATCCGTCCGCGCGCAGGGCCACCCCCAGAGGTGGTGGCCAGGCACCGAGCAGATAGACCAGGTGACCGTCGTTCTGCGGCAACGCCAGGAGAACGCCCCCGGAAATTGCTAGGCCGACCGGTATGACCGTGAAGGCGACCCGCCGGACATAGCGGTCGCCGAGCGCGAACGCCAGCAGCACGCCTGCGACTGGCACGACGATCAACAGCACCAGCAGGAGATCTGCCGCCGTCGTCGCCAGCGCGGAGGGAGTGGCCATCATCAGCCGCCGGGCGCGTCGGAACGCGAGCTCGTCGGCGCGCGACTGCCGAGCGTCGTGGAGCCGCTGGTGTGGAACAACCGCAGCAAAAGGGCGATCGCCATTGCCGTCGCGGAAAACGCGACCACGACCCCGGTGATTACCAGGGCCTGCGGCACCGGATCGTTGCCAACACCCGCCGCAGCCCCCCTCCGTCCGACGATCCCGAACAGAAGGAACACGCCGCTGCCGAGCAAGTTGAACGCGAGGATCTTGCGGAGCGATTGCGGGTTCGTGATCAGGCCGTAAAGCCCAAGCCCGACCGCAGCGGCCGCGCACAATCCGAACACCGATACGCTGCTCATCGCTATGTATTCCTTTCCGGCGCGCCGGCGAGGAGGAGGGCGAGGGTCGCTGCGATCGTGAGGATCATCGCGACCTCGATGCCGAGAATTAGCGGTTTGGCGAACGCAACCGGATAGGCGAGGAAGGCCGCTCCGAAACAAAGCCCGCCGAGGCCAACGACAAGAAACAGGCAGGGCCCGGCGACCAGGATAAACCGTAGCCATCGGCTGCTCACCGGTGGTGTGTCCGCCAATCCAGCCATGATGACCAGCAGCCACATGGACGCGAGAACCGCACCGCCCTGAAATGCTCCGCCGGGGTGATCGGCGCCTGTCCACAGCATGTAAATGCCGACGACGATCCCCGCTGGGGGCAACAGGCGGGCGAGGAAGGCGAGAACGCCATTTGGGTCGGCTTCGTGACGCGGTCCCGGACGGCCGCCCCAGGCCCGGTCCGACGCGAGCGACCAGACGCCCACGACGGCCAACAGGAGCACGACCTTCTCGAGCATGGTATCCAGCCCTCGAAATGCCATGAGGACATTGGTGACCGGATTGGCCATTCCGGTCGCCCCGGCATTCGCGACGACCGCCGGTGCCAGCGTCGGAGCATAATCGGGCAGGATCAAGATCGCGAACGCCAGGGCTGCCGCGATCGATGCGGACAGGATAGCGGCGATCAGACGTGTAGAACGGTCTGGTCGTTCGGCTGCCGTCGCCTCGGCATCGCGCAACCGGGCAGCCGCACCCAACAGCACAACGCCGCCCAAGCCGCCGCCGATGGCGGCTTCCGTCAGTGCGACATCGACCGCGTCGAGACGGACCCAGATCAGCGCAACCAGGAGACCGTAGGCGACGAAACCGACGGTGGCCGAATACGTCTCGGGGACGGCGATGGTCCAGATGGCGAGGCCCAGTACCACGGCGGCGAGTGCGATCTCGAAGACCGTTGCGATGCTCATCTGGCCCCGCTTCGGCGCACCGCGCGCGCGATCAATTGCGAGACGGTGGCGCCCGCCAGCAGTGCGAACATCCAGATGCTGATCAACTTCAGCCCGTCGCGAAGGCCTTCAGCTTGCGGGAGCAACCCGAGCACGACGAATCCGAGGCCGAGGTTGTCTGCCTTGGTCAGCGCGTGGAGGCGGGTCAAGGTGTCGGGGAAGCGAAGGAGGCCCACTGTACCTGCCAGGAAGAAGAACGCGCCCGTCGACACGCACGCAATCGTCATGATGTCCCGCGCGAGGTTCATTTGCCCTCCGCCGAACCGACGCCGTCGCTTTCCAGGCGGGACAGCCCTTTTTTGACGAACGCGATGGACGCGAAAGTGGCGAGCAGCGCGAGGATCAACGCCACGTCAACGGCCGCCCGGACGCCTGTCACGGTGCCGAGGAGCAGCAGCACGGCAATGCCCGCGGTGCCGATCAGCTGCGCAGCCATCATCCGATCGGCATCGCCCGGACCGCGCAATATCGACACAAGGCCGAGGGCCAGCAGCGTCAGGATCAAGCCGACGGCGGCGGTCAGGAATTCAGTCATTGTAGAGGGCCCGAATGAGTGCCGCTTCCTCGGCGGCGAGATCGGCAAGGACCGGCTGCGTGACATCGAGGCAGTGATAGATGATCTGTCCGTTCTCCTCGCCGGCAGGCACTGTTCCGGGCAGCAGGCTGGTCAGTGTCGTGAAAACGTTTTGCCGCACGCCTCGCGGCAGCCGCGTCGGATAGGCTACGAACCCGGGACGCAGAGGCAATCGGGGGTTCAGCGCGCGGCCTGCCACGTCTATTCCGGCGACGACGGAGTGATACAGGAAAAGCGACGCCAGACGGGCAATGGCTGGGAGCGACCGCCGCGAACTGCCCGGCTCCAGCAAGTACAAGCTTGTCCAGGTTGCTGCGGCGATTGCGACCGCTGCGGCAGGAACGTCTCCGACCTGAGCGCCAGCGAGCACGAGCCAGAGGCAGCCGAACCCGACCGCACGCGAAGCAACGCTCGACCACCACCCTCGGGTGATGGTGCCCGCCGGCACGTTTCGTTGTCCTGAGGATCCGCTCATGCTGGAAATCCTCCATCGGCATCACATCGCATCGTCGGGCTACAGGGTACCTGAAGGGATCAGCCTTCGCGTTGGTGCACGACCGCGCGTAGCGATACATCATAGGTCGTTCGTCCGGCGCCAGCGTGCCGGTGCTTCGCCGGACGATTCCATCATGTGTCCTGGGCGTAGGCGGCGATATCGGGTGATTGCCTAATCGGGTCTCGGGAATCTCCCAAGCCGCGAACCCGGGCAAACCGCGATTACATCCGGACGCATCGGGTAGATTTACCGATGTCCGGGACCGGCGCTTCCGGCAAAAATGGCGGCGGGGATCGTCGGAAGACCGAGGCCTGCGGAAAGCCGATTTGCCAGGCGACGTTTCACACCGGGAACGGAAGAGCTCATGTTCAAGCGCGGCAGCCATTCCTCGTTCAGACGCATCAGAGCTATGGCCATTTTGACGGCGCTCTCGCCGGTGCTGGCAGCCTGCGGGAGGGAAACGGCAGCGAATGACACGCCAGCGCCTCGTATAGTGCGCACGACGACCGTGGAAAAGCGCAAGCTCACGACGCCCCTGACGTTCTCCGGACGGATCGAAGCCGAAGATGAAGTCAATCTGGCATTCCGGATCTCGGGTCGGCTGTTGAACAACGACACCAGGATCGGCGATCGGGTCAAAGCCGGTCAGGTGCTGGCGCGATTGGAGTCCCAGAACGAGTTGAACGCGCTGCGCCAGGCACAGGCGTCGCTTGCCGCGGCACAAGGGCAGCTGACACAGGCGCGCAATCATTTCGACCGTCAGGAGACGCTCCTGGCGCAGGGTTGGACCACACGGGTCAACTACGATGCCGCGACGCAGGCCCAGCAAACGGCGCGGTCGCAAGTCGACGCCGCCGAAGCCGCGCTGAGTGCCGCGCATGACCTCGTCGGCTTCACCGAACTGAAAGCCGATGCCCCAGGCGTGATCACCGCCACCGGTCAGGGAGCCGGGGAAGTGGTGCAGGCCGGACAGATGATCGCGAGGATCGCGCGGCAAGACGGTCGCGATGCCGTCTTCGACGTTCCCTCTCAACTGGTCAGATCGGCTTCGGCCGATCCGGAGGTCGAGGTCAGCCTGGCGGATGATCCGACCATCAAGGCCAAGGGGCGCATCCGCGAGGTGGGCGCGCAGGCCAACGCCGTGACCAGGACCTTCGAGGTCAGGGTCGGCCTGACCGACCCACCGCCGGCGATGCGCCTTGGTGCGACGGTCGTCGGGCGGGTGAGCACGAGCGCGGGGCCGATGATCGATATTCCGGCCTCAGCCCTGACGAGGATGAACCAGCGACCCGCCGTGTGGATCGTCGATCCAACCGCCAGTACGGTGTCGGTGCGCAATGTGGACGTTCTGCGGTTCGACGAGGCCCAGGCGGTGATTTCGCAAGGATTGGACACCGGCGAGATCGTTGTTACCGCTGGGGTGCAGGCGCTTCATCCGGGCCAGAAGGTCCGGGTTCTCGGATCAGAGCAATGAGCGGGGTCAATCTGTCCGATTGGGCGCTGAAAAGCCGTTCGCTGGTCGTCTATATGATGATCATCGCGGTGGTTGCGGGTGGGCTGTTCTATTTCCGCCTGGGTCGCAACGAAGATCCGGCCTTTATCATCAAGACCATGGTCGTTCAGGCCGCTTGGCCGGGCGCGTCCGTCGAGGAAACGATGAAGCAGGTGACGGAGCGCCTCGAACGCCGCCTGCAGGAGACGCCGCATCTCGACTTCCTGCGAAGTTTTACCAGGGCAGGCGTCTCGACCGTCTTCGTGAATCTGAAAGGCAGTGCCAGCGCACGAGAGGTCACAGACACCTGGTACCACGTGCGCAAGTCGATCGGCGACATGCGCCATACGCTACCCGCCGGAGTGATCGGGCCTGGGTTCAACGACGAATTTGGCGATACTTTCGGAATTATCTACGGCTTTACCAGCGACGGCTTCAGCCAGCGTGAGCTGCGCGACCGGGTCGAAGATATCCGCTCAAGGCTGCTTCTCGTGCCCGACGTGTCGAAGATCGAGCTCCTGGGCGAACAGGACGAGGTGATCTTCGTCGAGTTCTCCACGAAGGAGCTTGCGGCACTCGGAGTCGACCGGTCCGCCCTTATTGCGGCCCTCCAGTCGCAAAACATCGTACGTCCGGCCGGAACGATACAGACGAGCGCCGACAGCATCTCGATACGGGTATCTGGCGGGTTTCAGTCGGAACGGGACATCGCCGACATCAATTTTTCCGCGAGCGGACGCATGCTTCGCCTGAGCGACATCGCGCGGGTGCGTCGCGGTTACACGGACCCGCCCCACCCGATGTTTCGGGTCAATGGGAAGCCGGCGATAGGACTCGCAATCGCCATGCGGGACGGCGGTGATATTCTTGCGCTGGGTGCGAACATCACGAAGGCGATGGCGCAGATTACCGCGGACCTCCCGATCGGGATCGAGCCAAGCGTGGTCGCGGATCAGCCCGTCGTGGTCAACCACGCCATTCGGGAGTTCATGGTCTCGCTGCTTCAGGCGATCGCCATCATCATGGTGGTGAGTTTCATCAGCCTCGGCGTGCGACCCGGCCTGATCATAGCGCTTGCCATACCGTTCACGCTGGCGATCGTCCTGCCGATCATGGGTCTGCTGAGCATCGACATGCAGCGGATATCGCTCGGCGCGCTGATTATCGCGCTCGCGTTGCTGGTCGACGATGCGATGACGACGACCGACGCGACCCTCACCAAACTGGCGGAGGGCGCCGGCAAGGTCGAGGCGGCAACCTTCGCCTACCGGACCCATGCGATGGCGATGCTCGCGGGCACGCTGGTGACGATCGCGGGATTCATCCCGGTCGGCTTTGCGGCAAGCTCGGCCGGCGAATACACGTTCTCGCTGTTCGCGGTGGTGACGATCGCGCTGCTGGTGTCGTGGTTCGTCGCGGTCATTTTCACGCCGCTGCTTGGCGCTGCGATCCTCGTCCCGCCCAAGCAAGGCAACTCAGCCGACCCGGGCAGGATTTTCCGGATCTACCGCAGTTTCCTAACATCGGCGATGCGCGCGAAATGGCTGACCATTACGATCTCGGTGGCGCTCTTCGTCGCCTCGGTTCTGGCGATGCCGATGATCCCGCGGCAGTTCTTTCCCTCGTCGGATCGGCCGGAGCTACTGGTCGATGTCAGCCTGCCTCAGAACGCTTCGATCTACGCGAGCGAAGCTGCGGCGAAGCGCCTCGATGCAGCGCTCGCGAGCGACCTCGATGTGGCGCGGTGGAGCACCTACGTCGGACGGGGTGCGATCCGCTTCTATCTGCCCCTCAACGTCCAGCTCCCGAACGACTTCTTCACGCAGACCGTCGTGATCGCGAAGGATGTCGCCGCACGCGAACGCCTGCATTCCAAGCTTGAAAAGCTGCTCGCCGAAGAATTTCCCAAGGCCATCGCGTTCGTATCTCCGCTCGAGCTCGGGCCGCCGGTCGGTTGGCCGATCCAGTATCGGGTCAGCGGGCCTGACGTTGAGCGGGTGCGCGAGATCGCGCTGCAGGTCGGGAAAATCGTCGCGTCCAGTGCGGACACCAAGCAGGTGAATTTCGATTGGATGGAGCCCGACCGACAGGTGCGCATCCGTGTCGACCAAAACGAGGCGCGACAACTCGGCCTGAGCTCGCAGGCAACCGCGACCGTCCTGAACGCCGTCATCACGGGCACGCCCATCACCCAGGTCCGTGACGATATCTACCTGGTCAACGTTGTGGCGCGGGCTACCGACGAGCAGAGGGTCTCGTTGGACAGTCTGCGCAATCTGCAAGTGGGACTGCCGGGCGGACAAACGGTTCCTCTCAGCCAATTTGCGTCCTTCGAGTATGACCAGGAGTTTCCGCTCATCTGGAGGCGAGATCGGGTTCCGACCTTGACGGTCCAAGCCGCCATCGCCGGTGACAGCTTGCCGGAAAGCGTGGTCGCCTCGCTATTGCCGGCGATCGAGAAGTTCCGGAAGACGCTCCCGCCATCGTACAGCGTGGTGGTGGGTGGGACAGTGGAGGAAAGTCAGAAGTCGCAGGCATCCGTGCTGGCGGTCGTGCCGGTGATGCTATTGGTCATGTTCACCGTCCTCATGGTGCAGCTCCAAAGCTTCCCTCGACTGTTCATGGTCTTGAGCGTGGCTCCCCTGGGGCTGATCGGGGTCGTCGCAGCGTTGATGTTGTCCGGAAGGCCGCTTGGCTTCGTCGCCATTCTGGGGGTCCTCGCGCTCCTCGGCATGATCAGCAAGAACGCGGTCATCCTGATCGGTCAGATCGACGCGGAACGCGCCCTCGGCAAGACGCCCTGGGACGCGGCAGTCGACGCCAGCAGCTCCCGGTTCCGGCCGATCATGTTGACGGCCGTATCCACCGTCCTCGGGATGATCCCGATCGCGCCGACGGTGTTTTGGGGACCGATGGCATTCGCGATCATGGGCGGCTTGCTGGTGGCGACGGTCCTTACGCTCGTCTTCTTGCCGACGATTTATGTCGCGTGGTTCGGCGCGACCGAGCGGGCCGGCGGCGCCGCTCTGCGCAAGCCGTCAGAGGGGCAAAGCAAAGCCGGATAGGGGAATCCTCGTCATCGGCTAGGTAGTCAACCCTATGTTTTTCCGCTCCGTGATGGGTGCATCTGTGACGACAGATAATCGGGACGCTTCCAATGACCACCAATAAGGACGTCCAAAGATTGCCGCTCCGGACCCTGACAGCCATGGTGGTCGGCGGCATGGTCGGTGCCGGCGTATTCTCGATACCGCGCAACTTCGCGCAGGCGACGGGCATCTACGGGGCCCTCATCGCCTGGGCCATTGCCGGTGCCGGCATGCTGATGCTCTGCTTCGTGTTTCAGACGTTGGCCAACCGCAAGCCGGATCTCGATGCCGGTGTCTACGCCTATGCGCGGGCGGGATTCGGGCCGTATGTCGGCTTCTTTTCGGCGTTCGGCTACTGGGCCAGCGCCTGCGTCGGCAACGTGTCTTACTGGATCCTGATCAAGTCGACGCTCGGCGCATTCTTTCCCGCTTTGGGCCAGGGCAATACCTTGACCGCAGTCCTGATCTCCTCGGTCGGGATATGGGCATTCCATTTTCTGGTGCTGCGCGGCGTGAAGGAAGCAGCCGGAATCAACGCCATCGTCACGGTCGCCAAGATCATTCCGCTGCTGCTGTTCTTGGTATTGTCGATCTTCTTCCTCAAGCCGTCCGTGTTCGTGGACAACCTCTGGGGCGGCGCGGCGGGCGACTATGGTAACCTGTTCGAGCAGGTCAAGGCGACGATGCTGGTGACCGTCTTCGTGTTCCTGGGCATCGAGGGTGCGAGCAACTATTCGCGCTTCGCGGAGAAGCGCGAGGACGTGGGTGTCGCTACCGTCACGGGATTTCTCGGCGTGCTGGCGCTGTTCGCGTCGGTGTCGATATTGGCCTACGGCGTCCTGCCACGCACGGAGATCGCGCAGCTTCGCCAGCCCTCTGTCGGTGGCGTGCTCGAGGCCGCGGTCGGCCATTGGGGAGCGGTGTTTATCGGGGCCGGCGTGATCGTCTCGGTTCTTGGCGCTTATCTGGCGTGGACGATGATGGCTGCCGAGGTGCTTTCGGTGGCCGCCAAAAAACTGGACATGCCGGCGTTCCTGGCACGAGAGAATGCCAATCAAGTGCCGTCATCGGCGCTGCTGATGACCACGCTGCTGATTCAAGTGGTGCTCGTCGCCACGCTGTTCTCAGACGACGCCTTCACCTTCGCGCTGTCGCTCTGCAGCCACCTCTCGTTGATTCCGTACTTTCTGTCAGCGGCCTTTGCGTTGATGCTGGTTTTTCGCAGAGAGACTTACGAAAAGGACCCGCGCGACCTCCGCAAGGACACCATCATTGCGGTTCTGGCGACGATCTACACGATATTCCTGTTGTTCGCCGGCGGGACGAAGTTCCTGCTGCTCGGCTTCATCATCTACGCCCCCGGCACGATCCTGTACTACATCACGCGGAAAGAGCAGGGCAAACAGCTCTTCACGCCGGCCGAATGGGTCTTGTTCGCGGTGGCGGTGATCGGATGTGTCGTCGGTATCCATGGCCTCGCTACCGGCTATATCAGCATCTAGCCCCAGTACGAAAGGAGCCACCAATGGCGAATTCCTCAGCCTTCGGCGTTCATTCGGAGGTCGGTCAGCTCCGGAAGGTGATGGTGTGCTCGCCAGGTCGGGCGCATCAGCGGCTCACGCCGTCGAACTGCGATCAGTTGCTGTTCGATGATGTTCTCTGGGTGGAGAACGCCAAGCGTGACCATTTCGACTTCGTCACCAAGATGCGCGACCGGGGCGTCGATGTGGTGGAAATGCACAACCTTCTGGCCGAAACGGTGGCGGTACCGGAGGGTAAAAAGTGGATACTCGACAATCAGGTCGTGCCCAATCAGGTCGGGCTCGGCTTCATCGACGAATTGAGGAGCTACCTTTCCGGCCTCGACAATCGCGCGCTTGCGGAAACCTTGATCGGTGGCCTGTCGACTCATGACTTTCCTGAAGAGCATGGCGGCCAGGCGATCAAGATGGTCAAGGAGGCGGCGGGTGCCACCGAGTACCTGCTGCCGCCGCTGCCGAACACGCTGTACACGCGCGACACCACCTGCTGGATCTATGGAGGCGTGACGCTCAACTCGCTTTATTGGCCGGCCAGACACGAGGAAACGATCCTCACAACCGCGATCTACAAGTTCCATCCTGATTTCGCCGGCAAGGTCAATGTCTGGTGGGGCGACCCCACGCACGACCATGGGCTGGCTACTCTGGAGGGCGGCGACGTGATGCCGATCGGCAAAGGAGTCGTGCTGATCGGGATGAGCGAACGTACATCCCGTCAGGCGATCAGCCAACTCGCGGCGACGCTGTTTGCGAAGAAGGCGGCCGAACGCGTGATCGTCGCGGCGATGCCCAAGATCCGCGCAGCCATGCATCTCGACACTGTGTTCACCTTCGCCGACCGCGACTGCGTACTGACCGCGCCCGACTTCATCAATCAGACCCGCGCCTACTCCTATCGCCCGAGCGACCAACCGAGTGGCGTCGAGTTGCACCCCGAGAACAAGCCATTCGTCAGTGTCGTCGAGGAAGCGCTGGGTCTTAAGAAGCTTCGTGTGGTCGAGGCGGGAGGAAGCGATTATCAGCGCGAGCGCACGCAATGGGACAGCGGCGCCAACCTCGTCTGTGCGTCGCCAGGCGTGGTGTACGCGTACGATCGAAACACCTACACCAACACACTGCTGCGCAAAGAAGGTATCGAGGTCATCACCATCGTCGGGGCGGAACTGGGCCGTGGTCGCGGTGGCGGCCACTGCATGACGTGCCCGATCATCCGTGACGCCGTGGACTACTAGCGCAGAGGCACCCTGGCGGGTGAAGCCAGGATGAAGCCTGGGCGAAGCCCAAGGCATCGGAGGCCGTGAGTTCGGGAAGCTCGGCCGGCCTCGCGGCCGTTCAGCGGCCTCGGCACATGCAGGAGCTTGCATCGACGGCCCCGAGCCCGCAATGGGCAGGATCGTCACGAGGCTCTCGCCTTCCTTGCAGCTGTTTCACACGCTCGACCCCACGCAGGCGCTGTTTAAGGCCGGGCGCCGCTCACTGATCATCGGCATCGTCATCCTCGCGATCTGTCTGGCAGTCGGATGGCTTGCTTCATTGATGCTCGGAGATGGACCTCTCCCAGAATGAATCTGCGCCGGTCTACGGTGGCGCGGTTTAGGAAGCGATGTGCACGTTTCTTTCGGCAGTCTCCGAGCTTGTGTGATCCGAGATTGTGTGGTCACGCAGTAACAACATTCCGCGAAAGGGTCGTGCGTTGTCGGCGTCGCTTGACACAACTACTGCGGGGCCTATGGTCGCGTCGTTGGGGAAGGCGGGGCCGACAGTCTCGAGGTTCAGATGCGTGTATCTGGAGTTCTTCTGCAGCTGGTTGGAGCCTTGGGTGCCACTGCTGCAGTGGCCGCGGACGTGGACCTGAAAGAGTTCAGGGCGGATCCGCCGGCACTGCCGCTGCCTTCGTGGAGTGTGGTCGGTTCCGTGTCGTCGATGTTTACCGACAACGCTCTGTTCACGCGCGACGCCCGCAAGTCGGATGGTTATTACGAGCCCGATATCAGCGCCAGACTGGACGGATACCTGACGAACGACCTGTCCTATCGCCTCTATGCCCGCGCGCAGTATGAGGCATTCGCAACGGAGAAGGACGGGAATGCCGCAATCGCCCGCTTGGGAGGACGATTGACCGAGAACTGGAATGGCTGGCGGTTCTCGGCGATCTACGAAAATCGTTACGACTTCGACGGCGTCTACCGCGGCCTCGCGTTTACCTCGAACGACGTGATGGGATCGGTGGCCCGCGACTTTCGTATCAACAACGTCACCCTGTCGCCATTGTTGCTGCTGACCTACCGGTTTTCCGATCTTGCGGAAGCGCGCCGCTGGCGCTTCGATGCCGTTCTCGGAATCGAAGTGCAGCTCGACTCCAAATGGTCGGTCGTGAGCTCGCCTCTGTTCGAAGCCTATTGGTTCACCGATGGATTGAATTCAGGACGGCAGGACCAGCTCTATTCGGCGGATATCGGTCTGAAGTATAATTTCGCGAGCAATCTGTCGCTCACGACCACGGTGCTGTACGAGGCCCGGACGTCCAACGTTCCGATTCGGCACTACAGGGATCTTCGGATCGGTCCGCGGCTCGACTTCGCCTTCTGAGAAAGAATACGAAATGTCAACGAGACGACTCTTCGTCCTGCTGTGGACGGTTTTCGGAATGACGGCGGCAACCGCCGCGTTGGCGGACCCCCGTGATTCCGTCGAGCGGAGCCAGCGCATGGATACCGACGCGCTCCGGGATGACATCGGGCAGAATCGCCTGCGAGTTCCCGCTCATCCACTGGTGATAGTACCGGCCCCGCAAACTCCTCCGGTCTCTCGGACGAAGAAGAAGTCGGGCTCAGCCAAAGATAGCGGTCGATAGGACGTCGTCGTGCGATAGTTCGGGCATCTGGCGATGTGCCAGAAACGACGCCACCCTGCATTTCCATAAAGCTCGTCCCTGATGGTCTGGACCGTAAGGTGACGTTCGGTCGTGTCCGGATGCGCGACGAAGAATTTTAGCAGTCATTGTCTCATTTTATCGCGTTGGTTCCAGCGATTGGCACAAACTGCATATACCGGACGAAAACTCATGTCAGTCATGCGCAGGTTTTGAAGTATTATGAATTAACCCCTTGGTTGTATGGAAAACCAGGAGGTATGATAGTGCACGTCATTCCCTTAGGGGTGCGCGTCGAATTGCGGCCCTCATGGGACATGTTGAACGGGTCATTATCTAGGTCGTCGATTGGCGACAGTCGATGTCCAGGACGGACTTAAAAGCTGGATGCGTCCAATGAAGCCGTGCAGCCTTCCTGCGAGCCTGTTGAAGCCACATGGAACCGCGAAGCGCCTCGGTCGACACCGGATGAGCGTTCTTGAGTCTTCTGAAGAACAGCCGGATAACCCAACCGGTCGTGATTTGGCTTCCATACAGGAGGGTATTCAGCAGCGGATTGCCTCGGAACTTCATGATTCGACTTGTCAATATTTGGTCGCGGCAAGTCTTGGGTTGATGCGAATCCGCGCCTGCGTCGGCGGAGCAAACGGCGTCGATAGGCTTTGCGACGACGTTGATGCATCGATCGACCGTGCTCTGAGGGATATCCGCTCGCTTACATATTTGCTGCATCCACAGGACGTGATGGAGGAAGGACTGAAGGCGACGATCGAATGCTACGTCCGCGGCTTTGCTGCGCGCACCGCCTTGCGCGCCCGGAGCGTCGTCGACGCTGGAGTGGACGGGCTGTCATACGACAGCCAAAGGGCATTGCTGCGGATCGTTCAGGAAGGACTCGCGAACATATTCCGGCACGCGAGCGCGACGGAGGTCAAAATCCTCGTCCAGGCAACCCGCGGGCAGTTTCGACTGACCATCAGCGACAATGGACGCGGCTTCGCGGCTCACCGCGCTGAACGAGGCGGCGGAACGACGTCGATGGGTGTCGGCATTCCCGCCATGAGGGAGAGGCTCGCGCGCCTTGGCGGCAGCCTCGAGATTCGATCCGATCCGGAAAGCTCCGGGACCACGTTGTACGCGGTTATCCCGGTTCGCAACGAGGCGAAGCGGCACAAGCGGCGCTTGTTGTTGCAGTCATGAGAGCCGACGCGCATCTCCAAGGACGAGATCCGTCGGGCGACCGTCGCGCTCCGATATGGCCATCGGCTTGCGGTACTCGAAGCGGCGGCGATCGAAGCAGGAGCACTTTGCATGAAACGTATCCTGATCGCCGATGATCATGAGGCTGTCCGTTCAGGTATCCGAGCGGTGCTTGGGCAACGTGCCGATTGGGAGGTCGTGGCGGAGGTGAGCGACGGCAGAAAGGCAGTTGCCGCCGCGATCGAGAGCAGGCCGCATGTCGCCATTCTGGATTTCTCCATGCCGCGCATGACCGGAGTTGAGGTGACCCGGCGGATCAGGGAGTGCTCGCTCCCCACCGAGGTCCTGATCTTTACCGTTCACAGCTCTAGCTTGCTGGCGCAGCAGGCCTATCAGGCCGGCGCGCGGGCCTTCTTGTCGAAGTCGGAGGCGAACAAGCTGCTGCTTGCGGCTGTCGATTCACTCCTGGTTCACAAATCGTTCGGCGTTGGAATCGGGGTTGACCATATAGATTGCGCACCGCTCGATGAGGCGAGGCTGACGCCCCGCGAGCAACTGGTCGTCAAGCTCGTTGCCGACGGATACAGCAACAAGGGCATCAGTGCCATCTTGAACCTCAGTGTGAAGACCACAGAAGCTCACCGGGCCGCCGCGATGCGGAAGCTCGATGTGAACTCGACAGCCGGTCTGGTCCGATACGCGGTTAGAGCCAAACTGGTCGACGAGTGATGGAGCATTCCGGCGATCGGGACATCCGCGACCCGATCTCAGGGTTTTGTGGGATAACTTTCCGGAAGAGGGTCGATACAGTCAGCCGACTTGGCTGCCAGTCATCTCCGTTGATTGCCCGATAGGTTCTGGGTCGACATACGGGAGCGCCGTCGTGAAGCGCATCGTCATTGCCGATGATCATGAGGTTGTACGGTCGGGGCTGCGCGCGATCGTCCAAATGCGCTCTGATTGGGTCGTCGGCGGCGAGGCTTGCGACGGCGAGCAGGCCCTGGCTTTGGCGATCGAAACGCGTGCGGACGTCCTGATCGCCGATTACTCGATGCCGTTCATGAATGGACTCGAAGTGAGTCGCCGCCTCAGCGCTATGCATATGCGAACGGAGGTGTTAATCCTGACGATGCATGACAGCGAGGAACTGTTGACGGAGGCCATTCTGGCCGGCGTTCGCGGCTTCCTGTTCAAGTCTGATGCCCGAGAGCACCTGATATCCGCGATAGACGCCTTGCTTGATCGCAGGCCGTACTTCACTGGCGTGTTGCTGGAAAAGCTTCTGCGGGACTTCCAACTCAACAAGCAGAACAAGTCGGGCGTACTGCTCACCTCGCGGGAGCAGAGCGTGGTCCAGCTCATTGCGGAGGGGCATACCAACAAATCGATCAGCGCCATCTTGAAATTGAGTGTGAAAACCATCGAGACCCATCGTGCCGCGGCGATGCGCAAGCTCGGGATGTCATCGACGGCGGAGCTTGTTCGCTATGCGATTCGAAAGAAACTGGTCGCGCCATGAGTGCGACGACAGCGACCGACCCTGCGCTCCGAGGCTAGTTTTCGTCGTCTCGTCGAAGCACACGCGCATGCTGGCAGCGAATTCCGAGGATCCGGACCGGGCGGCCGGCGCAGACGCATTTAAGGTCCCCCAGCTGGACAAGTTTCCGCGATCCGGTTGAGTTCGCCATCATTGCGGGACTAGAGTGCCCTTGCGGGGAAAATAAAACAATGATGGCACGGCGCTATGCGGTCCGAAAGTCTTGCCCTGGCTGTGGCAGGCCAATGAAGGGTTTGCCGGACGAAGCAGCGGAGGGACGGCTGCGCTACGTCTGCGCCAAATGCGACGACGACCCGCTGCGTGATCCTGCAGCGCGCAAGTGGGCGGACGGCCCGCTGCGTCCTCCGGAGAAATGAGCGCAGCTATTCCGATCGGTTAGAGCAGGAACGAAGGCTCTCCAGAGGGGCGAGCGCCGGTCTGCTCGATGCGCAGACTGAGCGCATGGCGATCATGTAGAACTCGGACCACGAGATCATCCGGGAGACGCACGACCAGATGCATTTTGCGGCGCGCGCTTGCCGGGTTTTCGCGGGCTTCGCGGACAAGATCTTTGGCGATACGATACCGCTGGATCAGCGCGATTTTTCAGAAACATCCTATTTCGTAGACGACTAAAACAGCTCGGCGCCGAGCGAGCATGATGGCAACTCGCTGCCATAATTTCCTAGGATGGGCGTTCGACGAAGGCGACGGCCTTGTTGCTATAGGTCCATGTCGCGCCGTCGCGTTTGCTGATCCCGAGAAAGGCGGTCGACGTACCGGCATATTTCATGGCCTGATTGCCGCCGTCGATGCCATAGGCCCATGGGTCGAGGCACAGAAACTCGGTGACCTTGTTGTCGGCCCCCGTAGTGCGGTGGCCGACGATGCCGACATAATGGGCGCCGCCGAGGGACGCCCGTACCGGCATCTTGTTTTCGAGATTCTTGATTGTCCAATCCACCGCTTTGCTGGGATCCCTTCCCACGCTCACTTGGTCGCGCGCCGTCGGTTCGGCCATTTTCCAGCCCATGTAGCGGACGAACACGATCTTGAGGATCGAACCGCACCAATATTCATTGTTCACCGCTTTGAGGAAGCCGCCATTGTTCTGGTTCCATGGCAGCTTGCTCTTCTTGTAGTTTTCCATCGACTCGTCCGTCGAGGTCGTCGACAGCGTGGGATGGGTGTGCAGCGGCTCATCCACCAGCATTTCATAGACGCGATGGCGGTTGTCCAATTCGTCGCTCGGGTCTTGGTTGCTGTAGAATTTGCGATAGGTGGGCACCTTGGCCGCCGTACTGACGGCGTGGAAATAGTGCCAGATCAAATCGGTTTTCCACGAGGGGTCGCGTGTATGGGTGTCGGACATGGAGACGTTCCATATGAGGTATTCGGCTGCTGCGGATTCGCGGCCTTTTCTCACTTGCGGTCAGACCCAGCCGCGCTGAAAGGTTAGTCCCCGCTCGATTGATGACGGTTCAATTTTGTAGGCGGAACCTCACGCGGTGCCCGCGCAGTGTTTGGGGATGCGGCAAACCCGGTTCTGGCTCTCAACCGCAGCGCAGGCGTCCGATATTGCGGTCCAAGCCGACATTGTCGCAGATAGCGCAGGCTCTTAAACAGGCGTTCGGAATTCAACGAAGTGCCGGCGCTGACCGCAGCCTCAACGTGCTGAAGGGATGCCGAGAACGAGTGCTCTTACCATGCGTTGAAGTTGGTGACGAGTTGCTTGTCCAAGGACAAGCTTTCCATGCCACTGGAAAGCAAAATATCACTTCGGCTATGGTGTCCACTCCCGGGCATGTTTCGTTTGTGGTGCAAGAAGTGACCGAGATTTCTAGTCCAGGTGCCTTGCGCGCAGATCTTGAAGGTCCTTTTTCAACGCCACCAGATCCAGCCCGCGAGGAAAAGTGAGGCGTCCAGAGCGGATCACGAGCCGGACGTACGGATAGCGTTCCTCGGCAAGCATCGGATAACTGATCTTGTACTTGTGCCAATCTTCAACGATGTGTGCCTGTTGCTCGACGTTGTATGAGTCCCAGGAATCGCCCGGCGTGTACTCGTAGCCGGCACCGACTGTCTGCGCCCAGAAGGAGCGCGCCATCGTCCAATTTGAATCGTTGAACGCCTGCCACACGTGGGTCATTTCGTGCACGAAGAGGTCGCAGATGCGACCGAAGTCGTCGCACAAGAGGCCGAAGGTGGGGTTAGGCGATGCCATGTTACTGAACGCGACATTGCCAAGATTGATGGCATACCGCATGCTTGGCACCATGGGATTGCTTCCCCTAAAGAACGGCCCATCGTTCGTCCACGGTCTTCCGCCTGCTCCCAGGCCATTGGTAATCGCAATTGTCTCCCACGGCGGCAGCGTTGGGCCAAAGACGTTGCGCGCGAAATTCCGCTCGCTGACGTCCAGCACGCGCGCGAAGTCCGGTCGGCTTCCTTCACATGCCGGCGGGGTTGGAGCCGCTGGGGTGGGCGCAACCGGTGGAGTGGGCGCAATCGGCGGGGGAGGCGGCGTACCTGGCGGCAGATAGATGAATCCCCCTCGCCACCCACCTTTCCCGCCGGTCGTACCGGAAGAGAACGCAAAATTCTGGCGGTCGGGCGACATCGTGCGGCAGCCTACATACTCGGCCAGGTACCAGTTCACCTGTCGTGTGGCTTGTTGGAAATCGCGCTGTTTGACGAGCTTGATGCCCGGAAAGTTGAACTCGATGAGGTCCCAGGGATCGATGCCGATCCGCTTGGCGAGGGATATCCAAGTCTCGCCCGCCGTCACGGCATGCCGGATTCCTGCTGGCGGTACATAGCTTTCGACGACAGGCTTCAAGGGCCTTTCCTGGTTCGGCAATGTAAAGCCTCCCCTGCTGATTCCTGCGGAACTACGCGTTCTCGCCACCAATATCTATTGGTCGCCACTACCTCGATGCGGTTCGATGGTTCCATTCATTCGATGCGCGAACTGGCAGTGGAAAATCGAGGAGCTTCATTCGTAACATGAAGGCGTAGACAAGGGTAACTGCCCAGGTGGCCGTTTGTATTCTCTTGACTGACCACATGTGTTTGTGAGTCAAGGTATGGGTGACGCCGCCAAATTCCTCATTGTCTGTGGAT